>JALOOP010000116.1 GCA_025454315.1 Oculatellaceae cyanobacterium Prado106
TATGCGGGGTATTTTCCGGCTTTGAAATTAAATTCTACTCATTTAGTCAACTTGCCCGTAATCAATGATTTAAATGGTTTTTTGAGCGGATTTAACTTGCCGTATTGGTCTTATTTGAGCCATCAAAGTATTTGGATAAGTGCTTTGACCATTGGTTTGATAGCCAGCATCGAGACTTTATTGACTTTGGAGGCTTTAGAAAAATTAGACCCTTATAAACGCAAAGCTTCTTTGAATCGAGAGCTGATTGCTCAAGGCATTGGCAATTCTATTGCAGGTTTGGTAGGTGGCTTGCCCATTACTTCGGTGATTGTGCGAAGTTCGGTAGGCATCAACGCAGGCGGACGAACCAAAATGTTTGTTATCATTCACGGCGTTTTGCTCTTGGTATGTGTAATTTTCATATCGCAAACTTTAAATCAGATTCCTTTGGCTTGTTTGGCGGCAATTTTATTAATTGTGGGGTACAAATTGGCTTCGCCTTCGGTGTTTATGAAAATGTTTAAGAAGGGCTGGGACCAATTTTTACCTTTTACCATTACTATTTTAGCCATTTTATTGACCGATTTATTAATTGGAGTTGGCATTGGGATTTTGATTGGGTTATTTTTTGTAATTCGGACTAATTTTCACTCTGCGATTACAATTACGAAGGCTAATTCTAATACTCAAATCTTGATTCGTTTCAACAAAGATGTTTCGTTTCTTAACAAGCCCTTATTCTGAAACTTGCAGTTGATGCGGAGCAGTTAGGTGATCTCTGAAGAAAAAGATCCCAGATTTTTTGTAATGCGGCGAAGTCACATTACAAAAAATCTGGGATCTTCTTTCATGGAAATGTCCTTATCGTTCGCTCACTAATTTAGCCAGTGCTGCGCTGGACGCTCTACTTCACAGAAGCATGTGTAGAAAGCGCGTTCGGCAAGGGGAACGCTTAACGTAAGCAATCAATATCTTCTTTCTGATTTTGTTACTGGCAGTTCACCAATATGTTCTTGTTTCCGTTCATTTCTACAGAATAAATGCCGTGCCTTACGCTATCGTTAACGCATCTTATTTCTATAGACAAAATTTTTGACAGAAATTGTTCAGGGTTGAATGTTGGCAGGGGACATGAAGCAGAATGATGCTTGCGATGTATCTTTTTTGCCCTTCTGTTGCCTGAGATACCATTTGGGGAAGTTTTTTATAAGTTTGCATGACTTAGTAATTCTTCAAATTTTGTTCGCAGGAATCGGCTAGATTTTACAAGATTAGACAATTTTTGCATGACGATTCGGACTATAGTGGATTGGGTTAGATTCACCGAGTTTAATCGAAGAAATAAGCTGAAATTTTGAGCCTGACTGGCTTCATAAATTTCGATTCATAGTTTTCGATTTGCAGTTTTCACAGATGCTGCTGAATCCATGATGTTACGTCTTAAATTTCATCGTGGGATCAGGGATTCCTATGGAATCGTCGATGGTACTTGATATTCAAAGATATAATTTCAGAGGTCTTCTTCGCACAGATAGCGTTCCAATTTGATTTTTGAAATATTTTTTGAGAGTAGGGGTGGGCTACGCTTGCCCCTACTCTCAAAAAATATTTCGGATTGATATAGAACCTTGTAAATGTTGGGAAAGGTTGCATTAATAACGTTGCATCAAGAGTGATCCACTTGCTGAGAATCCTTCGACTATGACAGATAAGCTAAACGACTTTTAGTTTGCACAAACCAGATTCTACAACCGTGCCACAATAAGGGAAAAGCTATCAATCTAGATGTTAATCAGCTTATCTTACTTAGGGAATTAGCAAATCGGGACATTGATTGGATGAGGTCTGTGGGGCAGCAGATAGTTCTTGCGGCTGGCGAGATTTTCTTACAGGCTCAGGAAAAGGTGAATCATCTCTATTTGGTCTTGGAGGGGGAGCTAACGGCGATCCAAACTGAGTCGGATGGGGCAGATCGGCAGATTTTCCACTTTGCTGCCGGTGATGTCATGGGTGCGTTTTCCCTGATTGGGAAGCATTCTATGCTGTATTCGGTGAAGGCGCAAACCTCTGTTATTTTGTTTGCCATTCCTTTACCGTTGCTAGCGACAAAGTTAAGCCAGGATATCTGCTTTGCAGGGCGATTTTACCGGGCGATCGCCATGATTCTCTCCCAAAAACAATGGCAGATGACTGCTGAATTCTCCCAGGAGATTCTCCAGTTTAAGTCGGTCATGCTCCAGTCTCAGCCAACCGCAACAAAAGGAATTCTTTCTGTCTTTAGCAGCCTGCATGACAGCGATATGTGCTGGATGGTCAGCAAGGGCAGCCTCAAACGAGTGGCCAGTGGTGCCACCTATTTGAGCGAAGGGCAGCCCTTAGAAGCGATCGAGATTGTTTTGGAAGGGGAATTGTCGATTCTCATTGACACAGAACAGCACCCCTTGCTTGCGGTCGTGTTTGGAGCCACTAAAACCTTGACTCGAAGCGCGATCGCCCAAGTCACCCCCGGTGAAGTTCTCGGCGTCACAGCTTTTCTCGATATGACACCCAATACTTACACCTTACAAGCTCAGCAAGAGACGCTACTTTTATCCTTGCCTATCCCCGACCTCACCCAAAAGCTACAGCAGGACAGCGGCTTTGCGGCTCGTTTTTATCAGGCTTTGGCTAATTTATCAGCAGAGCGATTGTTCCAGATCCTTTGTCGGGTGGGCTGTAGTGGTGCCAAACATTATCAACCTGGCAACAGTTTGTGCGAGGAATCCCGCTATGAGGAGGAAATTGACTTGGGAGTGCTTCAGCAAATTACGATCGCCCGCGCCCGATTCAATTGGATGCTGCAACAGTTGGGCGTTAAGGTTTAGGCGTTAAGGTTTAGGCGTCAAGGTTTAAAGTCCAAGCGGATAAGGAGGATGAGAGATGGCCGATGAAGCAGAAAAAAATAGTTTATTTCGGCAGGAAGCGCTCGATAAGATATCTTCTCCGGAACAGCTTGACCAACTGCTGCAGGTAATCAGCCTGAAGGATTGGTGGCCGCTAGCCTCACTGGGCTTTTTGGTGGCGATCGCCCTCCTCTGGAGCATTCTAGGACGCATTCCCCTGACGGCTCAAGCAAAGGGATTACTGTTGCAAAATACATCTAATCCCAAGCAACTGATCAGCATTAGCTACTTTCCTATTGAAGATGGGCGACAGATCCAGCCGGGCGATCGCATGTTAGTCACGCCCGTCACGGCTAACTATCAGGAAGTTGGCGGACTGGAGGCAACGGTGACAGAAGTATCAACACAACCTGTCATGCGGAGTGTTGCACTACAACATGTACAAAATAATGCAGAATTACTGGATCTCGTCTATGTTCCGGCCTCTATAGAAGTGATTGCCCAACTGAAACCTGATGCTTCGACACCGACGGGCTATCAATGGTCTATGTCCAAAGGGCCAGAGATGCAGTTGGCAGGTGGGGTGCCGACTCAGGGGCGCGTGACTTTGAGTGAGCGATCGCCCATTCAGTTTATCTTTCCGTTCCTGAAGTAGAACCGCTATGCAAGTCACCTTATCAACTCCTCTAAAAGATCTCAAAGAGAAATGGCGATCGCTCCAAAGTCGCATAAAAGTCCGGGTGAGGACTCCAACGGTGCTGCAAATGGAGGCGGTCGAGTGTGGGGCAGCGGCACTAGGAATGATTTTGGGCTATTACGGGCGGATTGTGCCGTTGGCGGAGTTGCGGCAAGCCTGTGGAATTTCGCGGGATGGCAGTTCGGCGGCCAATATGGTGATGGCGGCACGAAACTATGGGCTGTCAGCAAAGGGGTTTAAGAAGGACTTGCAGGGGTTGATGCAGTTGCCACCGCCCTATATTGTGTTTTGGCAGTTTGACCATTTTTTGGTGGTGGAAGGGTTCCAGAAAGGGCGGGTTTATTTGAATGATCCGGCAACCGGGCCTCGAAGTATTCCGGTCGATGAGTTTAATCAGGGCTATACCGGGATTGTTCTGGTGATGGAACCGGGGGCGGAGTTTCAAAAAGGCGGCAAAAAGAAAAGCGTGGTGCAGTCGCTACAAAGTCGGCTGCGAGGATCGTCGCTGGCCGTTTTATATAGTGTGGTCGCGGGGTTTCTGTTAGTCCTGCCGAATTTGGCCGTTCCCCTATTTAGTCAGGTGTTTGTCGATTCGGTGTTGATCCAGAATCGGTTGGACTGGTTGCCCTATTTGTTGACGGCACTGGTGTTGACGATCGCCGTTCAGGGCATTCTCACCGCGCTACAGCTACAGTATCTCCGCAAGTTAAAAATCAAACTCTCGATCACCCTATCGAGTCAATTTATCTGGCATGTTTTACGACTGCCCGTGAGCTACTACGCCCAGCGTTATCCGGGTGAAATTAGCAGCCGGATTCGGCTCAACGATCGGGTCGCCACTGTATTAACTGGGCAGTTGACCACGACAATCATCAGTGTGGTGATGGTGGTATTTTATGCGGCGGTGATGCTGCGGTACAATGTCATGCTGGCGCTGGTGGTGATTTGTTTTGCGATCGCCAATGTTGCCGTTCTGCAATGGGTTTCGCGGAATCGCACCGATGCTAATCTGAAGGTGTCTCAGAACTTTGGCAAGGTGAATGGGGTGGCGATCGCAGGACTACAAAGCATCGAAACCTTGAAGGCTTCTGGATTAGAGTCGGATTTCTTTTCCCGCTGGGCAGGGTACTACACCAAGGCCAGCAATGCTCAGCAGGAACTCAATCTGGCCAACCAAAAGCTGAGTCTTTTACCTTCACTTCTAACTTCCTTAAGCAATGTTTTTCTGCTAGCGGTCGGCGGCTGGCTAATTGTTCAGGGAGAGATCACGATTGGGATGCTGTTGGCCTTTCAACTGTTGACCACAAGCTTTCTCAATCCCGTCAATAATCTAGTACGGTTCGGTAGTACGCTCCAGGAATTGGAGGGCAACCTGCTGCGACTCGATGATGTCTTGGACAATCCAACGGATACTGCTCTTGATCCGCCGCAGATTTCTTCTCAGACCTTCTCTCAAACTTCTATGGGAGGAACGGCGATCGCCCATGCTACAACTTCTGAAAATTCTACTGAGACTCCCTCAGAGACTCTATTTCGGCTAAAAGGCTCCATTGAACTGAAGGAGGTGACCTTTGGCTATAGTCGGGCGAATGCTCCCTTGATCGATCGCTTTAGCCTAACGCTGAAACCAGGTCAGCGCGTTGCCTTGATTGGGGGCAGCGGTTCGGGTAAATCCACGTTGGCTAAATTGGTGTCGGGACTGTATGAACCCTGGTCGGGTGAGGTGCGGTTCGATGGCATTCCACGTTCTAGAATTCCGCGTCCGGTGCTAACGGATTCGATTTCGGTGGTGGATCAGGAGATTTTGCTGTTTGCCGATACGATTCGGGCAAATCTGTCGCTGTGGGATGGGACGGTTGGCGATCGCACCCTTGAAAAAGCCTGTCAGGATGCGGCCATTCATGAGGTGATTCTGGCGCTCCCTGGCGGGTATGATGCGATGCTGTCGGAGGGAGCCGCAAACTTGAGCGGAGGGCAGCGGCAGCGGTTGGAGATTGCTAGAGCGCTGGTGAATCAGCCGTCGATTTTGATTATGGATGAGGCGACGAGTGCGCTGGATTCGGAAACAGAGAAAATGATTGATCAGAGTTTACGGCGGCGGGGATGCACTTGTTTGATTGTGGCGCATCGGTTGAGTACGATTCGAGATTGTGATGAGATTATTGTGCTGGAACGGGGGAAGGTGGTTCAGCGGGGAACGCATGAGTCACTGTGGCAGGAAGGAGGATATTACGCGAATTTGATTCAGAGTGAAGAGAGTTAAGAGATCAAGGTGATTTCCATCAAATGAAGGACTGTAAGGACTGAAGTCCTTACTACGAACAGGTTTGTAGTGAGGACTTTAGTCCTGCTGAACCTGGAGGATGAAAGGGAAGTATCACAATCAAGCATTTCCATCACACTTGAACAGCCTGTTTAGGGAGAATGTCAGACTTCTGAGGCACTGTAAGGACTGAAGTCCTTACTACGAACAGGTTTGTAGTAAGGACTTTAGTCCTGCTGAAACCTGAGGACAAGAGGAGGACGCAATTGAAAGTCATAACGAAAGGAAGCACATTTGCTAAATGTGCTTCCTTTTTGACGTTTCAAGAACGATGAAATTTGGCTTGGTGAAATTGGACTATTGGATCAGACCTTCGGTGGGGCCGACACCTTCGGGGTTTTGACGACGGTAACCGCCGTCTTCGCCGCCGGAAACCGTGGACAGGTCAGCGTCACTCAGTAGACCTTCGGTAGGGCCAACACCTTCGGGATTTTGACGACGATAGCCGCCGTCTTCGCCGCCGGAAACCGTGGACAGGTCAGCGTCACTCAGTAGACCTTCGGTGGGGCCAACGCCTTCGGGATTTTGGCGACGGTAGCCGCCGTCTTCACCACCGGAGATCTTTGAGAGATCGGCTGCGCTGAGGATTCCTTCGGTGGGGCCAATGTCGGGGTTTTGACGGCGGAAGCCACCATCTTCGCCGCCGGAAACGCTGGCGAGTTGTTCAACGTTCAGTTCTTCGTTGGATGTGGACATAGAGAATCCCTCTGGATATTGTGATAGAGATTGCTTTGAGCTTGCTGCAACGGGTGAGCCTGCCTGTTTACTTTAAATTCATCTGAATGTGCCATGAATGCATCATGACTTAACCTCAGAGAATTCGCAGTCTTTGAGCGATCGCGTTCCATCGATTAACTTTTCAGTTGATTTTTTCAGTTAACCTTTTTAGTTAACTTTTCGGTCAACTAGTTTTTTGTCAACTAACTTGTTGGTCAACCAACTTTTCGGTCAACTTTTGCTGTTTCGCAGTACCGCTTTTAATCGTGTTGCTGTTTCGCAGTGTTGCTAGTGAATGCGCGATCGGGCTTAGAAAAGCGACACAGGCTCATGAATTCAGAAGGCTTTACAGAAATGGTTCCTGATGGGTTGCAGGTTGGGAGTATGTCACCTTTTCATAAGCAATTATACTTAGCTAGTGGGTACCGATGAACCAATTAATTCATTCAGATAGGCGCAGCGATGAGCTAATACTTGAGGGACATTTTCTCGCTTCCATTGCGCTCCTGAAATCTGGACTCGCCGATCAATTTGTTTGATGGCAGATTCAACCGCACCCGAGCCAATGGAGTATAGTCCTTCGGCTTGAAAATACTCATAGTTGACGATGCGATGTTGATGTTTCTGCAGATACACACAGAAGTTCTGGGCCTGCTTTCTTTGACAGTTGGTAAACAAAGCAATCGTCTCCTCCACTCGACCTTGCCACAACCATGCTTCTGCCTGATTGAGCCGCTTATTCGAGCCACCTACTTTGTGAAGATTCTCCTTGAGATGGTACCAATCCAAAATCTCTAATCTTTGTGAAGTAGTTGCAATTTGGCCGACCATATTCCAGATGCCATCATGACCATCCCCTAAGCAAACCAAGGGGTTTGCCAGAGGTTGTTGATTAACCCAGCTTGTTAACTGTGCATTGTTGTGGAAGTTCGCCACTATTCCCTGGTCTGTTGCAATTGCCTTGTAATCTTTCCATTCACATTCCTCACCCAGCGGCGTTCTTAACCTAACTTTACCGCCATCTACGCACACCTCCTCAATCGGTTGTTCAATCTCTGGTAAAGCGAAGGTTTGACGGTGAACCAGGCGGTGTTGAGTTTTAGCAGGTACTCGAATGCCTGTTAGGTATGCGAGGTCTTTTTCGGCTTGTTCATAAGACACCACCGCACTCAACCGTAAACAGCAATTCTCTAGATGGGGGCTTAACTGGCGATGGGGCAACACCTCTAGTTTCTCGGCTTGCTTCATCGTGATTTTTAGTTCCCCTAACGTGCTTTTTAGGGTTCGGGTTCGGCCTGCTGTTGTGCCTGTAAGCGCTCCAACAAAAAAAATCCCAACTCTGGACTGACATGGGCTTGAATCTTTTGCCTGACGGTCATTTCAATCCCCTCTAGAGTTTGCATCCCATCCGGATCGCTATCCTCATAGAGAATTTTAGCGACGGCTTGGAGATGGGCTTTGAGGGCTTGCTCTTGTTCGGGGGTCATAGCTTTGTTGGGGTAAGCGATCGTTCTGATTCTCGCCGATACCTCTTCATTTTTCCAGTACTAGAAGTCCTAGGCATTTTTACTCATGCAAAAGTGACATGCTCCCTTGCAGGTTCCTGTGCATTGCAAATCCTTGTGCGTTACTCCAAGGAAATTTGATTTTCATTCGCCAGTTTAGATCAGTTTTACAAAGCTGTCTATCCCTTTATTTATCTTTTTGAAATTGCTTAAGTTAACCCTTATCTTTTCGCTTAACTTTACTCTTAAGTCTGCCCTGCGATCGCTCTAATTCTGGTATTAGGAATGGCTAGGCTTATGTTAGGAGATTCTCATAAAACTGCTCTCTGGCTTGTGGTAACACATTGAAGCAGAATGGGTGGGTTAACCGAAGAGAAAAGGCTGTGTTATGTTTAGAGGATCTTGTTTTTGATGGTTGTCTTTTTGTTTTATGTCTATGCTTACCGCGAATTAGAAACAATAGTCTCTGCTTTATAAGCACAGAAACAGGAATAGATAATGGCCAATACATAGCAAGCGCTAACTATATAAAGAACCCAGCGCAAGAGAGCAGTTTTCTAATTAAAAGAATAAAAAATATCAATTTTCTAGTTAAAGATTAACAATAAAGGTTAACAATTTCGTAACTTTCACCCTTGTTCTTGATTATGACCCAGACAAAGCCGATCGCCCTTTCCAGCACCGAACAAAGTTCCCAAAAGATTCAGGGAAATGTGCCGCTGTTACTCAACGATCCCGCTGTCGTATGGATCGTTGAACAGGGTGCGATCGCCCTCTTCGCAGTCAAAACCATCGACGGCAAACCGGAAGGAGAACGCCGCTATCTCTTTGATGTGAGTCCTGGAGAAGCCCTCTTTAGTGTGGCTGTTGCCCCGACGGATAGCTTTTGCCCAATTGCGGTTGCAGTTGAGCCGAGCCAATTGAGACCAGAAGCGATCGCCGATCTTTCCCTGCCCCAGTTGATCCTTTGGGTTGAACCCTGGTTGCATCAATTGGCACAGGTCGAAGGATTACCCAGGCCAGGATTTGCACCGTTGGTTGCAATCGATCGCTATCTCTCTTTAGATCCCCAGCAAATTTTTCAGCCTCCGGCAGCAACACTCCTTTGGCTCCAATGTCAGACCGGAACAGTACAGTGGTATGGCTTGGAGAACCTGACGATCGCCTCAGAGTCTCCTTTGTTTCCCTTGACAACCGGAATGTGGATCTCCGCTGCTGAAGCCGCACAGTTTGCAGTTCAATCGGTGGATCAATTTCAATCCACCGAACCTTTTCTGAAAGGATTAAATCAGGTTCACCAGCTTTTTCTTCGTAGCCTTGAGCAAGTTGAAGCCCAAGCTATTCAAGCCGATTTTTCCCGATTCCAAGCTCGTCAAAGGCTGAATCGTCAGGTCACCCAAACGGCGCTGCAAGATCTGGCTGCGCTGCTACAGCCTCAGTCCAAGGAAACGTTTTTGAGGGGCGATCGCCTGCTGATGGTGGCTGGAGCCGTTGGCCGAGCCTTGGGCGTTGCTATTGAGCCGCCGTTGGAGGCCGAAGATCCGATGCGGATGAAAGATCCCTTGGAGGCGATCGCCTATGCATCCCGGTTGCGCTTGCGGCGCATTGTCCTGCGAGACAACTGGTGGCAGAAGGACGGTGGGCCGATGGTGGCTTACACCCGTGAAGGTCGGCATCCGGTTGCCCTGCTGCCCGTCTCAGGCGATCATTATGAGATCTTTGAACCCTCCGGATCGGATTTCACCCTAACCCCCAATGGAAAATCGCGTCGTCCCGTCATAGATGCAACATTAGCAGCGCAAATCCATCCCAGTGCCTACATTTTCTATCGTCCGTTTACTGCCAAGATTCCGCGCGCCTGGGATTTGGTACAATTTGCGTTTAAGGGTCAGCTTAAAAATTTGGTGACGATGCTGGGAATGGGAGCAGCCGTGACGATCGCAGGCATGTTGCTGCCGTTAGCAACCGGACTGTTAATCGATCAGGCTTTGCCGATGGGCGATCGCCAACTCCTATTCCAAATCAGCCTGGGACTCTTATTTTTTGCGGTTGGATCAGTCGGACTTCAGGGGGTACAGGCGATCGCAGCAATGCGCTTAGAAACTTTATCAGAATCTTCCATGCAGGCTGCGGTCTGGGATCGATTGCTGAGGCTCAAGCCAGATTTCTTTCGACAATATACGATCGGCGATCTGGACTCTCGGGTGTCCACGATTAGCCAAATTCGCAGCAAGCTAACGGGCACGACCTTACAAACTCTGTTGACGAGCTTTTTTGCGCTGCTTAACTTTGGGTTGATGCTGGCCTATAGCCCACAACTTGCGCTAGTGGCGGGATTGGTGGCGGGGGTGGCGATCGCCTTCATTGGTACCGCAGGCACGCTGCTTTTACGGCTGACCCGTCCTTTGCTGGAAATTCGTGGAGATATCTATGGGTTATTGGTGAAACTCATTGAAGCGGTGCCGAAACTTCGTAGTGCTGGCGCTGAAGAACGGGCTTTTGCCACCTGGGGGAAAAAGTACGCGCAGCAGTTAAAACTGGAGGCTAAGACTCAGTTGATTCAAGATAGCGCCAAAGTGTTTAACACTGTGCTTCCCGGTGTCACTTCCACGCTGCTGTTTTGGACAACCGTCATTTTGATTAGTCAAGCTCAAGCCGCAGGATCTACCCGCCTGTCCACGGGGCAATTCTTGGCCTTTACTGCTGCCTATGGAATCTTTATTAGCGGGGCGACCAGTCTTAGCAACACCATTATTACGGTGCTGGATGTAGTGACGTTGTGGCGGCGATCGCAACCTCTCCTCACGGCAGAACCGGAAGTCGATCCCACCAAGGCTGATCCAGGACGATTGATGGGGCGGGTGGTGGTCGATCGGGTGACCTTTCGATATCGGTCGGATGGGCCTTTGACCTTGGATCAGGTCAGTCTCTCCGCTGAACCGGGTGAATTTATTGCTTTGGTGGGGCCTTCAGGTAGTGGTAAATCGACGTTGATGCGGTTGCTGCTGGGCTTTGACACGCCGCTGGAAGGGACTGTGTATTATGACGGACAGGAGCTAGCCGGATTGGACATTACCGCTGTGCGGCGGCAACTGGGTGTAGTGTTGCAGAATGGCCGTATCAATGCAGGCAGCATCTATGAAAATATTGCTGCTAGTACGCTGCTGCCCGTTAGTTCGGCATGGGAAGCGGCTGAGATGGCGGGATTTGCCGATGATATTCGCGGGATGCCGATGGGCATGTACACGTTCGTCAGCGAGGGGGGCGGCAATATTTCGGGGGGGCAACGGCAGCGGCTGATGATTGCTCGGGCATTGGCGCTCAAACCTAAACTGCTGCTCTTTGATGAGGCGACCAGTGCGCTGGATAATCGAACTCAGGCGATCGTCACTGAAAGCCTCGATTCTCTGGGCGTGACGCGGATTGTGATTGCCCATCGACTGAGTACGATTCGCAATGCCGATCGCATTTATGTGATTGAGGCGGGGCGGGTGGTGCAACAGGGTTCGTTTGAAACGTTAGCACAAGAAGAAGGATTATTTGCTCAGCTAATTGCAAGACAGTTGGGAGGAAGCTCGTTGTAATCGGTGTCCTATGGTTCAATAGGAAAATATGCAAAATTCTCAATGAACTACGCGCTCTAGGCGGTGTAGGACATTTATTAGAAAATTTTAGAGCATACTACCTATGACACAGACTGACAAAGCAATTGACCGGACAAAACTCCTCCCGTCTGACCCTTCACAGCAATGGGTTTGTACCGCCTGTAGCTTCAACATGATTGGGTTTTATCCGAAGCGGTGCCGATTTTGCGGTGCGACCCCGGAGCATTTTACGACTGCGCTGGATTGTTCTGCGACTCGTCAGGTTGAGGCGGTGCAGGTGAGCGATCGCATCTCCCAACTCAAATCTGCCCCTCCGTTTGATTTTGAACATGCGGCCTATCGGATTGACACGGGGAATGGCATTGTGTGGATCGACTGTCCATCCACGTTTGATTCCCAAATGACTCCCATGGAATATATTCTGTTTACTCACTACGATTGTCTGGGAGCATCCAATTTATATCGACAAGAGTTTAGAACACAGGTTTGGATTCATCAACGGGATGCAGTTCATCCTAATAGCCGACGGTTTAGCTTCGATCGCACCTTTGAAGCCGACTTTGAGCTTTTGGGCATTGAAGCTGTGGTAATGGGCGGACATACTCCCGGATTTACGCTGTATTTCTTTGAGGATACGCTGTTTCTCTGCGATTATGTTGAGCGAGTAGACTCGGAGTTTATCTGGAATCCTTACGGTAATCGGGTCAAGACACCGCTGGTGGGTCAGGCGGTTGCTCGGTTATTGAGCGATCGCCCCACTCCCCCTAAAACCGTCTGCGGTGTCGATTATGTGGAGGATTATGAATCTTGGAAGGTAAAGTTCGATCGGCTGATGATGCAAACCTGATCTCAAGTTCCAGTTAGAATTGAAAAAGATGGTCAATCTATTAACATCAACCTGGGAAGATCATGACATCCCTGAATGCCCCTCCTGATCCCACTATTTCTCTCGATCGAAACCACCTCAGATCTTGGACGGTGCAGGAGTAGCATCGCATGAGCGAGGTTGGCATTCTGAGCGCAGATGAGCGAACCGAATTGATTAAGGGTCAAATCATACTGATGGCTGCCTAAACCCGGAAATCTGTCCGGGTTTTCCAGATGTTTCATGGCAAAATTTGAGAGTCGTTCTATCCAAATCTCTCATGAAATCTCTGCATCGCCCCGATCTCTTTACCTGGTCAGCCTTTGACCTTGAGCGCAACGTGGATTTTAATGGCGTTGCCTGGATTCGCCCCGAAGGCAATGTGCTAATCGATCCGATGCCGCTCTCGGATCATGACCTGGCGCATCTTACGAGTTTGGGGGGAGCCGCTTGGATTATCATTACGAATTCGGATCATATTCGTGCCAGTCAAGAGCTTGCCCAGAAGCTAGGTGCCAAGGTTGCAGCGCCGAACGCCGAACAATCGACGTTTCTGATGGGGTGCGATCGCTGGCTAGCAGATGGAGAAACGGTGGTGCCGGGGTTGGTGGCGATCGCGCTAGATGGCTCGAAAACACCGGGTGAGTTGGCGCTGCTGCTGGAAGACACGACTTTGATTACGGGCGATCTGGTGCGGGCGCATCAGGCGGGGCGGCTGATGATGTTGCCGGATGCCAAGTTGCAAGATCGGGGGATGGCGATCGCTTCGGTGAAACGTTTGGCGGAGTTGGAGGGAATTGAGACGGTGTTGGTAGGCGATGGCTGGTCAGTGTTTGGCCAAGGTGGGGAGTCTTTGAGGCAATTGGCGGCTTCATTCTAAGGGCCTGTTCAAAAACTTCACGGGTTAGGGATTTAAAGAGAAAAAAGTCCCAGTTGTTGGATAGTGTGACTGCACCACACCGTTCAACAACTGGGACTCTGTTAATCCACGTTAACCCGTAGGTTCCTTAGCGAACGGACATCATGGGCTGCTCCTGGGCGGGTTCGTTGCGCTTGGCTTTGGGACTCCAGCGCTTTAGCTGGGTGACGACGAGGGCGGTGACGAGGGTGCCGACGGCGATCGCCACCACATACAAGCCACCCTGACCGACCGCATTGGGAATCGCCAAAACGAAGATACCACCGTGGGGGGCGCGCAGGG
Source organism: Oculatellaceae cyanobacterium Prado106 (assembly GCA_025454315.1). Taxonomy (GTDB): domain Bacteria; phylum Cyanobacteriota; class Cyanobacteriia; order Elainellales; family Elainellaceae; genus Prado106. The sequence goes on from JALOOP010000116.1 coordinate 13,778, forward strand.
TGCTGCCAAAGAGCATGGACAGTCCGCCTGCAACCGCAGAGCCTGCGATACAGGCTGGGATGACGCGGAAGGGATCTTTGGCGGCGAAGGGAATGGCTCCTTCGGTGATGAAGGAAATGCCCAAGACCGAGGCGACTTTGCCCGCTTCCCGTTCTTCATCGGAGAAGAGACGTTTGGCCAGGAGGGTGGCTAAGGCCAATCCGAGCGGAGGTGTCATGCCAGCGGCCATGACGGCGGCCATGGGGGCATAGACATTGCTGGCCAGTAACCCAACGGCAAAGGTATAGGCTGCTTTATTCACCGGACCGCCCATATCGACGGCCATCATGCCGCCCAGGATTAAACCAAGAATGATGGCATTGGTTTGTCCCATGTTTTGCAGGAAGGCGGTCAGTCCATCCAGAATCGCTTTCACAGGCACACCAAAGACATAGATCAGCAGTAACCCGACCGCCAGAGTGGCCAGCAAAGGAATCACCAAAATGGGTTTTAGACCTTCTAGATTCTGCGGCAGATTGATCTTGTCGCGAATAAACTTAGCAATATAGCCCGCCAGATAGCCGGATAAAATGCCGCCTAAAAAGCCCATGCCTAGATTGGCAGCCAATACCCCACCCACTAAACCAGGGGCTAGACCAGGGCGATCGGCGATGGAAAACGCGATAAACCCAGAGAGAACCGGAACAATCAAGGAAAACGCAGCGGTGCCGCCAATTTGCATCAGCGCCGCGCCGAAGGTGCCCTCAGCAGGTTTCAGGCCAAAGATAAAGGACAGGGCAATAATCAACCCACCCGCAACAATCACAGGCAGCATGTAGGAAACGCCCGTGAGCAAATGCTTGTAAGGCCCCGATCGCCGCGCCGACTGATTCGCTTTGGCTTGGCGGACAGCGGTTAAATAATCGGCTCCTTCGGAGGATTGAGTAGAGGGGCGATCGGATTCAGTGGGGTTGGGCAGATCCAGAGCCGCCTGAACAATGCCAGCGCCATCTTTGAGAGCCTGTTTGGTGGAAGTTTGGTAGAGCCGTTTGCCGTGGAAGCGGGAGAGATCGACATGGGTATCGGCGGCAATGACCACGGCATCGGCTTGGGCGATGTCTTCGTCGGTCAATTGATTTTTGGCTCCGACAGAACCCTGCGTTTCTACTTTGATGTCATGTCCTAGAGCAACGGCTCCTTTTCGCAGCGCTTCTGCGGCCATGAAGGTGTGGGCGATTCCGGTGGGGCAGGAGGTGATGCCCACGAGATGTCTGGAAGTGCTGCCAACCGTGGCCACCGGGGCGTGATCCTGGGCTTCTAGAATGGCGGATTCGATGACTTGGCGAGTGTTGGAAATGGCTTTGCTAGTGGATACGGCGTAGAGCGGTTTGCCGTGGAAGCGATCGAGATTGACGTGAATATCGGAGGCGATAATCACCGTGTCTGCGGCGGCAATATCTGCGTCTGTCAGGATGTTCTTTGCACCATCCGCGCCTTGTGTTTCAACTTTGATGGTGTAGCCTAGCGTTTGGGCTGTTTTTTTGAGGGCTTCTGCGGCCATCAGCGTATGGGCAATTCCCGTTGGACAGGCGGTGACTGCTACGATTGTTTTTGGGGTAACCATTCTTTTTCCTTTTTTTTAGGGAGTGGGGAGTGGGGAGTGGGGAGCGGGGAGTGGGGAGTGGGGAGTGGGGAGCGGGGAGTGGGGAGTGGGGAGTAGGGGGTGATTCCTTGTTGCGTTCCCTGTTTCTATCTTTTGCTTAACTCTTGTTGTCTTTTAGGACAAGTTAGACAAGTTTTCTTTTGAGACAAGACGTTCAGACCGGGGATTGCTGATGATGAAATGAGTGGGGCAATTGAGACTTGAACTGTGCCCGGATTTCTCACAAGCTCAACTCGAAAAGGCTGAAACCAAGCATCTAAGAGCGCTCTAGCCAGTTGTGAAAAAAACGCAGACTGTTTTTTCGGCATGGCCACTTCTGAAAAACGTTGTGAGAAATCCGGGCTGTGGCTTGTGGAGCTTGGTTTAGAAATTTAGAAGGGCTTTTTTATCGGTGGATCATGCTGTGATTTGAAGAGTGAATTCATGAATAGCGATCGCTCCTTTATAACTAATTTAGTGGTAAATCTCATCCTCTGTAGCATGGGTTTGTGAAGCGTAACACAGCACCCGATTCTGGTAATCCTGCGTAACATTCACTTCTCCTGAAACAGCTTTTGAGACAGCTTTTGAGACAGCTTTTGAGACAGCTTGGGGAAGAATTTTTATGTCCTAAGAAAGATGGCAATTGGGCTACAAAATCTTCACCTCAACTCTTTCTGCAAAAGACTCCAAGACTTCCTTGGGAGGCAATCGCGCACCGATTTGACTTAATGCACCCATGGAAAAAGCGGTTGCAAGGCGGGCGCAGTCGGACAATTGAAGTCCTCGCAATTGTCCCACGACAAATCCCGATACCATCGCATCACCTGCGCCGACTGTACTAACCACCTCGATCGCCGGAGGACAAGCCCAAATAGCCGTTGAGGCATCCACAAACAGCGCCCCTTCGGCTCCTAGAGAGAGAATGACCGTTGAGATGCCCTGCGATACCAAAGACTGTGTCGCAGCCAGCCGATCGCCTAATGTGGGAAGCGATCGCCCCAACACCTCCTGCAATTCCTCCAGATTCGGCTTTATGGCAAAAGGAGCGGTGGGAATAGCTTGTTGGAGGCTGGCACCACTAGCATCTAGGATTACCGTTTTGCCCTGAGCCTTGAGGAATTTAATCCAGTCGTAATAAATCGAGGGAGCAACGGTGGCGGGTAAGCTGCCGGAGAGGATGAACCAGTCGTGGGTGGGAACTAGGGTGGCGATCGTGCCATAGAGTTGGTCGATCGCCGATGCCGAGGGCGTTAGTCCTGGAAAGTTAATGTCCGTCACCTGGTTTTGAACGCTGTCAATGATTTTGATATTCGTTCGAGTGCGTCCTGGTATCATCACAAACTGGTTTTGGATGCCTTTGCGATCGAACAAATCGGCAAAAATGCCAGCGTTATCCCTGCCCAAAATTCCTGTAGCGGTCACGGTCAATCCAGCCTCTGCCAAGAACGAAGCCACGTTTATGCCCTTGCCGCCCGGATCGACCTGTTCCCCAGTCACCCGGTTCACCTCACCAGCCTGAAACTCAGCAATGGTGGCGGTATGGTCAATAGCAGGATTGAGGGTGAGAGTGGCGATCGCAGGTTGTATCATCGCAGGTTGTGTCACAGTCATAACCCTGCCCCTTCAATGGGTAAAGAACGAACCTCAGCCGCAGTACGACAATTAAGCGCCTGTTGAGCTAGCGATCGCACCTGCCCCAACGACAGTTGCCGTAATCTGGCTTTGACCGCTGCCACACTGGGAATGCTGACGCTCAGTTCCGTCACACCCAACCCTGCCAGAATCGCTGCCCCCAGCGGATCGCCTGCCACACCGCCACAAACGCCAACCCATTTGCCTTCGGCTTGGGCTGCTTTTACGGTTTGGTCAATTAATCGCAGTACAGCAGGATGGAGCGCATCCGCCTGTTTAGCCAGCGTGGGATGTCCCCGATCCATCGCTAGCGTGTACTGCGTTAGATCATTGGTGCCGATCGAGAAAAACTGAACTTCCTTGGCGAATTCTGGAGCCATCATCACGGCTGAGGGTACCTCGATCATGATGCCGTACTCGACAGGGTTTGCGCCGATTTGCGATCGCACCAACTCTGCAATTTCCCGCGCCTGCAAAAACTCCTCTAGCGTGGCGATCATAGGAAACAGGATTTTGATCAGTCCAGTCTGGGATGCCTGGAAAATGGCGCGAAGCTGGGTTTTGAACAGGGCAGGCTCCTGGAGACAGAGGCGAATGCCCCGCAGACCCAGAAAGGGATTTGCTTCAGCGGGAAAGTTGAGATAGGGAATGGCTTTGTCACCGCCAATGTCTAGCGTCCGAATGATCAGCGGTAGTCCGTTGAGGGCACGAGTCATCTCGGTGTAGGCAGCGACTTGTTCTTCCTCAGAAGGTGGCTCGGTGCGATTGAGGAAGAGAAATTCGGTGCGAAGCAGGCCAATTCCTTCGGCTCCAGCATTGACCGCCTGCTCGGCTTCTTCAGCGGCTCCAATGTTGGCGACGATTTCTAGGCGATGGCCGTCCGTCAGGATAGCGGGCTGGAAGCGAGACAGTTGCTCGGTTTCGCGGAGGGTATGCAGGTCTTGCTGAACCGATCGCGCCAAGTCCAGATCCGCCTGGGAAGGATTGGGATAGAGATTGCCCTGGTCGCCGTCTAGAATGCAGCAGGTGCCATCGGCTAAATCGAGTACGGCTGCGCCTGCACCAACGATCGCCGGAATGTTGAGCGATCGCGCAATAATCGCACTATGGGAAGTCGACCCCCCGTTAGCAGTACAGAAGCCCAAAGTCAGCGCCGGATCAAGTTTGGCGGTATCGGAAGGGGTTAAATCCTCTGCAATTAAAATGACCGGAGAAGTCGGCAGCGTCGGTTCTTCCTCAACCCGCTGAGCCACCAGGCGCAACACTCGCCGACCAATGTCTCTGAGATCAGTGGCGCGTTCAGCCAGGAGAGGATCTTGCAGTTGCTCCAGGCTTTGGGCGCGCTGTTCATAGGCTTCATGCCAAGCCCAGGCGGCACTGCGATCGCCCTGGAGATTAGCGATCGCCTGACTCAACAGTTCTGGATCGGTCAAAAACTCTAGATGTGCCAAAAATATAGCCGCCTTGGCCTGTCCCGATCGCGCTCTAACCGATTCATACAGTCCATGCAGTTGGGCTTTGGCCGTTGCGATCGCCTGATGTAACCGCTGGGTTTCGACTTCGGGCGTTCGGGAGGTGGGTTCAAATAAGATTTTGCTTTGTTTGAGATGGAAAATGGGGGCGATCGCCAATCCAGGAGAGGCAGAAACTCCGGCGATCGCAGCAGATTGAAACTGGATACTAGAGACAGAACCGGATATAGAACCAGAGACAGGTGCAGGGATTAACTCAATTTCATCAGTTTCTCCCAGTCCAGCGGCGATCTCTCTTTGCAGGGTAGCCAAGGCAGCGGCTTCGTCTTTGCCCTGTGCCATGAGACGGACGGTTTGACCGCCCTCAACACCGAGTTGCAGCAACGAGACTAGGCTTTTGGCATTGGCGGTTTGGTGACCGTAACGCAGTCGAATTTCGGATTCAAATTCTTTGGCTAGGCTGGCTAGGACGGTGGCTGGACGGGCATGGAGTCCAGTTTTGCTGGCGATCGCGACATCCACAAAAACAGGGAAATCGGCTTCGGCGGGGGGTACGGTGGAAATCGTCGAATTCTGCACCGAATTCGTTAAAGCGGCGATGATTTCTGCGGGGTTTTGGGTCTGGGAAAGTCGCTGAATGGTCGGCTCATCGCCCAACACATGGGTAAGGTTTGACAGAATCGTAATATGTTCATCGGATTTGGCCGCGATTCCGACAACCAAGTGAACGGGTTCGCCAGGATTCCAGTCTACGCCTTGGGGTAGTTGGAGGACAGCAACCCCTGTTTCCAGGATTAACTCTCGATCCTGGGGCAGACCATGGGGGATAGCAATGCCGTTGCCGAGATAAGTATTGGCAACTTTTTCTCGCTCCATCATGCTGTGGATATAACCGGGCTGCATATGGCCGTTTTGGACAAGCAGTTCACCGACCTGGGCGATCGCATCGGCCTTGTGAGCCGCCTTTGCGCCAATCTTAATATCTTGTTGATGTAGATTTATCATAGTTCCTCAATGCCAGAGTCTTGGTGGCTGAAACTTTAGTCTTTCGTTGGCCAGTCTTTTGTTAGCCAGTCTTTCGTTGACCTTAAAAACGCTTTAAGGAAAGGCTTTAAATCCAATATCGAAATCCAATATCGCGATGGACTAAGTTACAACAAAGGGCGGATCAATCAACTCACTCTAAGGAAAGTTATTGCATCCTTTTTTGAGGAAATTTTGAAGATGGGTGATTTCTGAC
>JALOOP010000524.1 GCA_025454315.1 Oculatellaceae cyanobacterium Prado106
GCTCACTGTTACGCTAAGGCGACTTTCGCTCCATAAGTTCCTATCTTTTGATTCTTGAACTTTGATTCTTGAACATTAATCATTCTGGGACTTTAATGTGATCGCCCAATGTCAGAGCCAGAGATGTTTCTGTTAAGATACTTGAACAATATTAAATTTAGTAAATCTACCGGATGGGGTGAAGATATCCCCTCTCAATTCAAGTTATTTTGTGTCCAATCACCCAGCCTATTTGCAGGATTTATATCGTGACCCTCCAAATTGAACAACCGCCCTTGGTGTCGTCTGCCCATCAACTCGATCGTCAAATGGTCGTCATTCTTGACTTCGGTTCCCAATATTCCGAATTGATTGCTCGGCGGATTCGCGAAACCCAGGTCTACTCAGAAGTCCTGTCCTACCGCACCACCCCCGAACAACTCCAACAGCTCAACCCCAAAGGGATTATTCTCTCCGGCGGCCCCAGTTCAGTCTATGACCAGGGCGCGCCCCACTGCGATCCGGGCATCTGGAATCTGGGCATTCCCATCCTGGGCGTATGTTATGGGATGCAGCTCATGGTGCAACAACTAGGCGGCGAGGTCGAACGCGCCACCCGAGCCGAATATGGCAAAGCCTTCCTGCACATTGACGATCCCACCGATCTGCTCACCAATGTCGAAGATGGCACCACCATGTGGATGAGCCACGGAGACTCCGTCACTCGTCTACCCGAGGGCTTTGAACTGCTGGCGCACACCGACAATACCGAATGTGCTGCGATCGCCGACCACACCCGCAAGCTCTACGGCGTTCAGTTCCACCCCGAAGTCGTCCATTCCCTCGGCGGCATGGCGCTGATTCGCAACTTTGTCTACCACATTTGCAGTTGCGAACCCACCTGGACTACCGCCGCTTTTGTGGAAGAATCGATTCGAGAAATTCGAGCCAAAATTGGCGATAAACGAGTCCTGCTGGCGCTCTCCGGTGGTGTTGACTCCTCAACTCTAGCCTTCCTGCTGCACCGCGCCATTGGCGACCAGTTGACCTGCATGTTCATCGACCAGGGCTTCATGCGAAAGCTAGAGCCTGAACGCTTGGTCAAACTCTTCCACGAACAATTTCACATCCCCGTGGAATATGTCAATGCGCGCGAAAAATTCATTTCTGCGATCGCCGGAATCACCGATCCCGAAGAAAAACGAAAACGCATCGGTCACGAATTTATCCAGGTCTTTGAAAGCGAATCGAAACGCTTAGGCCCCTTCGATTATCTCGCCCAAGGAACGCTCTACCCCGATGTCATTGAATCCGCCGACACCAACATGGATCCACAGACGGGTGAACGAGTCGCCGTCAAAATCAAAAGCCACCACAATGTCGGAGGACTCCCCAAAGATCTACGATTCAAACTCGTCGAACCCCTCCGCAAATTGTTCAAAGACGAAGTCCGCAAAGTCGGACGCTCCATCGGCCTCCCCGAAGAAATCGTCAACCGCCATCCCTTCCCCGGCCCCGGCCTCGCCATCCGCATCTTGGGCGAAGTCACCGACGAGCGCCTCGACATCCTCCGCGATGCCGACCTAATCGTTCGCCAAGAAATCAACCGCAGCGGCATGTACCACGACTTCTGGCAAGCCTTCGCCGTCCTGCTGCCCATCCGCAGCGTCGGTGTCATGGGCGACCAGCGCACCTACGCCTACCCCATTGTCCTCCGCTTCGTCACCAGCGAAGACGGCATGACCGCCGACTGGGCCAGAACCCCCTACGACCTCCTCGAAACCATCTCCAACCGCATCGTCAACGAAGTCCCCGGCGTTAACCGCGTCGTCTACGACATCACCTCCAAACCCCCCGGCACCATCGAATGGGAATAAAAAATCCCTCAATAACTCAATAAAGTAAACACAAAAGAGGGATGCAGCCCATCAAGCCGCATCCCTCTTTCGTTTGACTCTCCGCCCTAATGCTGTCCGAGAAATATTGCCTAGAACTAAACGCTCAACCACTTAACTTTCGTTCACCAGGACACAAAACCAAAAACTTCCTCTGCATCTCTCCATCTCTGCGTCTCTGCGTCTCTGCGGTTAAAATTCCGCCTACAGCAGCTTCGTCGAAGGCATATGATTCAGATTCGGCAACACCCTCACCCGAATCGCGATCGCCGTAATATTATCGTGCCCGTTATACTGATTCGCCAGCGTAATCAAATTGCTCACCCCCTGATCCAAGCTGACCTCATCCTCCAGCAAAGGAGCCACCTGCGTCTCCCAGTAGGTTTCCAGCAAATTATTGTCCGTCAACCCATCCGAGCAAAGCAGCAGCACCTGGTCTTCGTTAATTTCCAGGAATCTCACCTCCGGCTTAATGCCGTTTTCATCCCGAGGCCCCAGCGCCTGCGTCAGTTGATACGCATCCGGACGAGCATAGGCAATCTCCGCCTCCACCCCGCGCTGCATTTCCCGTTGTCCCACTTCATGGTCAATGGTCAATTGCTCCAAGCCCTGACGCGCCGTGTAGCGGTAGATGCGACTGTCTCCCACATGGGCGATCGCCAGCATATTATCCTGCACCAGCGCCAACGCCAGCGTCGTCCCCATGCGCCCACTCCCAGAACTAGCGCGCTCCTGGTTCAGGTCAAAAATCGCTCGGTTGGCCTGGGCGATCGCCTCTCGAATTTGTGCCTCATTGGGCAGCATGTCCTGCCACTGTTCATTAAACAACTGCTTCAGCGTATCCACCGCCAGCGCACTAGCCACCTCACCGCCTGCATGACCACCCATGCCATCACAGAGGATATACAGCCCCTTAGCGTGCAGACTGCGCCCCTGGGGACTGTCCGTCTTTTCTAGCTGCGATTGCAGGCTAAAGCAGTCTTCGTTGTGATTGCGCTGCGACCCGATGTCCGTCAGCCCCGCATCCTCAAAGCCAATCAACTGCATCGGTAGCGCCACCGTGGAAAAGTCTTCGCTCTCCCGCGTCAGGTCTTCGCTGTCCTCGGTGTCCTGCCATTCAGGCATCGTGGCACTGTCATCAGTGAAGCCGTTGACTTCCGGGGGAACTGCCGCAGTGGGACGAGCAGTGGAGCCACCGGGAATGCTTCCCACAATGGTGCTGGCCTTGCCCACGGCACCAGAGGCTGCTTCTCCGCCTTGCTTGAGGCTATCGAGGCGCGATCGCAGTTCGTCCCCCGATCGCACATCTCCTTCAATCAAATCGACGAAAAGCTGGGTCAAATCAGCCTGTTGCTTCTGCTGAGATTGCTCATAGAGGTGATTCCAGAGCCTCCCCAAGTCCGACAGCGTCACCGGATGCTCAGGCAGATCCCCATCAAGCCGCTGAAGACACAGGAAGCCCTCTTCATCAATTCTTAAGTTAGCCGGTTGCAGCAGACTCCGTCCGCACTGGTGCGACTTCAGGGCATCCCAGAGCGTCACCATTTCCTCCAGCCAATCGATTACCTCGATTAGGAATGTGGAGTTGCTCCACCGTTCAAGCAGGGTGGGCAGGGTCGAGCGATTTTCTAGCAGGACAATTTCCAACCGATTTTGAATCCAGGCATCGTGGATTTTGGGCAAGGGCAGGAAGGGATGGCGCTTTCGCAGTTCTAAGTAGGGTTGGGCGATCGCCGGAATTTGCACCTTGGTATCGGTTTCCAGATTGCCCGTATCGCTGAGGCGCTGAAGCTGCTGCCGATAATATTCGTCAAGGTGCGGCGGTTGTAGCGGTTGGGCATCGGAGACGATCGCTTCAACTTCAGGAGTAGACGGGTTCAGTTCCGGGAGGGGCGTTGCGAGTTGGTAGCGCTTGTCGGAGTCGAGGAATTGGCCTTCAGCCAGTAGAAGGGGGGGACAGTTTGCGGGAGTGGCTAAATTGGAGGAAGAGGGGGCGATCGCAGAACTGGAGAGCGCCAAAATCCCAAACCAAGCGCTCCCACCGCCCGGAGCCGAGAGGAAATTGCCAAAGCTGGCCGCCGCTTCTGCCAGGTCATCCGCCGACTCTGGCTCTAACCCTGGTGCATAGGTCGCCTCTGCTAAAGACCCGCCACAGTTTTGACAAAACTTGTTCGCGTCTGGGTTTTGAAACTGACAGTGGGAACAAACAAGCATCTGGGAAATTCCTCAACTCCCGCTAGTAAAATTATCTTCTCACGCCTCAAATGGGGGATCGCATTAGAGTCGCGCTTACTTTGGCAAGTTCATTTTCAAGTTAGCGAACTTTCTATCCTTTGAACCAGGGATTATGTCAGTTCGCGCATGTGGCAGCAATCCGCTGATCCACTTCGCTAAAAACATTTCGCTGACAACGTTTTGCTAAGAACAAGGCCGCAATTCATCTCAGGGTACCCCAAATATTTCGTGCTGTTGCAGAGAAATTTGGGAGTGGGGAGTGGGGAGTGGGGAGTAGGGAGTGGGGAGTAGGGAGTGGGGAGGTAGGTTGATCAGAGAGAGCCTGGGACGAATGCCCTTTGTTCCTACCGCAGGGTTCAATCAAAGTCAGAATTCAAGATTATCCCTTTTTCCATCTGTATTCATCTGCGTTCATCCGTGTTCATCTGTGTTCTCCCATCCCCCATCTCTATGCTCACCCCCACATTGACACTCAGAAACCAACCTTTCGAGTGGGGAGAACGAACTTACTTGATGGGTGTACTAAATGTCACTCCAGATAGCTTTAGTGATGGAGGACAGTTCAACACTTTGCCAGATGCCATCCAACAAGCTCAGTTCTTGATTGCTTCCGGAGCCGATATTTTGGATATCGGAGGACAATCAACTCGTCCGCAGGCTGACCCAGTGCCGCTCGCCGAAGAGTTAGAGCGGGTGGTGCCAATCATTAACAGCTTACGGACCAGTGGGATTGATATTCCGATTTCGGTAGATACAACTCAAGCGGCGGTGGCGAGGGCTGCGATCGCCGCTGGAGCCGATCTAGTCAACGACATTTCCGGCGGCATGGCTGATCCCAATATGCTGACAACGGTTGCTGAACTCGGAGTCCCGATCGCCCTAATGCACATGCGCGGTACGCCCAAAACGATGCAGCAACTGACCCAGTATGACGATGTGGTGGGGGAAATTTACGAGTTTTTAGCGCAGCGGATGGAGGTGGCGATCGCCCAAGGCATTGCCGCCGATCGCATCCTGCTCGATCCGGGGATCGGCTTTGCCAAAACCTACGCCCAAAACCTGGAGATTCTTCGGCAACTCCCCAAACTCCACAGCCTGGGCGCACCCCTCCTAGTCGGCACTTCGCGGAAAAGTTTCATTGGCCACATCCTGGAGCAACCCGATCCTAAGCAGCGAGTCTGGGGAACGGCGGCGACTTGTTGTGCGGCGATCGCCAACGGTGCCGACATTCTGCGCGTCCATGATGTCAAAGAAATGTCCGATGTCTCACGGGTCGCCGATGCAATTTGGCGAGTGCCGTTAACCTAGAACGAATCGCAGAAATTGCCTGTAGAAGGAACAAGCCCTAAGCATCCTGGCTACCATTGCCAGCGGTATCCGAGGGCTGCTGGTGCGTTTGAGTTTCGGACTGGATCAGGTCAGACAGCCCCTCGGTCAAGTCTCTAGGATTCATAAAGACAATCTTGGAGTTGTTGCTTTGCCCCAGTTGCAGGTTGGCATCGACATAGTTGCGGGCAACCAGGTATTTCAGGATATGTTGGCTGTTGGGATGGCTCTGGATGGCTTCGGCAATGCGCTTGACCGATTCGGCGATCGCATCCGCCTCCTCGATCGCCGCCTGTTTCTTACCCGAAGCTCTAGCAGCCATGGCTCGGCGCTCACTCTCAGCCGCCCGCTCCCGCTCTAGCGAACTCTTCACAGTTTCGGGGGCTTCAATGTCCTGAATTTCCACGCGGGTGATTTTAACGCCCCAGGGTTCGGTGGCTTCATCTAGGCTTTCCAGCAGGGCGCGGATGATTTTGTTGCGGGAAGAATTGGTTTCTTCCAAATCCATTAGGCCAATCTCAGAGCGCAGCGTCGTGATTACCAAGTTGCGAATGGCATCTTCAATATCTTGAATTTCATAGTGGGCTTGCTGAAGTTCCAGGATTTTCCAGAAAATTACAGCATCCACCTTGACCCGAATATTGTCCCTGGTCGTGGCATCGCTGGGGGGAACATCCAGAATTCTTTCTTTAATAGAAGCTTCTACAACAATTTCATCAATAAAAGGAATAATACCAAAATTCAATCCTGGCTTTAACTTGCGGTGATAGCGACCCAGTCGTTCAACCAAGGCTTCGTTGCCTTCGGTGACCCGCTTGGTAGACCCCACTGTGGCACCCAGAATTGTCAAAATAATGGCGAACGACCAAACGAGTGAACCCATAAGTTTCTGATCTCCGGTTTTAGATCTCCACTGACGACAAGTCCGATTGGATCAGGGCTAAAGATTAGTCAGCAGCTTTAATATATCGCTCTGCGTGATTTTCGGCACAATCACACTTCAATCTCGCACACTTCAATCTCACACATTTCAATCCCAAACAGCCTAACTATCGACCGGCTCATCCACAAAACTCTCAGGCAACACAATCAGCGTTAGCCCTTGCCGCCCCACCACATGAACCGTCGCCCCCGGCTCAATTTTGACATCCGAAACCTGGCAGCGCGCTTTCCACAGTGCGCCCTCATAGGAAACCAGCCCAATGCCGCCGCTGGGAATGGACTCTGAAACCGTCGCTGTAGCATCCGGTGATAGATCGAGCGATCGCTTCGGCACCAACCCCCGCAGCACCACAACCAGACAAACCGACAGCACCGCCCAGATGATCAATTCGATCATGAAGGACTTGACGGTGATAGCTGCGATCGCCGTAATCAGCGATGCCAGCCCCAAAGCGGCGACAACAGGCTCACCCACCACCATCCCCAGTCCCAAAAAAATTAAGCCACCCAGTAACCAAGCATAGGTGCGGTTAGCCGAGAGGAGTTGCATGATATCGACATTGGAATCCACAGTAGATTCGTCCCCAGTAAAATAGTCCAGTTAACAGTTCAGTAAATAATCTCGGTGAATGCAATTTAGAAGATGCCCCACAATCATTTCCGAATGAAGAGAATATATACCTTAAATTTAACCGGACAGCACAAGACTGTAGGTCAATTATCATTGCGACTCATCCGCTGAATCAGCAATCTTGATACCTAATTTCCGCTCTCACCAAATTTACTCAGAATCGAAGCAGCTACGACACCCATATAGATTGCCGATTCAATCCCACAATCCCCCTCCACCAAGACACTCCAAAAAGACCCAAATCCCCTCTGCGTCTCTGCGTCTCTGCGTTTAATCCCAACCTCAGCTTATTCATCCCCACCCGAATCATCCCGCTTCCGTCTCCGCCGCTTCCCCTCCAAATGCAGAAACGGATGAATCGGCAACGAAAATCCCCCAGGCAAAATAAACATCACCAGCGGCAAACTCGTGCTGACCAAACAGCCCAAATTTCCCTGACA
>JALOOP010000117.1 GCA_025454315.1 Oculatellaceae cyanobacterium Prado106
CCGAACCCGGCAGCCCCGCAGAACGCACCGGACTCCGCCAGGGTGACGTAATCATCGGCTTTGGCAACGCCCCGATCGCCACCATCGACGACCTCCACCGCCAACTCACCGAACCCGTCGGCCAACCCTCCGAGATCACGATCCTGAGAGGGACAGAGAAGCGATCGCTGATGATTGTTCCTCGGGAGTCTTAGGGAGTGGGGAAAAGGGGAAAGGGGAAAGGGAAAAGGCGAAAGGTTAATCAAGGTTAAACCGAGGGGATGATTATAAACAGGACAAAGGACTATCCATGAAAATGTCTATGTCAAAGATGACGATCCCCCCTTCCCCCTTCCCCTTTCCCCTTTTCCCCACTCCCTAAGACTCCCGAGGAACAATCATCAGCGATCGCTTCTCTGTCCCTCTCAGAATCGTAATCTCGGAGGGTTGGCCGACGGGTTCGGTGAGTTGGCGGTGGAGGTCGTCTATGGTGGCGATCGGGGCATTGCCAAAGCCGATGATTACGTCACCCTGGCGGAGTCCGGTGCGTTCTGCGGGGCTGCCGGGTTCGGTGGAGATAACTAGGACACCATTTTCGACCAGCAAATCATGGAAGCGCACTAGGCGACGGTGGAGGGGGGTGTTTTGGCCAATTACCCCAATGTAGCCTCGGCGGATTTTGCCGTCTTTGATTAGTTTTGCGGTGACAAATTTAGCGGTGTTGATCGCGGTGGCAAAACAAATGCCCTGGGCAGGGAGAATCACCGCTGTGTTGACACCAATCACCTCACCGCGCGAGTTCACTAAAGGGCCGCCGGAATTACCCGGATTCAAGGCCGCGTCGGTTTGGATGACATTATCAATGAGGCGACCAGAGCGCGATCGAAAAGATCGTCCTAGCGCACTCACCACGCCTGCGGTTAGGGTGGCCTGGAAGCCGTAGGGGTTGCCAATGGCGATCGCCATCTGTCCCACCTTCACCTGATCCGAATCTCCGAGGGGCACGGTAACCAGGTTGGGTGCGTGAATCCGAATCACGGCCAAATCCGTGTCCGGGTCATCGCCAATTAATTCGGCCTGAGTTTTCCGACCATCGGCCAGGGTGACTTCGATGCGAGTCGCCTGACTGACAACATGGCTATTGGTCAAGATGTAGCCGTCGGGGGTGATGATGAAGCCAGAACCATTGCCTTTGGCTTCCTGGGGAGTGGACGATCTCCGACTGGGGCGACCGGGCTGATAGACCTCAATATTGACTACGGCAGGACTCACGGTTTCTGCCACATGAACCACGGCTTGGGAATAGGCATCTAATAGGACTCCATCACGCCAATCTGGAGGGGAAGCCTCTGTGGGAGAAGCGTCTTTAAAGGTGGGCAGTGTTCCATCTAGGGGCTCATCTGTGGAGGTTGGGTAAGGGGCTTGGGGACTAGATATCGCTTGTAAGACCGTCATAAACATTGCCTCTACTGATGAGAAAAAGCGTTGTTGGAAATTCCGGGAGTGGCAGAAGCGGTGTTCCCGTTCTTTATTCCCGTTTTTCAATTGTGGCGATCGCCTCTCTCCATCAATGGGTAGAAATCTCCCTAAGCCAATCCATCCCAATTTTGCTATGGCGATTAAAACCTTCGACTGTACACCCATACAACTGCCAATCGATAATCAAGTCTTGAATCAATTGCATCGAAAGTTGAGCTTACAAAGGAATTGGTTTTATAAAGGGTGTGCAATTGATAAATATGCTACTATCAACTCTGGAAATTTAGTCTGTGAAGAGGATTTTGAATGGGTTCTTGGCGAAATCGTTCCATCTCTAATCCTGTAGCGTTGCTCCGGTTTGTCCGGGCGATCGCAGGAATTTCCCTGGCTTTAGTTCCATCCGTCCTCTCTGCCCAACAGGTTCAGGCGATCGAATTACCACCGAGACCCAGCCCAGCAGCGGCTCAACCTATAGATTCCCTGGCTCAAGGGCGATCGGAGCTTTCCCCTGCAAACCTTAGCGGAATCAATATTGACAACCAGCTAAATGAACTGAGGACAGCAGAGCCTTATGCGAGAGATGAGTTGCTGAACGACTTGAAGGAAAAAGGGGCTACGATTGTCCCGCAATTAACCCAAGCCTTGCAAGACCCCGACCCACTAGTAAGTAGTGCGGCGATGGAGGTGTTAGGCAGCTTGAGAGCAGATGCTCAATCGGCCATTCCAGCTTTGCTCGACCTGCTGAGCGATCGCCGCAGGTGGATAGTCCCCAGTGGTCAGTCTTCAGGGAGCTTTTTCCCGCCTTCACTGCCGCCATTGCAAATCCTTCCGCCATCGATCCCAACAGATTTTTCCTTTGGAGAGACGGTCGAAGCACCCGCACCCGCACCCCCTGATAATCCTAATCGTCTTCTACGAGCGACTGCTGCGGCGACGCTGGGGCAGATCGGCACCAGCGCCCGCACCGCAGCCACCCCCAAACTGCAAGAGGCACTCCAAGATGCCGACCCATGGATGCGGCTCAATACCGCCTGGGCGCTGATGCAAATCGGGGCAGATGCCCCGGTTCTACCGACTCTGGTGAACCTGCTGCAAACACCGGATGCTGAGGTTCGAGGGGCAACCGCAGCGCTCCTAGGCGATGAATCGTCTCTCATTGGCAAGATTCTTAGTTTGGAGTCCACCCCAGAAACCACTGCGGCTTTGATCACAGCGCTGGATGATCCACAATCCCTCACGCGACTTCAACTGAGTCGTTCTCTACTGCTGGTAGGGACGGAGGCGATCGCTCCCCTGATCCAAGCTTTGAGCAGCCCATCGCCCCTCCTGCGACTCGAAGCGACCAAAACGCTGGGAATGTTTAGACAACAGGCCACTTCAGCCTTGCCCAAATTGTCAGAACTGCTCCAAGATTCAGGTCAATATCAAGCCAATCCTCGCGCGCTAGATCAAGGCAACCCTTTTGGGATACCGCTTCCAGCACCGCTTCCCGTTGCCGCTATCCGTCTTCCCTCAGAGGGTTTTAACAATCGCTACGATTGGGAAGAACCGGAGAATAACCAGAACTGGGTCAATGTTGAAGCGGCTCTCAGCATTGGCAAGATTGTGGGTGAAACCCCTGTTCCTACCGTTCAGTCGGCTCTCCTTTCGGCGCTTCAGAGTTCTTCACTGGAACTGCAAGTTGCTGCGGCCTGGGCGCTGCTCAAGA
Organism: Oculatellaceae cyanobacterium Prado106; assembly: GCA_025454315.1. Taxonomy (GTDB): domain Bacteria; phylum Cyanobacteriota; class Cyanobacteriia; order Elainellales; family Elainellaceae; genus Prado106. The sequence continues at coordinate 3,167 of JALOOP010000117.1, forward strand.
TGATCTCAGTGACCTTTTTACCTGTAGATGAGGCGACAGCGATCGAAACTCAAGTGGTGAATCGGTTAGGAGCGATCGCCCAAAGTATCTTAGCATCAGCAACCCCAGTCCGCTACCGCTATGACATGCCTCCTTCTCCCGCCATCAATGCCACTCGGCTCCTGGAGTCAATTGGCCAACCTGCTGCAATCTATCTGTTGCCCTACTATCTTAGTCAGCTAAATTTACCGAATCAGAATGATAAAGTCCAAGCCATTCTTGCTTTTCGAGGGCTTGAAAGTTCTGCGCTACCAGCGGTTGCAACCTTGCGCGATCGCTTTCTAGCAGGCGATGATGACATCCTCAGAGGATATACTGCCACCATTCTGGGAGAGATTGCCATGACATTGCAGGATGATCATTGGCAAGGTCGATTATCAGAATCCAATCGCCAACAAGCCATCCGCGACTTCGAGCAGGTTCTGGCCATTATGCGATCGCCCCAATATCGCTTCAACCAAGAACCCATCGACCGCGTGACTACAAGCTTGGAGGGGTTAAAGAGATAAGGGGAAAGGGGAAAGGGGAAAGGGAAGGCTTTTATTCATCTCCCCATCTCCTCATCCCCTTCGTTCAAGGTTGCTGAGATAAACGCTGAACTGCCTCTCCAGCCAAAAGCTGATGGGTTTCGATGAGGGCTGTGGGGATGCGATCGCCATGAGGACTCTTCGCTAAACAAGCGCTCAAATCCAGTTCCGGAACCCGCGCCGCATTTGCACCGGGGAACCAATGTCCAGCGTTGGTCAGCAGGTTATAGCGCATTTTGGCGTAGTCGATCATGTCGTAGGCGATCGCCAAATTCCTCAACAAAAGAATCGTCGGAATGTTCACGTTTCCGGGTGTTTCCTGGAACTGCGGCAACCCCACATGCCAGCTTTCAAACCAGTCCTCGCCAAACTGATCGATGATTTCCTGCTCCAGTCGTTGGATAATCGGCGGCAAAATCACATCCACATGCTCCAGCAAATCCAGGGTCTTCAGATGTTCGTCAAAGTCTCGGGGTTTGGACGCTCCCAGGCTGAGGGTATGGACTTCGGGGTGGCTGAGACAGAACAGGTCATTGAAGACGATCGGACTCAGCGGTTCACAGAGATCGACCAGCTTTTGGGGCGGATTGTACAGTTTGCCGCCCTTGTCGGAGGGGCTGATGATGAAAACGCCCATGTCTTGGCGGTTGGCGGCGGCGATCGCAGGCCAATTGAACTGGTTGATGTAGTACCAGTGCAGGTTGACATAGTCAAAGGCACCCGTTTCGATCGCCTCGACAATCAAATCGGTCGCGCCATGGGTCGAAAAGCCGATGAAGCGCACTCGCCCCTGCTGCTGCAACTGTCGCGCCACATCCAGACATCCCCCCGGTCGGAGGCTGTACTCCAGCAGTTCGGGGGTGTTGATGCCGTGTAAGCCTAACAAATCGACATACTCCAATCGCAGATATGCCAGCGATTGCTCCACCGTGCGCCGAAATTCATTAGCATCGGCCACCGGGGCAACTTTCGTTTGTATAATAAGCTTTTCGCGGGGGAAAATAGGAAGCACCTGACCCAATTGCATCTCCGACGACCCATATCCCCTCGCCGTTTCGATATGATGGATACCAACTTCGAGCGATCGCCGAATGGTCGCCTCCAAATTGGCCTGATTGTCCGCCGGAACCTCATCGGCAGGCACATCCTGCCACTTATACTGATACCGCATCCCCCCACAGGAGAAAACTGGCATGGAAAGTTCTGTTCGACCAAATCTGCGATATAACATAGAGTCCCGGAAAGCTGATATTTTTCCCTCTATAAAAGTAGCAATAATAAGAGAACTCGCAAGCCTCCCCCTGCCCAATCGCCCCCAGTGATTCATCAACAAAGCTAATCTTTCGCCTGTCTAGCCCCCAATTTTCAGGCACCTGAACCCCATTCCTAGGCACAGATTCTTGACAAAGGGTAGGATTGCTATAGCAGGGTTCAAAGTGAACATCCCCCCGTCCGTATCCAAATCAACGGTACCATCCCTGATTTCCGGTTCACGGCTTACGGTTTACGGCTCATAGATGACAACTTACGTCACGACTTACAGTTCACAGCTTACAGTTTAGGTAGACTCTCATTTTATTGGTAGGTTAATTAACTTTTATGGATTTCTCTGAATTAGATGACTTAGAAAGTTCCGTCCAAGACTTGCTTTCCCTGCCCAAAATTGAACTCGAATAAAAACGACTCCAACAGCAGCGCCAAGAGCAAGTCCAGCAAGAAATTGAACGAATAGAATCGCGCTTAAAACCCTTGCTGGCTCAAGTCGAAGATATGCTGGCTCACCTCAATGCCGATGATTTTGTCGATAGCCTCACCCGCCAAAAACTCAACGCCAAGGCCGACGATCTGCGGCAAAAGCTGGCCGATGCCCCCCTGCTAGCCGCCCAGACCATCGATCGCCAAATGATTCTCAAAGAAGAAAGGCTCCTCGACGAACGCCTCAACGAGCAAGCCAACCGCTGGCGACAGGGCTTGAGAGCCGACCTTTTAGAAATGATTGCGGAACAAGAAGATTTCTATAGTGCTACTGATGCTGCGATCGCCATCCGTCCCCACATTCATGATTTGAAAGCGATCGGAGCCTTAGAAGAAGTCGTCGAAGCCCTCATCCAACAAATCAACGCCAACAGCGAAGAAGGCCCCGTCGCCCGGATGCGCGGCAGCTACGAACAAACCCTCTCCTTCATCTACAACAAAGCCCTCGAAAACCGTGCCCGCGTCGATCGCGCCCCCGATGTCCAACCCCGCGTCCGCCACCGCACCACCGAAAAACGCCCCAACCCCTACAGCCAACTCACCGGCAAAGTCGTCATCTTCGGCGGCCACGATCGCCTCGAAACCTCCGTCCGCAACCGCCTCCGCGATGCCGATGTCAACCTCATCTGGTGCACCGCCCAAGCCGGCCCCCAACTCGCCGAACAAGCCGAAAGCCACGTCGCCTCCGCCGACCTCGCCCTCATCGTCACCGGCTACACCAGCCACAAACTCACCGACAAAGCCATGCAAGCCGCCCAGCGCTCAGGCAAATCCGTCGAAATGATCAACACCACAGGCGTGGTCCGGGTACTAGAGGCGATCGAATATGGCCTCAAGAGCAAGCTGTTGGCCAAGCAGTTGAATGGGAACGGCAATCATTAGAGGGAGTGGGGAGTAGGGAGTGGGGAGTAGGGAGATTCTCTTTGAGTCCTTGCGGCTAGTACAGTTCGCTAATCTGTTTTCATCTGCGTTCATCTGTGTGCATCTGTGTTCCCCCTTTTCCCTCTGCGTCTCTGCGTCTCTGCGGTTTAAATAAGATCGATCGCCATTCCTCCAGAAACGCACCCCCCGTTCCAAAATTCATAAAAAATCGGTGAATCGTAGCAAGCCTAACTTGCTCGAATTCACCGTTTTTTCAATTCATCGAGTAATTCCCGAGCCTGATTAGAATTCCCGCACCGACGACTGTCCATCTTTGACTTCGCCGACCAAGATAATATCGGCCACGCCCACAAACAAACCATTTTCCAAAACACCGGGGATGTTATTCAAGATCTTTTCCATCTCTACAGGATTAGCGATCGCCCCAAAATCCACATCCAAAACCATATTCCCCTGATCCGTAATCACCGGGCCATCTTTTTTCACGCCCATCCGCAGTTCCGGTTTGCCGCCCAGCTTTTCGATCGCCCGCATCACCGGAGCCACCGCCATCGGCAGCACCTCCACCGGCAGCGGAAACGTCGTCCCCAGCTTGTCCACCAGCTTAGAACTATCCACCACCACAATAAACAAATCAGCCAACGCATCCACCACTTTTTCGCGGGTATGGGCTGCGCCACCGCCCTTGATCAGGTTCTTCTGGGGGTCAACTTCATCGGCTCCATCGATCGCAATGTCAATCTTCTCAATCTCATCCAGCGTCGTCAGCGGAATGCCATACTGCTTAGCCAGCACCGAAGCTTGGAACGAAGTGGGAACGCCTTTAATGTCCTTTAGTTCGCCCGATTTAAGGCGATCGCCCAAAAACTGAATCGCAAAAGCCGTCGTCGATCCAGTCCCCAGACCAACAATCGAGCCAGACTGCACCCGACTGGCCGCCGCCCGTCCCACCTCTTGCTTCATCAGCTTCACCGCATCCATACCCGCAGTCATACGATAATCTCCTTCAAAAAACAGATTTGACGAGTCTTCTCAAAAATTCCGTAGAATCGATTTGGCACGCTGTACGACATTACCATGACTGACCTCCGTAAAACTCTGTTTTTCCCGATTAGGCGATCTCTGGTCAATCAAATCTAAGGTTTTATTTCTGAGGAAACCCCTTAAATCTCTTCACGGGGGTCGAAGTGTCTGCCGCCGTGATGTTATCCGGGACAACTTAAGGTTCGATGCGGCAAAACCCGTTGAATCTCCGCAACCGTAGTCACCCCCTGTTTGACTTTTTCGATCGCCGCGACCCGAAACGAATCAAATTGAATCTGATCCAAATACTGCCGTAGATCAGAAACACTGCCCTCATAGATCAGACTTCGCACTCGGTTGTCAATATTGAGCAGTTCAATCACCGCTTCCCGTCCCAAATACCCTGAATTAAAACAAGAAGAACAGCCCCGACCTTGTCGCCAAGAGTCTAGATCGGCCTCTGCATCCGTCAGCCCGAGGATCTGCAAATCCAGGGACGTGGGTTGGTAAGGTTCAGCACAGTAGGGGCACACCCTTCGCACCAAACGTTGAGCCACAATCCCCAAGAGCGCATCGCTGATCAAACCTGGATCGGGGCCAATGTCCTTGAGTCGGGGAATGGCTCCGATCGCATCATTGGTATGCAGGGTAGTCAGCACCAAATGCCCAGTCAATGCCGCCCTCACCGCTGTTTCCGCCGTTTCATGATCCCGAATTTCGCCCACCATGATGATATCTGGATCTTGTCGAAGAATGGCTCGCAGTCCTGCCGCAAAGGTCATCCCTGCCGCCTCATGCACCTGGGTTTGGGTGATTCCAGGCAGCACATATTCAACCGGATCTTCAACCGTGACAATATTGACTGATTCAGCGGCGATCGCCTGCAAGCTTGTGTACAGCGTACTGGTCTTTCCCGATCCCGTTGGGCCTGTAAAAATAATCATTCCTTGAGGTTCTTTCAGCCATCCTTCGTAAATTTTCCGGGTTCGTGCTGAGAATCCAAGTTCCTCAATGGTGTTGAAGGTGCTTTGCTGTCGCAGTAACCGAACGACGGCTTTTTCACCAGGCTCTCGCCGTTGACCGCTCATGCAAGGTAGCGTACTCACTCGCAGATCTAAGCTTTGTTCCTGATCATCCTCAAAGTATTTCTCACTAATGCGTCCATCTTGAGGACGCCGACTTTCTGCAATATCCATATCGCTCATCACCTTGAGTGAGACAATCACTTTCCGGCTCATCCCAGGCGGAAGGGTTGTAATATGGCGCAAAATTCCGTCAATCCGAAATCGAATCCGCAAGCCATCCAAGGCAGGCGCTAAGTGAATATCACTTGCTCGATTTCGTAAAGCACTAGCAATTAAAGCTCGAATTCGTTCAATTTGATTATCTGCTTGAGAAAGATGGAGTTCGGCTAATTCGGTAATATCTTCGTCATGATCGATTTCTCCAGTCAGCGGATTCAAGGTGACAGAACTAATGCGATCGCCCTCTAAACTCTGCAACCGAAACCAGGAACGATAGCTTTTTTCCGCGATCGCCACCTGCTTCACTTCAGTTTTGAGGCGATCGCTCAACTGCTGAATCTGCACCACACTCAACTCGATCGGACTCCCCAAGTAATAGCAATTTTGCCAAAGAATCAAGGGAATCACAGGCGGCAGTTGATCTTTTTCACCAAAGTTTCGCCAAAAACGCTGGTTGAGTTCCCAATCCAGGCGATCGATTTGGACTTTCCCCTGTGGATCAATCAAAGCTTCTAGAGCTTGAGCACAAGTCATGCGCTGCTGCCGCAATTGCTGCCAAATCGAGAGTTCAGGAACCGGGGGGTCGAGGTGTTGAACCATGGGGAGTGGGGAGTGGGGAGTGGGGCGGTGGGGATATGGGGAGTGGATGGGTGACAGGGTGGATGGGTGGATGGGTGAGAAAGGGTGGACTTTTCATATCCAAAAAAATCCTCCCTTGAAGAATTCAAATCCTCTTTTGAAGAATTTCTTGTGTTCAAACGAAGGTATCTATTGAAGCACCCATCCACCCATCCACCCATCCACCCATCCACCCATCCACCCTTTCTTCCATTAGCGTGCATTCGGACAAGGCTTCCCCTGGGCATCTAGACCAAAGCAAGGAGTCGTGGATTGTCCGCCGTTGTAGATGTCGAGTCCTTCCAGGTTGGTTTCGGGGGTGAAATTAGGGGGTGGGGGTGGGGCGGCTGCGGCGTTTGGGGAGGAAGGGTTGGCGGTTGGGGGAGAAGGATTGGCGGTTGGTGTACGAGTGCCGCAGATTCTCGAAAGGTCAACAACTTGGCCGTTTTGCATTTGGATATAGCATAGGTAATCGGCAGAATTGGGGATGGGTTGCGCTGCCGGAGATTCGGTCGCGGGAGTGCCTGCTGGCAACGCGGGCACGGGAAGCGTTTCGGGTGGAAGTGCCTGACTGTAAAGTGTCTGACTGTAAAGGATCTGACTGTGAAGCGTCCGATTATAGAGTGTCTGACTATGGGCTGTTGTCGCCATGAGACTAATGCCGCATAGCAAGGATGTTGCCCCTTGGATCAGAAGCCGAAATGGCAAACGCTGCCAGCCGTTTTGTCGCTGACCAAAGGGCTGCATAACCAATGACCTCCTCGTTGAATTTCACCTGTTCAATTTCAATTGCCGCCTGATGCAAGCACCTGGATTAAGGCTTGTGTTGCAACTCCAGTGCCGATGCAGGCGATCGCGATCGCACTCAAAGCAGGCAATTGGCTCATCCACGGTCTTAATCGTTGAAAAGATTTGGAAGTAGAGCGTTGAGCATTGAGACGCTGAAAGAATTGTTTTGCATAGACCAGCAGTAATCCTAGCCCGGTCAGAACGACTGCTAAACCCAAGCTAAACGCAAAAACTAGAACAAGTCCTAAGCCTGTTTTTTGAACGGCGATCGCCCCCAACAACAGCACCAGTGCAGCCGGACAGGGACTCAGTCCGCCGGAGATGCCCAGGGGAATGAGATGGCGAAGGGATGGGGCATGGGGCGTGTAAGCGTGAGAATGGGGATGGGAATCGTGGGTCTGGTGTTCCAGGGCTTCTTCTGAGTGGGGGGAATGCTGCAATGTGGGGTGGGGAGTGTGCGAAGACGGGTAGTTAGAGTGGGAGTGAGTGTGGGAATGGGAATGAGAATGAGGGTGAGAACGAGAATGGGGATGAGAATGGGGATGAGAGTGAGAATTTGAGTGGGAATGGGAATGGGTACTATTTTGAAGGCGATCGCGAAACAAATTGATCCCGATCGCAATCACCATGACACCAGATCCTAGACTTAGCCAGGGTGAGATTTGCTCAGGAAGAAGATACTGGGTGGCGAAGAGGGCAACCAGTCCTAGCGCATAGACGCCGAGGGTATGGGTAAGGGTAGTGGTCGCAGCCAGGATGAGGGCATGTTTGGGCGTGGCGCGTTCGCCGATGAGGTAAGCGCCGACCAGCGTTTTGCCGTGGCCGGGGCTGAGGGAATGCATTGCGCCCCAAAGGAAAGCGGTGGCAACTGCCAGCACCAGTCCACCCGTCAATAATCCATCCGTTCCCTCAGAACCGAGGGTCAATGTGGATTGGGTGGGGGTAAACAAAAAGGTTCGCAGTTGTCCGGCTTGAAGAATAGTGGCCAGACAGTGAGCCGTTGAAATGCCAGGGAGAAATAGTCCATACTGCATCTTCAGTCCTTGAATTGGCTCCAACCAGGTATAGTTTAGTTGCACCGTGGAATGGGTGCTGGGGGCAATTTTGATGCTGGGTAACGTTGCCGGATTCAACGTTGCCGGATCAATCGCCCGGAGTGTCATTTTGCCAGCCTGATCAGCATCATTCGTTAAACGAATTTTTCCATCCAAAAAGGTGGTCAATGCGGCGTGATGCGCTTCAATTTCGGAGATGGAAAGTTGCTGGTTGCGATCGCCATCTGCAAACGCCACCAACCCCGTGGGAAAGGTCAACAGCATCTGCACTTCCGAGGCTTTCACCTCCACTTCTGCCGCCGCCATGTCTGCCCAATGAGCTAGACCTGGAGTTGCCCAAAACCAGCTAATAGCGATCGCCCCCAAACATGACAAAATTCCTGGAATAAATCGTTTAAGTTTCATGATTGGCCATTTAAGTTCACTGAAATTTCAAAAACTATCCTCCCAACCCAGCCCCCAATCCGATCGCCTGCCTCGCCCGATCGCCAAATTGCGGATCGATCTTGAGAACTTGCTGAACGTAATTTTGGCTTTGTTGAGAATGACCGAGGGCTTGCTCGATTTGGCTTGCTCGAAACAGGATCTCGGGATCTTGGGTGCCTGTGGCGATCGCTTTTTGAATCACGGTTTGGGCTTGGGTTAATTGTCCCGTTTGCAAGAGCGCCCAGGCATAAAGATTGAGCGTGTCTGCATCGTGACGATTTTTAATTTCCTGTTCCATTAGCGTCAGGGCTTCAGGATAGTCCTGGGTTCGGCCTCGTTCGAGCAGCAAGCGAGCTAAGTCCCGCCGATGGCCAAGGGTAGAGCCAGGATCAGATCCAGAATTAGATTCAGAATTAAATCCCGGATTAGCGCCAGAATTAGATCCAGGATTAGATCCAGAATTAAATCCAGAATTAGATTCAAGATTAGATCCAGGATTAGATCCAGAATTAGATTCAAGATTAGATCTAGGATTAGCGTCAGGATTAGAGAACTTGGGGTTCACCAGGCTTTGCCGCAGGAGCGTTTCGGCTTGCTGCCACAGTTCGGTGGCGGTGGCATCGCCTTGAATGGATTTAATCCGGGCTTGGCCGCGCAGAATCAACGGCGTATAGACAGAAGTGTTGCCTGGGTAGAGCGCCTGAAGTTGGTCATAGTAATTGGTTGCAGTATTCAAGCCGCCTTGACGAATGGCAAGCTGTGCCAGATTGAGGAGCGCAGGGGGATAGTTGGGGAGGATGTTGAGCGATTCTTGATAGAGATCATGGGCGAGATCGAGTTGTCCTCGTTCATAGTAGAACCGTCCTAGAACGGTGCGAATTCTTGCAGAAGTGCTGATTTCGCCGGCTTCTTCGACTTCTAGGGCATGGTTAAAACTGGCGATCGCCCCTGCCTCTCCTTGAGCAACCTGCACGATCGCCTGCATCAAAAACGCCTGGGAACTCAAGGTCAAATCCACCCAAGCATCGGCAGCAGCCCGAGCCGAGGAGAGATTGCCGATTGCCAGATGGGAGGTGGTGCGAATGGCCAATGCCTCCCACTCATCCGGAATTTGCTCTGCTAGCTTTAAGGCTCCGGCAAAATCATGCCGAGCTTCTGCCAGCCGAGCCAGCACCGATAGGGCACCGGGATTGTCAAACGGCAAATTCGCCAGGGATTGTTTAGCCGTTTGTTCAGCCAATAAATACCAGCTTCCTTCTCCCGTCACCTTGGCCATTCCCAAGTAGGTAGCAGCCAGTGAGGCTCGATCGAGTCCATCCTGTGGATTTTCTTGAATCCGCTTTTGGTAAAACGCAATTTCTCGTTGTCGCAGAGTGGCTGGATCGCGGAATTTCCCGAGGGAGTCGTAGAAGGGGTAGCGGTGGGGCGATCGCAATGAACTAAAGGTTTGTTGTCGATACGCTTCAAGTTGGCTTATCAAGTCAGACTGAGTAACAATCATTCCCAAACTAGTCAAGGGTATCCCCAAACAAAGCAGAATCCAGAGCCACTTATGGGACTGATTTTGGGACTGATTTTGGGACTGATTTTGGGACTGATTTTGGGACTGATTTTGGGGCTGGGATTTTATCGAATTCGGTTGAATGTTCATCCATGAAATGGGAGAAAAGGTAAAGAAAATTATAGTGGTATGACATGTCTAAAATAGTGCGAATTCTCTTGAATCTATGCATTACTTTAGGGTTGTCTTACCAGTAGGATACGTTAAGCTTTGCCAACTCAGATCTTGCACCAGTTACAAGAATCCGCCGCTGATGGTGCCACTGATAGTGAATCTCAAGAGCTTGGAACGGCTTCGTTTCCAACCCGCCCGTAGATGAATCACGGGCGAGTCTGGCAATGACTCATGAGACACAAGTACAAGATCTCAGCTAACGCATCCTACGGCTTTCTATTAATTGGGTAATGCCAGATAGGGGAACGCAGGAACCAACGGAGCATGGCCTTGGGCTGGATTCCCGGCAACACCCCCATAGGAAACGTTATCGGTTGTCACCGCACCATTGGTTAACACCGTCAAAGCGACATCCACCACATCATCTAACAGCAGCCTGCCGCGAATGGGAGAACCCGCATTATTGAGCGCATTGGCAAACCCGCTATTCCCGGTTGTATCGATCCGCATCACATCCGGTACAAAGGCTCCAATCAAGGCATTCGCTCGTTCTGGACTGTTGCCCAACGCCAATAATGTCCGGGTCACTTCACGCGCTACGTTGGGGGGAACGTTGCGGCTGGGCTGAGTGCGATTGAACGCAGCCAGATTTCCTTGGGTGAACAAGAGCGCTTCGTTAATTCCCGGACGTGCAAGCTGCTCTGTTTGGACAAACTGGCGGGTTCGAGGGTCTTGAACGGAGAGCGAAAGCCAGGTGTCAAAGGTGGTGGCTTGGCTTTGGCCTTGTAGGAGCCGCAGCGGAACCCTGACAACGATCGTATTGACGTTGTAACCTTTGGCAAAATCTAACGCTTGATTGGCAGGTCGAAACCCAACCTGGGGTCCCCGTCCGAGCAACCCTGAGCGCACCCGGAAAAACTGTTCCACATCAAAATAAAAAGGATCTTCCCGCAGCCCCGCAAAGACCGTGACATTGCGACCCCGAACCGCAAGCTGGTTTAAGGTTGGGTTGGTTGCTGAAGTGAGGGGTGTGGTGTAGATAGGGCGGTTGTCAGCAGTGCGATTGATGACCACGGGATCGCGACCTCGTTCAATGAACGTCATCGTCATGCGTTGCCGTTTTAGCCCTCGTTCCGCCGTATTAAACGTAAACCGCAGCGTGACATCCGGCGTTCCGGTGGGAATCGCGTTGTTGTTGGCAACTCGGGTTAGTCTAAATTCGTAACGGGCTTCATTGCTGAAAAAATATTGCTGTTGAGCAAGCGATCGCGGATTGGTATTCATCACCAAAATCAAATCTCCTTCGCGCGCGCTGGGATTTTGATCTTGTTCTCGAAACACATATAAATCAGTCAAACTGAGCGCTCGACTGCGGACATCAATATCGCCGTCATCATGGTCAGATGCTTGCAGACTCGGTGGGTGAATGGCCGTACTCAACCCGATCGCAAGACCCGCCAACCCTAGCACCAAGGCCGATTGCATCAGAATTCGCCTAAATCGAATCACCATCGTTAATCTCCATAGAACACAGCATGAATGAAGCATTACAAGGTTAATTTTTTGCAGTTCGTGATGATGAGAACAAGTCAGCAGGTGCGGCTGTGTTACCCCACACTCATCCTGAGATTCAGAAGTGCCCGTTCTTCGTAGATTCCAGGGCAACGCCGGATTAACGCTTGTAATGAACCAACATGCAAGATATACGACAAGAGGTTCAGAATGGATTTATGAATTTGTGTATTGTGTTCCAATTTGAATCTTGGACTGTTTTTTTGAAGAGAGACGTGGACTGCGCCTGTCTCTTCCTTCAAAAAAACATTTCGGATGGCAACATCCAGTAAAAATCCGAAAAAATCCGTAGAATCAATTTGGTACGTTATGGGTTACGACTATGCCTTACCTCAGTAAAATCCTGCTTTATCCGATTAAATCCTTAGATGGCGTCGAAGTTTCTGCCGCCACAATTCTCCCCGGCGGCGCACTCGCCCAGGATCGCGAATTTGCCATCGTCGATGCCCAAGGCAAATGGGTCAACGCCAAACGCACCGACCAAATTCACCGACTGCGATCGCACTACAACCTCCCCGATCGCACCGTCACCCTGAAGATTGACGACCAGGAAGCAACTGAAACCTTTCATTTAGACGAGTCGCGATCGCCCCTAGAATCCTACCTCAGCGACTTCTTCGGCTTCCCCGTCCAGCTTCAGCAAAACCTGCACATGGGCTTCCCCGACGATGTGAACGCTTCTGGCCCCACCCTGGTCAGCGTCGAATCTTTGCAAACCGTTGCCACCTGGTTTAATCTCTCCGCCGAAGAAGTCCGCCGCCGTTTTCGCGCCAATCTCGAAATCAGCGATGCCCCTACCTTCTGGGAAGACCAACTGCTGGCCGAAGCCGGACAACTCCTCCCCTTTTCCTTGGGACAAGTGCAATTCTTGGGTAGCCATACCTGTTCTCGCTGCGTCGTGCCCACGCGCGATTCCTGGACGGGCGATCGCAATTCCCAATTCCAAAAGCAATTCATAACCCGTCGCCAATCCGAAATACCGGAAGGGGTGAAGCGCGATCGGTTTGACCATTACTATCGCTTCACCCTCAACACCCAGGTTCCTGCGACCGAGGCTGGAAAGCAACTCCATCTTCTAGACCCAATTATGATGTAGGGCGATCGCAAATTCAGCCTCAACTCAAAACCTGGATCTCATTTGAATTCTCGTCGCGAACATCCTCAAGCCATGGGTTGAAGCATCAATTTATCTATGGATACCAAGGGAAATCCATAGATAAGTAGCCCTATTTTGTCATGCCCCTCCCCCATTTGACCTCCTTGTGCCTTTGATTCCTAGCTTTTGCCCTCTATCCCCCCATCCCCCATCTTTTTATCCCTCTTTTTACGTATGTAAAACCTGCACAATTGCCAGTCATAAACCGCTTAATCTTTGTGACAAATTGGGTTATCAACTGGTAAAGTCATCCTACGAAAGTATTTTTTACTCTCGGACTTAATTTTATCGGACTTAATTTTATAAGTTATTTAGCAAGCAACACGATCGCCTTCTATCAGGATCGTCCCCATCGCAAATTTCCATTCAACGCCCCTTTGCGATTTTTCCTTTGTCACTTGAGGAGTAAGTACCCTTGACCCTATCTCTGGCCTCCGTACAACGCAGTAAATCCCTTCAAGAGCAAGCCTATTTGGCGCTGCGAACGAGTATCTTAACGGGCGAACTGCTACCGGGCGATCGCCTGGTGGAAACCCAACTCGCCGAAAAACTTCAGGTCAGCCGAACCCCGGTGCGCGAGGCGCTGCGGCAACTGCAACGGGATGGCTTGGTCGTGGTTGATGTCAATGGAAATCTGCGAGTGGCGACAATTTCGGCGATCGATGTCATGCATCTCTACGATTGCCGCATTGCCTTGGAGCGCCTCTCCATCCAGGGAGCCTGTCAGTACGCGACCCCGACCCAGCTACAAGCCTTAGAGAATCTGGTGATTCAGGCCGAGCAACTGGTAGACGATCCCCAGAACAGTCCCAAAATGCTCACCCTGGATTTTCAGTTCCATCATCAGGTGGCCAAATGTGCGGATAATCCCTGGCTGGTGGTGTTGCTAGATCAGGTCTTCGACAAAATGACCCTGATGCGCGTCCAAACCACCCGCCACAATCCCCGCGTGCTGGAAATTCGTGGCGAACATCGTCGGATTTGTGAAGCGATCGCCCGAAAGGATTCCGCCTCTGCAACGCAGGCGATCGAGTCCCATCTCATGGCCAGCAAAGCCAGAGTCCTCCAAGAGGTCGAAAGCCTATCCCAGCTTGATCCCGATCACTCCTAATCCCGATCACTCCTGATCTCGATCGATCCTGATCGTGATTAATCCCGATCCCGATCAATCCTGATCTTGGTTAATCCTGATCCAGGCGCTTCCCGGCAATTATCACGCTG
>JALOOP010000525.1 GCA_025454315.1 Oculatellaceae cyanobacterium Prado106
GGCTCAGGCTCAAGTCTCTGTCGCAGCCCCTCCCGCGAATGCCGAAACGCTCGGGATGGCCGTAACCCCTTTTAACCTCGTGTTTTTGGCCTATCAAGGCTTTTTTGAGAGCGAGGGGATTCCTAAATTCAATGCCCTGGTGGATGGCTACAAGCGAGGAGAGATCACCCCTGAACGCCTCATTCAAGTCGCGATCGACATGCAGCGGCTGACTCCTGATTCCTTGAGCGATCGCAGCTATGTCCGCTCGGTTCAGCACCAACTCCGCGCTTTAACCATGGATCATGACAGAGATTAAGAGCGATTGCCAAGTTCTCTGTAACTTCTCAGGGTGTTGCTTCTTCTCAGGGTGTTGCTTAACCTAGAAATAGACGGGTGAGTGGCAGCACTGCCGCTACTCACCCATTTATTCCACCAATCACCTGCACCAGGAACATCTATGAAACTAGAAGGAAAAGTTGCCCTTGTCACGGGTAGCAGCCAAGGCATCGGGCAGGGTATTGTTCTACGTTTGGCTCAAGAAGGAGCCAAGGTCGTGATCAACTACCGATCGCACCCCGAAGGCGCAGAAGAAACCCTCGAAAAAGTCAAAGCGATCGGCGGCAACTGCTATGTGGCAAAATGCTATGCGGCAGAATGTCCAAACGAAAGCTCAAACCCCCAAGGTTACACGGTTCAAGCAGATTTGGGAAATGTTGCTGAAATCCGTCAACTGATTGCAGAGAGCATTGCCCACTTTGGCCAATTGGATATTCTGGTGAACAATGCCGGGATTGAAAAACATGCACCTTTTTGGGAGGTCAGTGAAGCCGATTATGATGCGGTGATGAATGTCAATCTGAAAGGTGTTTTCTTTGCTACTCAAGCCATGGTGCAACACTTAAAAGACACTCAACGCCCCGGCAAGATTATCAACATTAGTTCGGTACATGAAGAATTACCCTTTCCAAATTTTACCGCTTACTGCGCTAGCAAGGGTGGAATGCGGATGCTGACTCGCAACTTAGCCATTGAACTGGCACCGTTGGGCATTACCGTTAACAATGTGGCTCCTGGGGCGATCGAAACACCCATCAACACCCAACTGCTGAATAATCCCGAAAAACTGGGCGCGCTCCTCCACAATATCCCCCTGGGTCGTCTCGGGCAACCCCAGGATGTGGCTTCCCTAGTGGCGTTTTTGGCTTCGGGTGAAGCGAGTTATATCACAGGCAGCACGATCGTGGTGGATGGCGGTTTACTGTGGAATTATCAAGAACAGTAGAATGAAGCTCAGCGGCATTTAAGCGCCTGCATCCGTTGCAACACCTGTGATGGCTACCCTTGTTTAGTCCAGGCAAAATCCGATGCCGAAATCAGCGCAGTACGGCCTGTGATGGGACAGGAAAACATCACGCTGCTCCCCGAGGCAAAGGTGTTGAAACTTCATACCAGTGCTTCAGGGCAAGAAGTGACAGGGGTAGAAGTGGAGATGAGCGATGAGCAAGGAATACGTCATGTTCAGATGTTTGCCAGTGATATCGTCGTGGTTGCTTGTGGTGCGATTAACTCAGCAGTTTTGCTATTGCGATCGGCCAATGATCATCACCCCTACGGATTAGCCAACCGTTCACAACAGGTGGGACGGAACTTTATGAAGCATGTGTTAGGTTCCATCATCGGTGTAACCCGCAAACCGAATCCAACCCTATTTCAAAAAACGCTTTCCATCAATGATTTTTACTGGGGAGAAGCCGGGTATGACTATCCGATGGGGCAGGTTCAGACCTTGGGGAAGGTCAGCAAAGAGGCACTGGAAGGCAATGCTGCGGCCTATGCTCGTGGTGGATGGTTCATTCTTTCCGTCCAGTGGTGCAGTGAATCCAACTTTAACCATTATGGCCAATGCCTTAAGAGTCGGGGAACATCTGGCACAGGTACTTTAAGTCACAAGGGAAATGGTTCAGCCCATTAACTGGATAATGAACGATCAAGCGCTCTAATGGGTCGCATCTTCTTGTCTGTTAAAGCGATCGCCTATAGACATTTCAGGTCACTATCAGCCAGAATTCACGGAAATTTCAGGATGCGATCGCACAATATCTTTAACCGAATCTTCAGCCGATCAGGCTCTCGAAATACATCATCATCTCCCAACCCATCATTCGAGGTATGTTATGACATCGACCATCTCACCCCAACATCTCACCGAAAGTCGAATCCAGCTACACTATGCGATTCAGTACATTGCCGCTACCGGAGCCGCTTTAGCAACCCCTAAACCGGACGGCAGTCAGGCTAGTTTGAGTTGGCAACCGGACTTGAATCTGTTTGTGGGCGACCTGATTCCTGCTCCCCACCCCTTTCGGGTTGCACTCGATCCGATCGCTCTCAGTGTCCTAATTCTGGATGATCAGGGGATGGCGATCGCTCAATGTCCTCTCCACCAAAAAACGCTAATGCAGGGTCTGGAATGGCTCAAAACCGAAGTGGCCAAACGGGGCGCAGAGGCTGAAAAAATCCAGTTCCTTTCCTATCCTCCCAACGATTTCCCTGTCCATGATTTAGCTCAGGGAATGCCCTTTGATCCTCGCGATGTCGCGTCCCGGCACCAGCTAATCAACGCCTATGCTCAAACTGATGTTATTTTGCGATCGCTCGATTATAAACTTCCCGTTCTAATTTGGCCGCATCATTTTGATATAGCCATGCTGATACAACTAAATGACACCCAATCCATTGGCGTTGGCTTCTCTCCCGGCGACACCAGCTACGATGAACCCTACTGGTATGTCAGTCCCTATCCCTATCCTGATCCATCTCAGTTGCCAGCCATAGAATCTACGGGATTTTGGCATACTTCTCATTGGGTGGGTGGAGTGCTACTCGCTTCAGCGTTGTCCAGCGATCGCGAAGCTGCAATGATGCAAATTCAGCAATTTATAACCGCTACAATTCAGGCTTCAGAAGGATTATTGAGCCCTTGAGTCTCGTTTGACTGAATCACTTGCGCGGGAATTTGCCATGCTGGCAGGATCGACAAGACAAATGAATTTCTAATTGAATTGATCGGTGGGAGGTGCGAAATTCCTGGGCAACCTGCACCATTCCCAGCAGCAAGATTCCCACCCCTAGCATCAAAATCAGAATCACGGCTTGGAACAACCAAGCCGCTTCTATGACTGTCCCGATCGCAATCATCAGCATGTCCAGCATAAACACCAAAATTGCCCCATAGACGAACAGCAGTCCATCGTGGATGAGATGGTGACGGTACAGCAAATCGGTGAGGATGCGATCGAGGTCTTGCGATCGCTCCACCTGGAGATCATTCTGTAATATGGGTGGTGAATTATCTGGGAAATTATTCAGAGGATTATTCAGGGGATTGTTCAGAGAATCATTCAAGGGATCATTCAATGAATTGGCTAACGAATTGGCTAACGAATTGGCCAATGGATTACTCAATGGATTACTCAATGGATGGGTCAGAGTCTTCATCTGCTCTAGACTGACCTCTCGCAGTCGAGCATCCAGCATCGCATAATGAATCAGCAATCCGTTCAGCAGAATACCACAGGCCGTGATCATCACGACAGGAGCCAAGATAAACTGAATGGTTTGGGTAACCGTATTACTCGTGAGCATGGACATTAAAATACGAATTAAATTAGAATCACCAGTTGTATTATGCAGGGTCTGAATCCAAGAAAGGTTAAAGATAAGAGTGAAGTTAGTTTACCTGGAGGTCTCTGAAGGGCGAATGCAATTCGCCCTTCTACATCAGAAAACCTTCTTTGAAACGCATCCAGGGATTTTTCTTCGATGGCCTGTCGAGACTTTCAGGAACATTGATTCATGAAAATGTAGGGGCGAATTGCATTCACCCAAACCTGGCGAAATGCGCCGACGATTTTTTATGTCGGGTTAATAATTAAGAACTGGCATTGCTGAATAGAGATAAATGGATGTGGCGGCTGTGCCGCCACATCCATTTATCCCACAATCCCCAACATCTGCTATTTGATTAACCCGCAGATTCCAAAAGTAGAATCCGTTAGAAACTAAAGGTCGTTCTAACGGTACCGATAACGGCGGTATCGTTATCGTTGTTGTGATTGGGAGCCGTCAGGACAATGACACCGGGTGTAATGATGATATTGTCATTGAGTCGGACACGGTAGAAGCCTTCAAGGTGCAACCCCACATCAGGATCGCTTCTGCGACCACCCGACAACAGTGCGCCTACCCTTTCGTCAGAACCTGTGAGACGGGGCTGAATCCCTGCAATGAAGCCTAACTGGTTGCCCTCACCCCCCAAATCTGGAAAGGCTAAGGTTAAAGCATAGTTCCAAACATCTGCGTCACCCACGCCGATCGCCCGTAGATGGGAGTACCCTGCCCAACCCCCAACCTGAAAACCATCGGAAACCTGAAAATTGGCCTGCACGCCGTATGAATTAATAGCAAGGGGGCTACCGATCGCCAATCGAGAGCGAGTGCTGCCAACGCCGATGTTGTTGCCGATCGCCCGATTCTCATCATCACGACCAGGAACATAAGCATTGACATAGGGGGTGCAAATTGAAAAAGATGGTTTTTTCAATAAAATCCTCGTATTCTCAACAATATTGAGAATGGTGGCAATAAGCTTGGCCAGACTTGCTGCATATA
>JALOOP010000118.1 GCA_025454315.1 Oculatellaceae cyanobacterium Prado106
AGTGGCCATAGAGGAATTACAGTTTTAATTATTGTGCCGAGTTGTTCTCAGGCTAGTAATCGCGTTTCTACGGAAACATTTAGTCATCAAAATCAAATTTTTATCTTTAATTTAAATTTTTAGGGAAAAATCAATTTTATATTTACAAAATTTTAGTTAATAAGTCGTTACATTCCTGAAGCGGGATGCCCAATCAAGCGATAAAAGACCATTTCCAGTCAAATTTAGGATTTCTTCTATTCCCCCCAGAAAAAATTTAAGTTCTAGCCTGGCATCCGTAGATTTGCGGAAGACAAGTTGAAGAGATTTTGAAGATAGGGAGTGGATGGGTGGATGGGTGGATGGGTGGATGGGTGGATGTGGGAGGATTTTGGGATGTTTAAGACTTTTCTTTGTTAGGCTTTTCTCTTCCTACAGGAGGATTATTGACTTATTAATAGCCCTTCTCTATGCTCTGCTTTTGTCCTGGTGCAGGATAGAACCTAATTAAAGATAGAGAAAAGATAGTTTTGTGAAGAGTTAGTTCATTTAATTTGAGTCGGTGAACTAGAAGGCTGAAAAATCTGCATAGAAAAGATTCCCTATGCAATCGGATGTCCCGCAGCAAAATACCCAAAGCGCGATCGCACCGCTGCCAACATCGTTGGAGAAAAGTCGAGAGCCACACCTTGAGCTTGGGGGCGATCGATCTTCAGCAATGCCATCAATCGTCTTCTCCCTCAGTCCGATGGGGAAAAGGGGAAGGGGGAAAGGGGAAAGGCGAAAGGGGGAACACAGATGGACACAGATGGACACAGATAAAAACAGATGAAAACAGATGAAAACAAAGGTAACTCTCCTTGTCATCTCACTGTCTCCCCTCCCCCCTCCCCACTCCCCCTATCTGTGTAAGAGTACCGAAAATTCTAATTGCCTTGTAAAAAATCAATCATATCTACGGACTCGTGTCGTGAAAACTTGATGTTACGAATAGAACATCACTTTTCCCACTTTTATTATTTATGAAAGCATTCTCTTTTTCACTGCAATCGGCTCTCAAGTTTTCGTTTGTTGGTTTGAGTGCCCTTTGTATTTTGGCTCCTTCGGTTCAAGCAGTAACGGTTCAATCTGAACCATCTGGGGCGATCGCCCCTTCATCTGCTCAGACTGAATCTCTGCTGGCTCAGGAAATGGGTTGCCCTAGAGCCATGCCCGTGGCCTATTTTGCCACCTCCACCTTCCATGTCTCGATTTGTCAAGGGCAAGATGGATACCTGTTTTATCGGGGTGTGGAATTTGCGAATACCTACAATGCCATCAACGTTCCCACTGTGACTGACTATGGCGATTACTATTTTGATGCGACGAATGGGAATGTCACCTATTCGATTAATCCCCAATCTCTGACCGTTTGGCAAAATGGTGAAATTATTTGGCAGGAAGACGTGATTTCCTATAGCTTTGAGTAATATTTTTGTTGTGAATGAATTTCGATCGCCGGCCACAACTCAAATTGTTCTGCGATCGTGATTCATTTCATTCACGGTATTGTTTATTCCTAAAAAGCCTGAGTATTCATTGAAGAAATTCAGTCTGGAAACTTCCCTTATCACGATTCTGTAAAAGCTATTCCACCGTCACATGTCAAACTCTTTCAAATTGCAATCATTCAAACGACAGCCTGGGTATTGCGATCGCGTCAACCTGACTCAAACCATCACCTCCAGTTGCAAACTTCTCTTTGCTAGTGCCCTTTTGGGAGCTACTCTGACTGCCTGTGGAGGAAACCAACAGGCCACCAAACCTCCAACCCCCGCCGCTCAAAATTCACCTGCCGCCAGTCCAGCCGCTGCACAGCCCCCATCTGCCAGCAAGAACAATGGCACAACGGCCAACCCTAGCCCGACAGCAGCAGGCAAAACTAACCCAGCCAAACCTAATGCCGCGGCCAGTGGCACGGCTGCGAAGCCCAAGACTTCCTCTACCGCCCCCTCTGCTCCCCGTTCTGCGGTTCCCTCTAATCAACGGGCTGCTAACCCCAACGACCCTGACTGGAACCCCAAACTCCACGGCTTCCCCGGCATCTCCAATGAAGAACGACGACTCCGCCAAGAAATCGAACGGCGTGCCAGCGAAATGGCCGCAGAAGAGAAACGCGCCGCCGAACTGGCACAGTCACGCGCTACCGCCGATTGGCAAACCCAGCAGGAAATGGCTCGTGAGGCCGTTGAACAAATGGCCGCAGAACAGGCCGCAACACAAGCTCGCTTGGACTATTTGCAGGAACAATATGACTTGGAACGTGCCTTCAACGCTGCTTCTGAAGCTGACCTGGATTATGCCAGACGGGTAGCCGAAGCGGACGCAGAATTTGCCCGAGCCCAGGCCGCTGAAGCCGAATCAAATGTAGGGGCTGCCTATGACTATGGCTATGGGGATGGCTACGGGAGTGGCTATGATTCGGGCAGCAGCGAGATGTCTGAGTATGTAGAGGGCGCTTACAACTCTGGCTATGACTCGGGTAGCAGCGAGATGTCTGAATATGTAGATGATGCCTATGAATCTGGCTATAGTTCCGGCTATGACTCAGGCACCAGCGATGTGTACGAAAATGTCGAATCTGCTTACGATTCTGGATATAGTTCCGGGTATGACAGTGGCTATGATTCAGGCTATGATTCTGGCTATGATTCGGGTGCCTACGACAGCAGCGGAGAATACTACGACGACAGCACATCCTATGACAGCAGCGAGGAATACTACGATGACAGCGAGTCTTACTAATCCTGATTCATAACTGGAATGTTCCGAGAATTGTAGGTTGGGTGGAGCAGAGCGCAACCCAACACCCGACTAGAGTGCTTGGGTTGGATTCACTGATCCTAGCAATGAGTCGAGATTTACGGCTGTGAGGTTGGGTTACGCTACGCTCCACCCAACCTACAGTACTGGAATTCCCTGGGATTTTTATAGCTTTTTCAGTCACTAAAGATCGAGTTTCTCATTGGAACAGGATTTTGTCCTAACTTCTGCTGAGAGGCTCGTTTTTTGTCATGGATGACTAGCGCTCAGTGTCCTAGTGCGCCTCTGCGGTTAGATCTAAAATCCCAGTCTATTCGCTCTGTGTGATTAGTGGGACAAACTGGCGATCGCATCCTCCTCCGATCGCACTTTCTGATAAGCCCATTGCTGCTGTTCTAATAGTGGACTGGGCTGAAGATCGGGGCTGATGACGATGAGTTGGGGAGAGTGCGATCGCCCATATCCGCCCATTGCTTCAACCTGAAGTCGAAAATATCCCGGCAGGAAATGGGGGTTCAACGCGCCATCATACTCAAACTTGCTCAGCATCAGTTGAAAAGCACAGATTGCTTTGGGATTGAGTGCCTCCATTGCGATCGTTTTGGCACGTACCACGGGGATAAACTGGTCGAAGGGAATGTAAACGGTGATCCATTGGGCAGCCATCGTATCAAAGGAATGACAGTAGGCCACGCCATCCCAGCAAGATTCGGGGCGCAGCATCACCTTGTATCGTTTGCCGTCGCCTTTGACTTTGAGGAAGATGCCTTCGTAGGCGGAAAGGTCGATCGGCGGGTCGAAGTTGCGAGTCCGGACTGAGGCGAATCCCCCGGAGTTAGCCGTGGAGACATTGCCGGAAAATTCGGCGATCGCCCCATCCCCCGAAATTCGACTTTCGCTCACTCCACCCATGACCACATCATCCAGGACTCCCCAGACTGCTTGGAGATCGGTAGCCGATTGACGAAAGTCGAAAACGGGTTGGTGAACCGGTTCAAAGAGTGGTGCAATGGCCTGGAGCAAGGCTGGGGTGACATCGTTGAAATTTAGGAGGATCGCGCTTGCCTGTTGGAGGGTGGCGATCGGTGGCGGAACATTGGCAGAAAAGCGTTGAATGGCATGAGGCTGTTCTGCGGCCTGCTCGGTCAGCCGCTGTAGGGCTTCAGCAGGAATGGAGTCGGCCACGAAGATCTGCTGCGGGAGGTGGGTTGAGGGATGGCTCATGGTGGGTTCAGCGATCGGGTTCAAAGGAATCATGACAGTAGGATTATCTCTAGGATTATCTCTAAAATTTGCTTGTCCCAACCCATTCTTGAACCCATTCCAATACTTTAGAAAAGGGATAACCTCGTAGTAGGTCAGGGTTTGGATGAACCTGCCCAAATTCCAAGTTCTGTTTTGTTGCCCCATCTTGAAAATCTCACTCGCCACCTGCAATCTACCCTAGCCGCCTCAATCCCGCAACCGCCCCTCAAGGCATTCCTGGAAAAGCCGCCTAGATCTTTAAAGGATTGATCTTGCGAAAAATCAGCTTGTAATTTAATGTAGTATATCATGTATTACACTCAAGATGGCTCAGGCTGAATTAGGGTGATCAGCACTCGAAGATCCCTGAAACCATACCAAGAGCAACCCGTTTTGCCCATTCCCTTTGCCCCTTATCTTCACGCTCTATTTCTTGCGCTATGAGTTACGATCGCCCCCTTTCCAACAACTCCAACTCCCTGCAAAACCGAGGACTTCTAGGTTCTGGGTGGCGGCCTTTGTATCGTCAGCTTGACTTTGATTTTCTGGCGCATCTGCTCCTCAACGATGGACAGCAGGTGATGCAGAAGGCGATGAATGCGGTCAGCGGTTTTATCGATGCGGGCAGCCGCAAAGACTATGCTTGGTGGGCGAACTTTTTCAATTTGTTTTCCCAGAATGCTCGGTATGAACTGGATGAATTTTGGAATTTCATCACGCCAGAACCTGCCTATCCCAGTGCATCCCATGTTCATGTCTTGACCGTGCAACTGCCCGTGTCCCAGACCCTGAGTCGCAATAGTATTCCAGTGGATTATGTGCTGAACCGATTGCAGGAAATCATCATTCGCAATATCCTGGATGTTTTGGGTACACCCGATTTCATTAGCCAATATTATTTCGATCGCTATTACTATCTCCCTTGCGATCGCTTCACCACCTGGGATCGGCTCACGGTCTTGAATCAGATTTCGGCCTATTGGGCTAAAGCGGATGTCTGGTTGCAGATTTATCCTTTTGATCAAGGACGGCGGCAGTATACGCTGTATGCCTCCAATTTGGCTCCTTGGGTGCAGAAATCGGTCTATGGGTTGGCGGTGATGTTGAGTGGGTATCAATGCCGGGTGGGACAGGTGCATAGTGATTTTGGACTGCGATCGTTTCCGCAAGATGTGCAGCAGTTTAGCGATGCGGTGCAGCAACTTGTCTTTGACCAGAGCCGGGTGGCAGTGCTGGTGAGCGGTAAGCCAGGTACGGGAAAGACCGCTTGGACACAGGCGATCGCACAAGAAGTTTTAGTTCCCCTTGGCTATGTAATCTTCATCCTCGATCACGATGCGGTTGAAAACTTCGTGCCGCCGACCTATCTCGATCGCATTTGTTTAATCATCAACGAGGCCGATAATCTAGCTCAAGATCGTTCTAATCCCGTTGCTCAGGGAAATAACAAAACGGAACATATTCTCAGCCTGCTGGATGGCACGCTCTACCGCAGTGTCCAGGAACTTACGGGTATCCAGACTCAGCAGCGGCTCGTGGTTCTGATGACTTGCAATACCACCGATCGTCTTGATCCTGCCATGTTACGCAAGGGACGGGTGGATTTAAGCTATGAGTTTACCCATTGCTTTGTCGATTGAACTAGCCGGACAATCCTAGCCTGTCATCTCAATTCCCATCCTCATTAATTCCTTTTTTAAGACCTTATTAGAAGGGGGGATAGATGAGATGAATCGGTGTGTGGCGGCACAGGCGCTACACATCCATTCATCGTTAGATTCAGTAAAGCCAAAAAAGAAAATTCTCAGAATAAGGATTGGTTTTGAGAAACGGCCAGAATTTCTAACCTATCCTCCATTTTCCTGGCTATGTTGTCGATGGAATGCATCGGAATACTTGGTACTCATCGATGTGGATTTGGGAACTCTGAGGCAGCTTATTGTTTGCAATTGTTTAAGAAAGGCACTTCAGATGTTAATGGATCAACCCTCCCTTCCAGCGAGTTCCCTCGCCACTCATCGCCACTTATCTTTTTTAAATCAAACCTGGTTGCTGTCTGGGATTGTTGCACTGCTGATTTTTGGTTCCGGGCAGTTCTCGTTTACCTTCGCTTCCATTGACGAAGTTACTCCGGTTTGGCTACCTTCTGGGGTGGCGTTGGGCGCAGTACTTCTGTTAGGGTGGCGTGTTCTTCCAGGTGTTGCTCTGGGCTTTGGAGTTCTAGATATCACCTGGTACAAAAGCCTTGTTATTGGCGGATTAGTGAGCCTGGGCGAAACTTCAGAAACGGTACTAGCCAGTTATTTAATTCATCGCTTTATTCGTACAGAACAGATTTTCAGCCAGGTGCAATCTACCATTTTCTTTATTTTAACGGCATTGATTGCACCTATTTTCAATACGACCTTTGGCACAACTGTGCTTTACTTTGCTCAGAAGATTCAACTTACAGAGTTTATGATGGTATGGCGCATTTGGTGGACTGCCGATACCGTTGGGATCTTGCTCTTTACTCCTTTTCTAAAAACCTGGCTGCGGCAGATTCCCAATTTTAAGTTGAGTTCTAGGTTGAGATGGGTTGAGTTCGTGACCTATCTAGCAACTTTGGTGCTGGTCGATCATTGGGTTTTTGTGGATGGAACCCCACTGGAATACATGTTTTTGCCGTTGATGCTGTGGTCGGCTTTTCGGTTTGGGCAACATTGTACTACGCTGTCTCTGGCTGTGGTTTCCATTACTTCGCTGGTGGCAACAGCGCGATCGGCAGGCCCGTTTGCAGACTCGACTCAAAATAATAACTTACTGCTGTTGCAATCCTTTGTCGCAGTCATCGCCGTTACTGCATTACTCCTCACCGCCATTTTATCTGAACAAAGAACTGCCCAAGCCAGCCTAAAACAATCCAACGAAATGCTGGAAGATCGGGTGGAAGAACGTACAGCAGCACTAACCCAAACCCTATCGGAACTACGGCGAACCCAGGGGCAGTTGGTGCAAACGGAGAAAATGTCGAGTTTAGGACAATTAGTCGCAGGCGTTGCCCATGAGATTAATAACCCGGTCAACTTCATCCACGGAAATCTTAATCCTGCTCAGGAATATGCGACCGATTTGCTGAGAATTTTGCATCTCTATCAGGCTGAGTATCCTAATCCTAGCGCTAAGATTCAGGAAGAATTGGAAGAGGTGGATTTGAAGTTTTTAGAGGAGGATCTGAGCAAGCTGTTGCGATCGATGAAGGTCGGTTCGGAGCGAATTCGAGATATTGTGAAATCTCTGCGGACTTTTTCTCGATTGGATGAAGCCGAACTCAAAGCGGTAGATATGCATGAAGGCGTTGAAAGCACGCTGATGATTCTGCAAAATCGGCTGAAGATGAAACCCAATTTCCCAGGGATTCAGGTCGTAAAAGAATACGGCGAGCTACCGCTGGTGGAATGCTTTTCGGGTGAACTGAATCAGGTTTTGATGAATATTTTGGCCAATGCGATTGATGCGGTTGAGGATCGATATAAAGCATCCTTGAAGGATAGTAAAGCGATCGCCGATGAAAGTTATCCGCCGTATGTTCCTAGTATCACGATTCGGACGAGTTGTCCCGAGTCGGGGTGGGTAGCGATCGCCATTCAAGACAACGGTATCGGCATGAGCGAAAGCATCTTGGCCAAACTCTTCGATCCGTTTTACACGACTAAAGCAGTTGGTGTGGGTACAGGACTAGGACTTTCTATCAGTTATCAAATTGTCACCCAAACTCATCAAGGTAAGCTGTATTGTCGATCGAAACTTGGCGAAGGCTCAGAGTTTTTCATCGAAATTCCGGTTTGTCAAAAGACCGTTTGAAGGAAGAAATTGTCAATTTCAGTGCTAGTTTCAGTGCTAGTTTCAGTGCTAAAAAGGGGTGTAATGGCATAGCCACTACATTCCTTTTTAGCGTTCTTTAGAATATCCTTGCTGACTAGAATTTCTGTCTAAATCGCGATCGCTAGCTTTTGCTACAAAGGAATTTCGAGGGTAAACACCGTTCCTAATCCTTTTGTGGATTCACAGTATAACTTACCACTGTGCTGTTCTGTCATGATTTGATAGCTAACGGCCAGTCCTAATCCGGTTCCTTGATCGACGGGTTTTGTAGTGAAGAAAGGGTCAAAGATGTGCGATCGCACATTCTCCTGAAGCGACATAGTAAACTGTGCCGTCCTCGAACAATTCACAGTGGATTTTGCAGTGATGTTTTTCAGCGATAATTTTGTAGCTCATCGACTGCTGCCGAGGTTTGGTTAATGGGAATCTCGATCGCAAATTTGGTTCCTTTTCCGGGTGTGGAGTCGTAGGATAGCTGACCGTGATGTTGTTCGGTGATAATCTGATAGCTCACCGAAAGTCCTAAGCCTGTTCCCTGGCCAATTGGTTTTGTGGTGAAGAAGGGATCAAAGATGCGCGATCGCCTTTCCGTTGGAATTCCAATTCCGTTATCCGTGATGGTAATCCGAACAGCATCAGTATTAATCAATTCGGTGTGAATGATAATGTGATCCGATATTTTTTCTGTGTCTGTGAAGGTTTGGTTTTGCTTTGACTCTTCTAGGGCATCGATCGCGTTGGTCAACAAGTTCATAAAGACCTGATTGAGCGCTCCTGCGTAGCATTCGACCATTGGGAGAGTACCGTAGTCTTTGATCACTTGGATGGCTGGGCGATCGACGGTAGACTTTAGGCGATGCTGCATAATCAGCAGCGTGCTGTCGATACCTTCATGGAGATCGACTGCTTTTAATTCGGACTCATCGAGGCGAGAAAAATTGCGGAGCGATAGGACAATTTGCTGAATTCGTTCTGTTCCTACCTGCATTGATTTGAGGATTTTGGTGAGATCTTCTGTGACAAACTCAAAATCAATCTCTTTGACCAGTTGTTGCAAGGACAGGGGGGCGTCTGAAACATGCTGCTGATAGCCCTGCACCAGATGCGTCATGTCTTTGACATACTGATGGACATGCGGTAAATTGCCGTGGATAAAGTTGACGGGATTGTTGATCTCATGGGCAATGCCTGCAACAAGTTGCCCTAATGCGGACATTTTTTCAGAATGCACCATCTGGGTTTGGGTGCGGTGTAGTTCTCCCAAGGTTGTAGAGAGTTGGGTATTGGTTTGGCTGAGCGTTTGGGTGCGTTCCAGCACCCGTTCTTCGAGTTCAAGATTGCTGGTTTCTAAGGCCGTGAATGAGGTTTTCAGTTGGATGGCCATGTGATTGAACGATCGCGCTAGTCCTTCTAATTCGTGAATTCCAGTGATTTGTACGGTGCGATCGAGGTCACCTGCGGCGATCGCTTGACTTGCCTGCTGTAGTTTGAGAATGGGACGAGTAATCCAGCGTGAGGTGTAGAATCCTAGCAGGGTTGCAATGCCAAGTGCGGCTAAACAGAGATAGAGCGTTGTCCTGGTGTTGGCCTCGATTTGAGCCATAAAATCAGATTCAGGAACCACGACTACAATTAGCCAATCTAAGCCTTTGTCATCGGCAAATGGGGTGATTTGGACAAAGTGACGGCTGCCGTTAAGAGTACAGTTGAGTTGCTGGGTTGTGGTGATGCGATCGAGGGTGCCATAGGTGGAGAAAAGCTGTTTTCCGCTTGCCAGGGTGAGAGAGTTTTGGCTTTCCAGGACGCTGATTTTGACGGTTTTTTGATCCTGCTGTCGGAAGGGTTGTTCATTGGCGGAGGTGGCAATTAAGGTGCCAGAGCGTTCCACAATGAACACTTGTCCGGTTGTCCCCACTTTAAGCGGCTTAAGAAATTCGCCCACTAACGGCAGGTTAAGTCGGGTTTGAAGAACTCCGACCAGTTTGCCTTGTTGTTGAATGGGAAGCACCGCCGTCATGACTAGCATGGGATCGGTGATGTGGGGAAACACCTCGCTCCAGGCGGCTTTCCCAGCTTTGACGGCAACCTTGTAAGGAGGGCGCGATCGGGTATCGAAGTTTTCGCTTTTTTTGAGCAGTTGTCCGCGATCGCCCCGTTCGTTTAATTCATACTGCTCATAGGCAAAATTATTGGACTGACTGGCAATATTAAGCACCGCAACGCCTGCTTCGTTTTTGCCGACCGTGATAAACTCGCCCTTTTCGGTGCCAATTCCAATGGCACCAATCTTGGAAAAGGTGTTGACCTGCTGCCATAGATGGTTTTGCCATTTTTCTACTGAGGTTGTTGGGAGCCAGTTGGCGGCGATCGCCTGTTGGTTAATCTGGTTGATTTGGGCTGGAATCTGGAGGTAGTTTTGCAGGTTCTCGGTGACTCGTGAGGCGATTTCGGTTTGAAGCTGTCCGGCGACTTCAATGACCGCTTTTTGGCCGTTTTGTAGGGAAAGATAGCCCGTCAACCCAACAGCAGTAAAGATTTGCAGAACAAACGGGCCAATCAGCAGAATTTGCAGCGGGAGAGACTGTTTGGCTCGATTTGGCAACTGATTTGAGCGGGAAAGAACAGGCATGGGAATCTGCTGTCAGTCGTGACCGATGGGAGGATTGGCGTATTATTCCCTCACGACCAGTAAAATTCCCGATTGTTTCATAAAGTTACCTCAATGGAAACCGCAGTCCTGAGTATTCATCATGACTGACCTGAATCGCTATTCGTGTTCTTATCTACTGCTGCCCTGCTATGCTCGCTCTGAAATATTTTTGATAAGAGGCTTTCACTCAGGTGAACTTGTTAGTGCAATGGTAAGGATGGGCACACTGCCTTGAGGGATGCTCTACAATTTGCCGATTGATCTGCTGATTGATCTAAAGTTGATTTCAAAATCGATGGCCGAATCCCTCTTGTGAGCGTCATAACCCTATGCAGTTTAATTTTCAGCCCTCTCAAGCTCCCTCTCCGTTCAGCCCCCGGATTAAGTTTCGTTCTGCAATCGCCCAAAGTGAGGCCACCTTCCGTCGTTTGCTGGAAGATGCGAACTATTTGATTTGGTCGAGTCAACTGGATTCTACCCTGACCTATCTTTCGCCACAGTTTAAGGTGATGTTTGGGTATGACATTGATGCCTGGTTGGGGCGATCGTTTATGCCGTTGGTGCATCCGGAAGATGTGTCGCGGCTGGATGCCTTTTTGTGGGAAGTGGTGGAGACGGGAGAGCAATGCATTGGAGCTGTGTTTCGGCATCGACGTCGGGATGGTCGATGGAGTTGGGTGTCTTCTAATTTTTCACTGGTTCGGGATACGGATGGAAACGCAGTTGGCTTGCAGGGCGTTCTGCGGGATATTAGCAATCGCAAATCGGGTGAAGCCACAAAACCTGTCGAAGATAGACCTCTGAGAACCACGGATTTACTGTTTGAGCAATTCTTTCAAAAGTCTGCTGATGCCATGTTGCTGTTAGAAAAAGACCGGTTGATTGATTGCAACTGGGCTGCTGTTCAGATGCTGCGATGTCAGAGCAAAGCAGAGTTATTGGCGTTGTTGGCTGCTAATTTGCTGGCTGCTAAACTGACTCCTGAGTTTCAACCCGATGGACAATTATCAAGTCAGAAAGCTAAGGAGATGATGACGATCGCTCTCTGTCAAGGCAGCTATCGCTTTGAATGGACGTATCAACGGATGACGGGAGAACCGGTTCAACTCGAAGTGCTGTTTACTCCACTTGAGTTTGATCAGCGATCGCTCTTGCATGTAACTTGGCGGCAGATGGGCGATCGGGTGTGATCTTCTCATTGTGCTGAAGAGGAAAGGAAACCTTGTCCCACTCCCTAGCTCCTTATCTACTCCCTCCCTCTCAAAGCCCTTGCTTCCATTGCCAGAGTTTAATAGTTTTGTCCTCGCTGGTGCTGATAAGCGTTTGTGTTTCGAGATTTGTGGAGAGCGATCGCACCCCTCCCTCATGAGCCTTTGCAATCACCTGCCCCTTTTCCGATTGCGTATCCCAGAGACGAATGGTTTGATCTTCACCGCTGCTAGCGATCGTTTGGGAATTCACAAAGGTGACGGTTTCGACTTTATTCGTGTGGCCTGTGAAAGTACGGAGAAGTTTACCCGTTTGTAGGTTCCAGAGTTTGACATTTTGTTCCCAACTGCCGCTGGCTAGCTGTTGGCCGTCGGGGCTGATGGCGATCGCACTAATGGGCTGCAGGTGACCTTCGGGTTGACCTAGCGTCCGGATTAACTCACCGGATTCCGCGTTCCAGAGTTTAATGGTCATGTCTTTGCTGCCGCTGGCAAGAATCTTGCTGTCAGGGCTGAGGGCGACTGAAGTGACCTCATCAATATGTTCGGTTAAGGTGTGCCGCAGTTGCCCGGTTTCGACATCCCAGATTTTGATGGAGCGATCGCCACTACCGCTGACCAGGGTTCTACCATCCTGGCTGAGCGCCACTGAAGTCACCGGAGCCTGGTGTCCCGTGAGTGTGTGCAGTAATTTTCCGGTGGTTAAATCCCAGAGTTTTACGGTTTTGTCCAGGCTGCCGCTGGCGAGAATGCGCCCGTCTGGGCTGAGGCTGAGGGCGTGAATGGGTGCAGTATGGCCTTCGTTGAATGTGTTGGGCACTTCTCCCGTGCTGAGGTTCCAGACTTTGACCGGGAAGAATTGGTCATTAAACGGATCACGATCTTCACCGCCGCTGATCAATTGGCGTTGGTCGGGGCTGATCAGGGCTGCCCAGATGGGTTGGGCTTGCTGGGGGCGATCGCTCAATGTTTTTGACAAGACCATCTGATGGGTATCGAGCGTAAACGCAGAGGCCGCAGTCGGAGAGGTGATCACAGGAGTCGGGGATGGGGCAAAGCGGGAAAAAAGCTGGGGAGCCGCCACGGTTGCTATTGCGATCGCCACCAACGCACCAGTTCCAAGTAATAACCCTTGAAACAATCCGGGACGCTGTACCGTGGCTCTGGGAAATGCTCGAATCTGGGTGGCTGCGGCATCGTTGACTCGGGCGATCGGTTTGGGAAAGGTTGTGGGGTTTCCGGTGAGAATAGCTTGTAGAGCCTGACTCAATTCGGTGACGGAGGAGAAGCGATCGCCCGGTTGTTTTTCCAGACAGCGCATGACAATCGCTTCTAGGGCAGGAGAGATTTGCTCACAGTTGGGGTGCGATCGCAAAGACATTGGAATCTTACGGACATGGGCATTGAGCCAGGTTTCGTTGGTTACTCGCTGACGATGCGCCTCCAGGCCAAAGGGGTCAACCCCAGTCAGCATTTCATAGAGCATCATCCCCAGACTGTAAATATCTGCCCGTTCATCGACTTCTCCAGCCAGGTTAAATTGTTCGGGTGGAGCATAGTGAAAGGTACCCAAAAACATACCCGTAGCATTGCTATATTCTTGATTGAGGGAACGAATTTTAGCAATACCAAAGTCAATGATTTTAACCAACTCGCCCAACGCAGTGGGAATCAGCAAAATATTCGCAGGTTTCAAATCCCGGTGAACCACTTTAATCTGTTCACCTGCCGAACTCTCTGGGCTTCGCAATATCACACCTGCATGAGCCAAACTCAAGCCATCACAGGCTTGAATAATAATGTTGCAAGCTCGCTCCATGGATAATTGGGGTTGACTCGCTAATAATTCGCTCAAGGTTTGTCCCTGGAGATATTCCATGACATAAAAAGGATATCCCTCAGCGGTCACACCATAGTCCGTCACCTGAACAATATGTTGACTTTTCAGCGCCGCACAAATAGAACATTCCCGCTCAAACCGCGATCGCAAATCCAAATCTGTAGCAATGGCCAAAGACTCTTTCAGTAACTTCAACGCGATCGGTTTTCCCAAGCGAGTATCGGTGGCAATAAACACTTCGCCCATGCCGCCGCCGCCAAGACGCTGGTCAATATGGTAGCGATCGCCGTCTCCAATCGAGCGGTCAATCCAATCCTGAGCGGCAGAATTTTGGGATGCAGATGAATAGGGCTGACTCATGGGAATAACCTTCTGTGGAGATTGGAATGAACTGAGAAACGCAGATGAACACAGATGAACACAGATGAATGCAGATAAATGTGGATGAATGCAGGTAGATAAACTATAGAGACATAGAGAGGGAAAGGGTGGATGGAGGGATATTTCAATGGATTTCTTCTCTTAAACACAAGGGATTCTTCAAGAGAAAGTTTTTTAATAAATGAGTCCCTCCCTTCACTCCCCACTCCCTACTCCCCACTCCCTACTCCCCACTCCCCACTCCCTCATTTCTTCCAAATCGCGATCGTCCCATCCCGCCCACCGCTGATCAGGGAATTTCCGTCGGCGCTGAAGGCCACGGAGAGAACCCAGTCGGGGTGGCCTGCTAGGGTGGCTAGGGGTTTGAGGGTTGTTAGATCCCAGAGGCGGATGGTGTTGTCGATGGCGCTGCTAGCGAGGGTTTTGCCGTCGGGGCTGATGGCGACGGAGACGAGGCGATCCTGGTGGCCAGTGAAAGTTTGGGTTTCTTGGCCAGTTTGGACGTTCCATAGGCGGACGGTGCCATCCCAGCCGCCGCTGGCAATTTGTTGTCCGGTGGGATCAAAGGTTAAGGCGCGGACGGCGTTGGTGTGTCCGGTGAGGGTTTTGAGGACTTTTCCGGATTGCGAGTCCCAGAGTTTAATCACTTTGTCCTTGCCGCCGCTGGCGATGATGCGACCATCCGGACTAAACGCGACCGGAAAGAGACGGTCTTGATGGCCAGTTAGAGAGCGAATCAAACTGCCCGTCTCTAAATTCCAGAGGCTCAGCAAATTGTCACCGCCGCCGCTGGCCAAGGTTTTGCCATCGGGGGAAAAGGCGACTGACCAGAGAACGCCTTTGTGTCCTACCAGGGTTTGTTGCAGATCGCCCGAGGCTAAATCCCAGAGCTTAATGGTTTTGTCGCCACTGCCGCTGGCTAAGGTTTTGCCGTCGGGGCTGAGGGCGATCGCATGAATCACATCCGTGTGACCGCGCAGAATATGGATGGGTTGCTGTGTCTCAAGATTCCAGATAATCACTGAATTGCCGCTGACGGTGGCCAAGACTTTGCCATCCGAAGCGGGAGAAACCCACCAGGCCGCCCCTAACCGTCCCAGGAAGGTTTGCACCGTTGCCTTATCCCAACCCGCTCCAGCAGAACAAATGGGGAAGGAAATTTTGGCATCGAAGATTTGACTGGCATCTTGATGAGTAGTCTTCGGTTTCACCTCACAAGGTTGGTTGCTAGCACCCGGTCGAATGGCGTTGAACCAGGAGCCTTGCCGTTGACTCAGTGCGCTGGTGACGACAAAGGTCGTGGCCGCGATCGCCAACCCAGCCGCAATATATTTAAAGACCGATAAATGGCGCGTTGCCACCATCGTGGTTTCATCAGGGTTAGGAGCCTGGGGGCGTTGAGAAGGTCGAGATTTAGGCATGGGGTTCACCTGCTCCAGCATGATTTAAGTCGGGGTCTTAACTAGGACTAAAACTGTAATTATTCAGAATTTCGTTGACTAAATAGATTCGTGGAGCAACTCAGCATTGCTCTGTGAACACTGCCGATGCGGAGCGATAAACTGCACCCGATCGCCGTGACGTTCGTGAACTGACCTGTTATTCATACAGGTGACGATTCCAATTGGATTTAAAGGCAAATGGAGAAGTTGACTGAGTTTTGCCTCCATCTGCAATACATTCTCTCCCTTGCCATAAACTCTATAGATTTCATTCAGGTTAGAGGACTGCTCTGAGCTTGTCTGCATGAGGTTGTCGTGTCCCAGAACGGACAATGTCGGAAAAAGTCGGAAGTTTGGGGCTGAGACAAGATGACTTTTTCTCATTTTCTTCTCGATTAGTAGCCCCTACACTAGTCAAAATAAAATGGTAAATCTCCCGAACCGCTGCAAATGCTGGCGATTCATCTTGGTTCAGCCTTTTATCAAATTCTTAAATCCAAAACGAATTGAGATTTGTACCCATAAACAGTAGCGATTTCGGAGACCGGGCAACGCTCCCCGAAACTTTGGGATGCATTCACTTTGGGATGCCTTCCATGGACTGAGGAAAAGCATGGCTATACTCCGAAAATTGTTTCTTGCGATCGCTCAGCCCCATTGTTTCATTCGTTACTCTATTCGTCGCTTCATTCACAGGTAGGATTCTGTCATGT
>JALOOP010000119.1 GCA_025454315.1 Oculatellaceae cyanobacterium Prado106
GTTTGAGAGTTGGAACCACTTGCTCACCTTCATGATGGATGGGCTGGAGTTGGAACTCCCGCCCAACTCCAGTTGATTTTTCATAATGAGAATTGCTGCTCAAAGTCAGCAATCCTTGACATTGAGCCAAGAACATGCAGCGGTATGACTAAATCCTTGCCAGGGTTCAGCCTTTATTAATCGCCCAACCATGGATTGAAGAAACAACAGGGTGAATCGCTGCCTTTGTAACAGAAGGTAAATTTTGGCTTTAGATTAGGCACAAGATCGCAGATTCGATCTCCGTATTATCCCCTAATTGTTCCTTACTTTAGCCTATGACATTTGGGGGACAGTCTCTGAGGATACAAAACAGTCTTTAGATTTTCTCAAAACTCCTTAACGTATTCTTAGAATTTCGTTAACCTAATTCCGGCCTCAGCCTCTGTCTGATGAAGCATACCTCGCCTAGGGCGGTGTCTTTGCCGACGTTGGTCTATTTTTGTGAGGGGAAAGGGGAAGGGGGAAAGGCGAAAGGGGTTCTAAGATGATTTCCTAGATGAAGCGTTGTGGAGTCTCCTGAAGAAGCTCGTCGGAAGAGGAGAGGAAAAAGGCGAAAAGAATTCTTGAATGATTTTCCCAAGAAAGTACAGTGAAATTTTTCCCGCCCCCTAGGTATTCGATGCTTTCCCCTTTCCCCTTTTCCCTTTCCCCTACTCCCGCCTCCGCTGCCCCACCAACTCGATCGCCAATTCGATCGCCGATCGCATACTGGCCGCTTCGGCGATTCCCTGTCCGGCGATGTCGAAGGCGGTGCCGTGGTCGGGGGAGGTGCGGACGAAGGGCAGGCCGATGGTCGTGTTGACGGCGCGATCGAAGGCCATCAGTTTGACGGGGATTAACCCTTGGTCATGGTAGAGAGCAAGATAGGCATCATGGGTTTTGGCAAAGGGTTTATCTGAAGTGCGGCCAAACCAGGCTTGACCGGGGCGCACCCAGAGCGTGTCGGGGGGAATGGGGCCGTCGAGGTGGACTTGGGGGTGGCCATCGCGCATTTGTTGAATCCAGGGAATCAGCCAGTCCTGTTCTTCGGTGCCAAGCTGGCCTTGTTCGCCGCTGTGGGGGTTGAGTCCGGCGATCGCAATGGCAGGCGTATCTAGACCAAAGTCCTGTCGGAGGCAGTCGATCAGCAGGTCGAGTTTGAGGGTGAGCAGGTCGGGGTTGAGGGCATCGGGAACAGAACGAAGGGGAATGTGGGTGGTGGCCAGGAGGGTTCTGAGCGTCCAGTGGGAGAAGGGCGATCGCGCCACGAACAACATGCCGAAGCGCTGGACTCCGGCTTTTTCGGCGAGGAGTTCGGTTTGTCCGGGGTAGTAGTGGCCTGCGGCTTTCCAGGCGGATTTGGCGATGGGGGCGGTGACGATGCCCTGGAACTGGCCTTGGAGGGTGTGGGCGATCGCAATTTCTAGGAACTGAAAGCTAGCGGCTCCACTGGCGGCATTTTCGACTCCGGGGACGATGGCTTCTCGCAGGGACGGTTCTAGCGGTACATCCAGGATAGGAAAATCATCGGGGTTGGCCAGGGATTCTAGATGGGACTCCACTTTGGATTGGAGTTGCTGGTAGGTTTGGAGGAGGAGGGTGCGATCGCCCACTAGTGTAATGTTGCAGTTTTGGGAAAGGGTGCGATCGGCCAGGGCTTTGAGGATGACTTCGGAGCCGATTCCGGCGGGGTCACCGAGAGCGATCGCCAATTGGGGGTAGCCCGGTTGTGAAGGGAGGGGCGGCTGGGATTGGGGATTGGGGATTGGAGGAATGGGGATTGGAGGAATGGGGATTGGATGACTCATTTGGCGGCCAACTGCCTTAAGATACTACACAGACACACTACTTCATCATCAACGATCCGAGGAGCGCCTGACCGTATGAGTCCCGAATTTGTCAATGCTGCCGTTTTGTCTTTTTCCCTGATCCTGGTCGGCCTGGGTCTTGGTTTTCTCATGCTCAAACTCCAAGGCGGAGAGGAGTAGAGGGAAAGACCCGCGTCTCAATCTGGGATAGGGAGATAGGGAGATGGGGAGATGGGGTGAGAAACCTCGTCTTTTTGTCTCTCTTTTTATGTAGATAGATTTTATGTAGATAGACCACTGTTAAGGACTATGAACTGAGCCAAGCCGAATGTGCTTGTATGGGAGTGTCACTTCAAAGTCCAGAAGCAAAGTCTTGAATCTCGTTTGGAGTAGCCCTTGGGTTGAGCTTCTGACCCATTGTTTTGTTCCTTAACCTCTACATAGCAACTCGCATAGTAGTAAAACGAGAGGTTCTGTCTGCTGCTTGCAAGCAGGGCACGACCCAAGTTTGGCGACAAGTTTTGCGATGCGGGGTTAGGTGAGGCTTTGCAACGTTAAAAATTTAATCCTGAGCATTCGGCGAAAAGTCGCGTTCTGGATGCGTTCCATGGGTTAAACTAATAAAGTTAATAATTCTTTACGGAATCCCTCATGAGTTTATTAGTTGTCGGTGCATCGGGCACCTTGGGTCGGCAGGTGGTCAAACGCGCCCTGGATGAGGGTTACAAGGTGCGCTGTTTGGTCAGGAGTTTTAAGAAGGCGTCCTTCCTGAAGGAATGGGGAGCCGAACTCGTGCAGGGTGATCTCTGTGATCCTGAGAGCCTGCCTCCTGCGTTGGAAGGCATTACGGCGGTGATTGATGCGGCGACTTCGCGTCCGACGGATTCCCTGAGCATTCGTCAGGTGGATTGGGAGGGGCAGGTCAATTTGATTAAGGCTGCGAAGCAAGCTGCCGTTGAGCGGTTCATTTTCTTTTCGATTCTGGATTCTGAGAAGTACCCCAATGTGCCGCTGATGGAAATTAAGCGATGCACGGAGGTTTTTCTGGCAGAATCGGGGTTGAACTACACCATTTTGAAGCCCTGTGGGTTCCTTCAGGGGTTGATTGGTCAGTACGCCATTCCCATCCTGGAAAAGCAAGCGGTTTGGGTCATGGGGGAGAGTTCGCCGATCGCCTATATGGATACCCAGGATATCGCCAAGTTTGCGATCCAGGCGCTGAGGGTTCCCGAAGCCGCGAACCGGAGTTTCCCGATCGTGGGTTCTAGAGCTTGGGGCGCTTATGAAATTATTCGCCTCTGTGAACGGCTCTCTGGCAAGGAGGCGCGGATTACTCGGATGCCTTCGGGGTTGCTGAAGTCGGTGGAGCGGGTGGCGCGGTTCTTCCAGTGGGGATGGAATTTGGCCGATCGCCTTTCTTTTACAGAGGTGATTGCTTCGGGCAAGCCTTTGACGGCTTCGATGGATGAAACCTATGCAGTGTTAGGGATTGATCCTCAAGAAATTACGACATTAGAAGGCTATATGCAGGATTACTTCAGCCGCATTACGAAGAAGCTGAAGGAACTGGAATACGAGAAGGAAAAGGCCAAGGAGAAGGCAATGAAGAAGAAACAAAAGCGGAGTCCATTTAAGCCTTCTGCAAAGTAGATCAAATTTATTTCATTGATGAGAGCCTGGGAGGGAGATGCGTCTTCACTTTCAGGCTTTTTTGTTGAGTGGAGGGGGCTTTGGTGGGTGGGGAAATGGACTTAGGTTTGGGTGGATTTAAAGCGCAGAGACGCGGAGACGCAGAGGGAAGAGAAGAAGAGGGAGAGAGAGATAAAGAGAGGGATTTGTCAATGGTCAGTTTGGGGCGATCGCCAAATGACTGTTGACGACCCAGGTCTTTTCGCTTAAAACTTACGGATAGCAGAAGGTAGCAGGATCTAAACGAGGCTGGGAAAAATAGCAAACTAAAGAATATTAGAGAGAGAAATTGATTCTCTGAATAAATTCTTGGTTTATTGAATCTGAAGCGCTAGTTTAACGGTTT
Organism: Oculatellaceae cyanobacterium Prado106; assembly: GCA_025454315.1. Taxonomy (GTDB): domain Bacteria; phylum Cyanobacteriota; class Cyanobacteriia; order Elainellales; family Elainellaceae; genus Prado106. The sequence goes on from JALOOP010000119.1 coordinate 3,865, forward strand.
AAGGATTTCTTAATCCGGATGGTGGGTTTGGGAAACTGTAATGAGGTTTCGTTGAGGATGGTTCTTGGGGCTGGGAAAGATTGTCGAGTTTTTGTCTTTTCCTGGGTGATAAATAACGAAGAACAAAAATTTGAATTATGGAGGAGGGGGATGATGGGCGATCGCAGACCGGATGAGAATGCGGCAGAATACACGACTCGATTGCTTTCAGGTAGTGCTTATCGGCGAGGGCTGCTGGGGGCTTTTGAGTTGTTGGGACATTTGCGGAGCGATCGCTACAAGGCTAAAAGTCCCGAGAATCGGCTTGACCTGGATCGGATTGCTCAACATGCAATTCAGTCGGTGGCGCTTTCGGTTTGGGCTGCGGTGCTGGCGCTGGCTTTGGGGTTTGGGGCAATGGTTTTGCTTCAGGGGGGGAGTGCTTTTGGGGGGGTGGCGTTTTTGCTCAATTTTGCAGGTGCTTTGGTGATTGCTTATGAGTTGATTTATCTGCGGTGGGCGATCGCGCGTCGTTTTCTCAAACAGTTTTATAATCCCAATTTTCAGCCCCAACTGCCGCTCTATTCAGTTTTTCTGGAGTCCTTGAGTCCGTTTTTTAAGCAGCAGATTATTGCGGCTGAGCCGTTTCAGAATGTGATTGTGTTTGGGCGGTATCAGCCTTTTTTGGGGGCGGGGGGGCAGGAGTCGCAGTGGACTTTGGCGATCGATCGCAAACCGGATCAGGAGCAGCCTTTGGAGGGCGATCGCATTGACATTCCGGTTGAGGAATTTTATCGTGCCGTCGATCAGGAAGTTGCGATTTTGAAACTGCCTCAGTTGAAGGGGTTGACTCGTCTGTTTGTGGATGGCTTTGAGTTGGCGGCGGATGGAACGGTGCTGCCTAGCGCGGAGACAGCGCCCATCACCAACCTGCCAGAATCCGAGCTTTGGAAACTGGGGCAGACTGATTTGCAAGTGGGACAGCGTGCCTATCGGCTATACCAATACACCGACATTGAGCGCGATCAAGTGCTGTCCTATTTTCTGCGCTTTTACAATATGGGTTCGATTACCTTTGTGGAAGCGTCGGTGCATATTTTGCCGAACATCGATCGCAAACGCTTTAGCCTGACTCCAGTATTGAAGGAGAGTCAAGTTATTCAGATCATCAAAGTTCTGGGGTTAGCACTATTTCTTTCCTTTGGATTGTATTGGCTGATTGCCTTGGCCTATCTGGCAGTTATTTCCTGGAAGCTGGTCGCTTGGCATCTGGAGGATCGGCGGCAACTGCGAGCGGCGAAGTGGCATGAGGAATACAACTACGGCCATACTCAGACCTTTCGCGAATCGATCTCGGCGCGAACCTACGAAAGCTACTATGGGCTTCAGGATTTGACCATGTATTGGAAGGCGATCGAACAAGCCACTTTTTCCGGTGTCATTAAGCTCTTAAAGCGCCACCATGTCGATACTTCGCAGTTTGAACAGGTGGCCAATACGATTGTCAACACGGGCATTATGGTCAGCGGCGGCAACTTCTCGGCTAACCAGGTTGCTGCTGGAGCCGGGGCAAAGGCTGTGCAACAGCCCGGTCAGGCCAGTAATCCGATGCAGCAGTTTAAGGCAGCGATCTCGAATGGGGCGAAGAATTAGGGAGTGAGGGGAAAGGGGAAAGGGGAAAGGGGAAAGGGGAAAGGGGAATCTTGGACAAAATTTATTGAAAGTTTATCCACGAGGCGACAAAGGATGTCTTTGTCGGTGGGGGAATGGGGAATTCAGTTGTCATTTCTAGAGAGGGTTTTATGAGTGAGATTAATGAAGGGATTCAAGTTTCGGGTGGGGTGTTTCATGCTAATCAGGTGGCAGTGGGGACGGGTGCGACTGCGGTGCAGAATATTCAGACGATCGCCCAGCAGCTTCAGGAGTCTGGACAGGGAGAAGTGGCAGCCGCTTTGACGCAGTTGTTGGCGGCGATCGAAACTCAAGGGATTCTGCCTGCGGCTAAGACTGAGGCAACGGAGGCGGTACAGGCGGTGGCTGAGGAAGTCCAGAAGGAAACGCCCAATAAATTTACATTGAAAGGGCTATTGACCACTCTGAAGGAATCTTTGGGATCGGTGGCGGAGATTGCGGAAAAGATTACGGTGTTGCAAAAGGCGATTTGTTTGATGATGGGATTGCCAACTTTGTAAACCAACTTTGTAAACCAACTTTGTAAACCAACTTTGTAAACCAACTTTGTAAACTAACTCTGTGAGCTAACTCTGTGAGCTAACTCTGTGAGCCAACTCTGTAAATTGATTGAACAGTAGACTGATGGCGAAAGCTTGATTTTATAGACAGACTTCATCGATCGGGTTGTCAGATTGACGATCGCCTTGTTCAATGAGGGGATGCCTGGATTTGCTCTGGGTGTTCCCTTTTTGATTTGCTCTCCTGAAGGCTCTCCGACTCATGGCTTCTGACTCGATTACTAGTGCGATCGCCCATCTCCGCTCTCTCACCCAAATCTCGATCCAAACCCAGTGGCATCAATATTTTGGAGATTTGCCAACCGATACGGCGCTACAGGTAAAATTGTGGCAGGGGTGGGCGATCGCACCGCTCAACGATCGCCATCACATCGCCTGGGAAAAGGGCAAACAGGTAATGTGGTTGGGACAACGATTGCAGGTGCCGGGGGATTTGCAAGGGTATCCGCTGAGTGGAATGCTGTTGAGGTTGTCGTTGACCTGGTGGGCGGAGGCGGCCACAGTGTATGTCAATGGTCAACAGGTGCAGGAAGGGGATCTGTTTGACCATTCGGCGCGGGTGCTGTTGGGGACTGCGGTGACACCTGGAGAAACGATTGAAATTGCCATCCGGTTGGTGAGTCCGGGCCATGATCCAGGGGCATTGGTGAAGTCGATCTGTGTGTATGAGCGGGCAGATCAGGCGGTGGAGCCTTGTCCTGAACCGGGGTTTGTGGCGGATGAGTGGGCGGTTTTGCAGCAGTATTTGACGAAGTTTGAGCCAGAGTTTTTGGTGCAACTGGAAGAGGCGATCGCTTCTCTCGACTGGGATAGGGTGCGAGATCGAAATGCGTTTGATGCGGGGTTGGCGGGGGTGCGGCGATCGCTCTTACCCTGGGGCGATCGGTTAAAACAGCGCACCATTCAGCTGCTGGGACATGCCCATCTAGATTTGGCTTGGCTGTGGGACATTGCCGATACCTGGGATGCGGCGGAACGGACGTTTCGATCGGTGTTGCAGCTTCAGCAGGACTTTCTGGAACTGACCTTTGGCCATTCTACGCCTGCGCTTTACGAGTGGATCGAAATCAATCGACCAGAGTTGTTTGCTGAAATTCAAGCCCAGGTTGCGGCTGGACGTTGGGAAGTGATTGCGGGGCTGTGGGTGGAGCCGGAGTTGAACTTGATTAGCGGGGAATCGTTGATTCGGCAGGTGCTGTATGGGCAGCGGTATGTGCAGCAAAAATTTGGTCATTTGAGCCGCGTTGCCTGGTTGCCAGATAGTTTTGGATTCTGTTGGCAACTGCCGCAAATTTTGCGCCAAGGCGGTGTGGACTATTTTGTGACACAGAAACTGCGCTGGAATGATACGACGCAGTTTCCCCATGAGGTGTTTTGGTGGCGATCGCCCGATCGCTCTCAGATTTTTAGCCTCAACTCTGCGCCCATTGGGGAAGGCATTGATCCGGTGAAGATGGCGCAGTATGCGTGGGATTGGGAAGCGACAACTGGGAGTCTAGTTTGTCTGTGGTTGCCGGGGGTGGGCGATCATGGCGGGGGGCCGACGCGAGACATGCTGGAGGTGGCCAGACGGTGGCAGCGATCGCCCTTTTTCCCCCAGCTTCAGTTTGGCACAGCGATCGATTTCCTGGATGACCTGCGACAACAGGAGAGTAAGCTGAAACCTCTTTCGTCGAATTCATCTTTAGATACAGCAAAGAACACAGCGGGTTTACCGATTTGGAACGAGGATCTTTACCTGGAATTTCATCGGGGTTGCTACACGACTCATGCCGATCAGAAATTATGGAATCGGACTTGTGAAAATCGATTGTATGAGGCGGAATGGTATGCAGCGATCGCCCATCTCCTCACCCAGAAATCCTACCCCAAGAATGAACTAGAACAAGCCTGGAAGAACGCCTTGTTTAATCAATTCCACGATATTCTTCCAGGTTCAGCGATTGCCGAAGTTTACCGAGATGCGAATCCTTTGTGGATAGCTGCGTTACAAACTGCTGACACGGTTTTGCAGAAGTCTTTGGATGCGATCGCTACTCAAATTTACTTCCCCTCACCCCCTCATCCGGATGCTCAAGCGGTCATTGTGATGAATGCTTTGAATTGGGAGCGATCGCAAATCATAACGCTCTCATTGCCTGCTGAAACCGGGAGAAACTGGAAAATTCAGCAGATGGATGGAACTCCTGTGAAGAATCAGGGTTGGATACAAAAGGATTCTTCTTGGGAAATTCAAAGTGAATGCCAATTGCAATTTAAGGCAGAAGCAATTCCGGCTTTGGGCTACCGTTGTTATTGGCTGTGCCCTGGTTCTAATCCTGATTCTTCAATAGCGAATGATTCCAAGAATCAACCGGGAGATTTAACGCAGAAGTGGATTTTGGAGAACGAATTTCTGCAAGTTACCATTGATCCGACAACGGGCGATCTGGCGCGGGTATGGGATCAGGTGCATCAGCGAGAAGTGTTGAGCGGTGCGGGCAATCAACTGCAAGCATTTCGCGATGAGGGACAGTATTGGGATGCCTGGAATATTGATCCGCAGTATGCCGACCATCCGTTGCCGCCTGCGAAATTGTTGCAGATTGGGTGGGGAGTGCGATCGCCCCTTGAAACCTGCATTGAAGTCCATCGGCTGATCGGTCAATCGACCTTTGTTCAAACCTATCGATTGCAGCAGGGTTCGCCGCTCCTGGAAATTGAGACGCGGGTCGATTGGCAAGAAAAGCATGTGCTAGTTAAGGCGGCTTTTCCGCTGACGATGGAGGCGGATTTTGCGACCTATGAGATTCCCTGTGGGGCGATCGCACGCACGACAAAACCCGAGAGCGATTTCCACAAATCACAATGGGAATCTCCGGCTCTGCACTGGGCTGATTTGTCGAATTCGGATTATGGAGTCAGTCTGCTCAACACCTGTAAATATGGTTACGACAGCCAGCCAAATCAACTGCGAATAACTTTATTGCGCGGCGCAACCTGGCCTAATCCCGAGGCCGATCGAGGAGAGCATCATTTTAGCTATGCGCTGTATCCTCATGCAGGCAGTTGGCAAGCGGCTCATACAGTGCAGCAAGGTTACGCATTGAATCGTCCGCTGCGGGTTCAGGTTGTGTCGCCGCAAGACTCGGGCAATCTGCCGACTGTGGGGCAGTTTTTGCAGCTTGAGGCGGATAATCTGATTCTTACTGCGTTCAAACAAAGTGAGGATGATCCTGAACAATGGATTCTGCGCTGCTATGAGTGTCAGGGAGAATCGGCGTTGTTATCGTTGTCGAATGAACCGAATCTGTTGTTATCGGCTTGTTTGGATTTTAGTCAAGCGAAGGCTGTGGATTTGTTGGAGCGGGAGGGAGAATCTGGGGGAAGCGCGTTGGAACAGCCTGTTTTGGGAGCGATCGCCAACCCCACCGATTCCCTTGCCCACGAGATTGCTCCTTGGAAAATCGTCACGTTTCGGATTGGAAAAGCAAAGATCAACCGGATGGTGTCAAAAAACTGAGCCAGTGAAGTGGAAAGGCTGATTGAGTCGAGTAAAAAGCTCGGTGTGTCGAGTAAAAAGCTCGGTGTGTCGAGTAAAAAACTCGGCGTGTCGAGTAAAAAACTCGGCGTGTCGAGTTGAAAAGCTTGGTGAGTCGAGTTGAAAGCTTGGTAAGTCGAGTTGAAAGCTTGGTAAGTCGAGTTGAAAAGCCTGGTGAGTCGAGTTGAAAGCTTGGTAAGTCGAGTTGAAAAGCCTGGTGAATCGAGTAAAAAGCCTGGTGAGTCGAGTGGATAAGAAGGCCGGCAGACCTGTTTGGTTGTTCTCCTGCCCTGAATTCTGTGCCCCCCAACCCCCAACTTTGGGAGTCGAGCCAAGTTGGTGATGCAGGTGGGGGATTCAGTGCGATCGAGACTATAGCCCAATTCCGCCAGAGTATCATCCGGTTCAAACGGCACAAACGTAGGGTGCGTGGAAACGAAGTAAAACGCGCCATCAATGATAATCAATGTGGTAAACAGTGTATTTCTGAAGAAGCGATCGCCGTTCCAATTCCAAGATGATCCATTCCGCGATGCTATTCACGAAATGCTTTCTAACATCAACCCAGAATTCCGATTAGAATTCGCATCAAATCCTCAAAGTCAGCAGGAACTCGATAAAGATTGAGATCTTGGACAATTCGTTTTTCGGAGCGGTGGAGTTGCCCCAACCTCCAGATATCGCCCGTGGTAACTGCGCCGTAAAGGATAGATTGCTGAGTGTCTGACCATTGGTCAAGCGCAATCAACTCTGCCGCTAATTGAGTAAATCCTCTTGCTAGATCATCGTTTTTGGCTTCGACGACTAAAAACGTGTGGTTAGCTCGCACAAAGTAGTCCAGGTTGCCCTTCAGCCAGTCATTGACTACGAGCGGATACTCAATGCGGAGTTGGGAACGGGTGTAGTGACACAGGTCGGTGATAATGGGGGCGACCAGGAGTTCTCGACGAGCCTGTTCGCTAGTGAGACTGGCATATTGCAGGTTCTCTCGAATGCGGCGTTGGGATTCTTCGAGGCGATCGAGTTCCCCAGAATGCATCACCAGGTTGAGTTCAGTGCGATCGAGACTATAGCCCAGTTCCGCCAGAATATCATCCGGTTCAAACGGCAACTCAAAATATTGCCGAAAAGTATAGCTCTGTCCTGGTTGCAAAATTGGAGTACGGGTCATCTTTAGGTGAATTGAATAAAAGTTTGAATCTAATCCCTTTTTAGCAGGAATCGGTTGATTAGGACAGGAGCGGAACCTGTTCCCAACCAACCGATCGCTGAATTCTAAAAAGATTAACGCTAAAAGACAGACAGGAAGAAACAGGATTAGCGACCGCGCATCCGTAGGACTTGATTGACCACGGCCAAGCTTTCCTCATACAGCACATCCTGTCCCCAGCGCTGAAGCTGCTGGCTGAGCAAGAACTCTGCTTTTTGGTCATTGATGGCCGTCACCACCTCGGTGCGGCAGGATTGGGCACTGCCGCCCGCCTCCATTCGCATACAGCCCGTGGCTTCCGAGCAGAGGATGGTGCAGCAGTCGGCCTCGCGGTTGTCGGAGGTGAGGCGCAGGCCAATCAAATCGCCGCTGATTTCGCCGGAGTCGGCGGTGGGGATGGCGGCCAGCTCGGCTTCGATCTTGTGACCATTGGCTGCTGTGAAGTAGATATGCTTCAGGTCATAGTCGCCGCCTGTGTCTACATGGGACTCGGGTTCCCACTGGAGACGGCTGGCCATCCAGCCCAGATACATCAGCGCTTGGGCATCGTTGCCTTTTTCATAATCGATCGCCAACTTGTCCACTTCACCCAAGGAAGCCCGTCTTTCCGGAGGATCGTAGGCTTCGGCGCAGAGTTCTTGCCAGGCTGAGATGCGGTGCCAGTTGAGATCGACGACCGAAACGCCAGATTCGACGAGTTCGTAGATTTTCAGGAATTCGGATTCGGGGTCGCTGAAGTAGGAGGAATCGAGGATAATGCCGTTGCACACCTCGGTCATTTTCTTGAACAGATCCTGTTCAGGATTGGGCGTCGCTTTCCACCAGACGAACTTGGGGAGGTCGCCAATCATCAGCGAAGCCACTAGGTCGCCTACGCGATTCAGAGCGGCTTTGCTGCCTCGGAGGGTGATGTATTCGCAGCAGATCAGGTTGGCACTGGTCTTTTGCAGCGGCAGAGGACAGGAGACAGAGACTTGCACCGAGATGCCTTCGTCTTCGCCCAGGACTGGGCAGAGGCTGATGATCCGACAGGGGTTTTGGACGGCGATCGCATCACTCACCCCAAATCCGCGCATGTTGGGATTGGTAATTTTCTTTTGCTCAGGCGGTAGTTTTGCGACCTCTTCCCGCAGTCGCGCTAAGGTGACGGTATCGACTCGTCCGGTGAGTCTAAGGCCGTAGGCTTTTTGGGCTGCATACACAGCATCTTTGGTCATGGTCGAGTAAATGCCGTCGATCGCCCCCCGGTAAAAGCCCAAGATGGCCAGCAATTGCTGAAACTCCTCCGGCTCATACACCACCATGCTAAAGGTCGCCGCCCGCACGGCTCCAGTTTGGGACTTACCGTCATTTTGAACCTGCCAAATCTGGCTCAACTCCGCCTCAATCTCATGGAGCGAAATCTCCTTGGGTTTCTGGAGCGCAACAATCGGTGTAGTAGTCATAACGTGAAGATGGGTAAGGGATAAATGGGTGAGCAGTCATTCAATGAGATGAATAAAAAATAAGAATTGTCATGGGTGATGGATGTCCTGTAGCCCGAAGAGAAACCCAGCGCAAATCACCCATGACTCATGCCCCAACATCACAATCTGCGCCAGCGGCGACCATCGCGATTAAGCATTAACTCCGATTCCACAGGCCCCCAAGAACCCGCTTCGTACATCGAAACCGCATCCGGTGCTGCCTGCACATCCCAAACCTCCAGCAGGGGCGTGAGAATGCGCCAGGAGGCTTCGACTTCATCGCCTCGGGTGAAGAGCGTTTGGTCTTTTAACATGCAGTCCACCAGCAGCCGCGCATAGGCATCGGTGTTGGCCTTGCCAAAGGCAGACTCATAGCGAAAGTCCATGTCTACCGGGCGAGTTCGCAGCGAGGTACCGGGTGTCTTCACCTCAAATCGCATCGAGATCCCTTCATCGGGTTGGATTCTCAGAGCCAAAATGTTGGGGTTTGCTTGCTTGGCCGCCGATTGGAACATCAGAAACGGCACTTCCTTAAACTGAATCGCAATCTCCGAGACTTTCTTAGGCATCCGCTTGCCCGTCCGTAGATAGATTGGCACCCCTTTCCAGCGCCAGTTATCTACCACTAGTTTTAGCGCAGCATAGGTGGGCGTGGTGGTGTTGGGAGCCGCACCTTCCTCCTCGCGATAACCCGGCACCATTTTGCCGTCCATCCAGCCTCCCGCGTATTGCCCCCGCACCGCCGACAGGTCAATGTTTTCAGGATCGGCCAAGCGAGTGGCTTGCAGCACCTTCACCTTCTCGTTGCGAATGCTGTCGGCATCCAGGGAGTTGGGCGGTTCCATCACCGTCAGACAGAAAAGCTGCATCAGGTGATTTTGCACCATGTCGCGCAGTGCGCCCGAGGTTTCGTAGTAGCCCGCGCGGCCTTCTAGCCCCACGGTTTCGGCCACTGTGATTTGGATATGGTCAACAAATTGCCGATTCCACAATGGCTCAAAGATGGCATTGGCGAAACGGAAGACCAGCAGGTTTTGCACCGTTTCCTTGCCCAGGTAATGGTCGATGCGGTAGACCTGTTCTTCGGGGCAAACTTGGCGGACAACGCGGTTGAGCGCCTGGGCGGAGGCGAGATCCTTACCAAAGGGTTTTTCAATCACCAGACGATGCTTGCGGGGATCGTTGATCATATTGGCTGCGCCTAGCTGCTGCATCGCCTCTGCAAAGTAGCGCGGCGCTACAGCCAGGTAGAAGACTCGGTTGCCTCGGGTGCCTCGCTGTTCGTCCAGTTCACTAAGAAATGCCTTGAGCTTTTGGTAGCTGGCGGGATTGTCAATGTCGCCCGAGCAGTAGAACAAGCCTTGGGCAAAGTTTTGCCAAATTTCCTCGCGGCCAAGGCCACCGCCAAAGTCTTCGATGCCTTCCCGCATTTGCGCCCGGAAGTAGTCGTGATCCCATTCGCGACGAGCAACCCCGACGATCGTCAGTTCCGGGGGCAGTCGCCGCTCCAGTTTCATTTGGTAAAGGGCGGGGACAAGCTTGCGCTGGGTCAGGTCACCCGACGCGCCAAAGATCACCAGAATCTGAGGTTCTGGAATGCGGTCTTGCTGGAGGCCAATGCGGAGTGGATTTTCTTGAAGAGTAACCATATTGGGTGGGGGTGAGTGAGATGGGGCGGGGGGGCGAAAGGGGAAAGGGGAAAGGCGAAAGGGGAAAGGGGAAAGGCGAAAGGCGAAAGGCGAAAGGGGGTGGATGGGTGGATGGGTGGATGGGTGGATGGTGAACTCGTCGATGAGTGGATGTTCCCTACTCCCTACTCCCCACTCCCTACTCCCCCCTTTCCCCTTTTCCCTTCCCAGTCTGTTCTAGGGCAAACCTTTTCTTGTTGCTGTAACTTTGCTGCTGTAATTTAGCTTTTGGAGGTTAAGATTTGTTCTTGGCGATCGCGATTCTCCTCACGAATGAACGATTCGACCAGGGAGACATCTTCTCTGCTGCCGATGATGAGGGGCGTGCGGGCATGGAGCTTGTCCGGGATCACGTCCAGAATTTCCTGGGTTCCGGTGCTGGCTCGACCGCCGGCTTGCTCCATGAGAAACGCCAGGGGGGCGGATTCGTAGAGGAGACGGAGTTTGCCTTCTGGTTTTTTGACTGTGCCGGGGTACAGGAACACGCCGCCCTGCATGAAAATTCGGTGGATGTCGCCGACTAGGGCACCGCCGTAGCGAGCGGTGTAGCCCTCATGGCGATGGACATAGCGGATGTAGTCGCGGATCGACTCTTCCCATTGCCAGAAGTTGCCTTCGTTGACGCTGTAGACCGGGCCATGGTCGGGGATTTGGATGTTTTCTTGGGAGAGGATGAATTCGCCCAGGCTGGGATCAAGGGTGAAGGCATGGACACCTCGACCAATGGAGTAGACCAGGATGGTGCTTTGGCCGTAGAGGATGTAGCCAGCGGCGATTTGTTGCCGTCCGCTCTGGAGCAGATCGTCGGCGGAACCGTTTAGATCTTCTCCGTCTTGTCGGCGGACTGAGAAGATGGAACCGACGCTGAGGTTGACATCGACATTGGAAGATCCGTCCAGGGGATCGTAGAGGAGGGTGTATCGACCGACGGGGCAGTTTTCGGGAATGTAGTAGGGTTTTTCCATTTCTTCGGAGGCAAGGCGGCAGACCAGGCCGCTTTGCTCAAAGACCGAGATGAAGACTTCGTTGGTGTAGACATCCATCTTTTTGACGGATTCGCCTTGGACATTGACCTCTCCGGTGAAGCCCAGGGCATCTTCCACCAGCCCAGCCCGACTTAAGCGCCGCGCGATGAACTTTCCGGCCAGGGCGATGCGACTCATCAGCGCACTCAAGTCCTGTGCTTCGGATGAAAAGCTTTGCAATTGTTGCAAAACATGGCGTGAGAGGGTGGTACAGTCCCGGTCTAGGGCGTACTGATGACGGAAGTCCATTGTTTGATTGAGATCGTTCATGAGTGCCTTCCTTTCCATGCGGACATGGGCAAATTGCCACTGAGGGGATGTTATGAGGTTGGGTTTGAAGTATACGAAACACTTAACGATAGATTCAGAACATCTCCCATGCCTTCTATCTTATGGACGCATTTTCAGAACGGGGCTGAACTTTTGTTTTTCTGAAGGTCGTGAGGGAGGCCGGCGGGACCCTCGACTATGATTTCATTCGGTATCTGGTCACCCGATACGAGCCGTCAGACGGACCGCAGACCAAGATTACGGGCTTCATGCGCTCCTGTAAACGAACCTTTTTCG
>JALOOP010000526.1 GCA_025454315.1 Oculatellaceae cyanobacterium Prado106
TGCTTTCGTTGGTGGATTCGGGTTCGGGTGGATGGGTGGTCATGGAATTTACTCTGAGCCTAGATATCTTTTTAGATTGACATGAAACCGAAGCAGAGCAAACCTTAAGTCCAAAACATTTGTATTGGTCGAGCGAATCTACTGCGACAGTCTATTGCAATAGTTTATTGCGATAGTCTACTGCGATCGCCTATTAGCCGTTGGGGTGCGATCGCCTATTAGCCGTTGGGGAAGCGATGTTCGCGGACTTCGCTGCTAAAGGATTGGACGGCCTGGGCGATCGTGTCTCGCAGATTGACATAGACCTTGGCGAAGGAGGGTTGCCACTCGGACAGACCCAACAAGTCAGCAGTGACCAGAACTTGACCATCACAGTGGGAACCGCCGCCGATGCCGATTGTGGGAATATGCAGTTTTTGGCTGATGCGGAGTCCCAGATCTTCGGGGATATGTTCCAGAACGATCGAAAATGCGCCTGCTTGTTCCAGGGCGATCGCTTCTTCCAACACTCTTTCTGCCGCTTCTGGAGAGTTGCCCTGCTTGCGAAAACCGCCAAACTGATGCACCGATTGGGGTGTGAGGCCAACATGCCCCATGACCGGGATGCCTGCTTGGACAAGCCGGAAGACCGTGGTGGCGATCGCTGGATAGCCCCCCTCTAGTTTCACCGCCTGAGCCCCCGTTTCCTTCATAATGCGTCCGGCTGAACGCAGAGCCTGTTCCGGACTCTCCTGGTAGGTCATAAACGGCAGATCCACCACCAGCAGAGCATTCTTCACGCCCCGCCGCACCGCCTTGGCATGATGGATGATTTCATCGAGAGTCAGCGGCACCGTGGTGTCATAGCCCAGCGCCACCATAGCTAGCGAATCCCCCACCATAATCACATCCACCCCCGCCTGATCCAGCGTCTGAGCAATGAGATAATCCCAAGCCGTCAAAACCACAATCTGACGGCCTTCTTGCTTGAATCGGGTGAGTTTTTGGGTCGTAATAGGCATAGAGTTCTCCCAAAGGGTAATCAAGGGGAAGGGGAAAGGGAAAAGGGGAAGGGCGAAAGGGGTGAACTTGGGCGGGTTCGGGGAAGCGATCGAGGGGGGGATAAAGAAACCTCTTTGACTCACCCTTTATGCTTTATTTAATGATTTATTCAAGGATTCGTTCAATGCCCCCCTTTCCCCTTTTCCCTTTTCCCCTCCTCTTCCTTTATCAATTCGTCGGAACATACTCCAGCGCCTGCTCCTCCGGGGTTAGGTCGCTCCACTGTACGTCTCGTCGCAGCACTTTTTCCGTTCGGGTGGCAATCAGTTTGGGGAGGGATTGGGTGGTGATGACCGCCATTGTGGACATGTCGTAGGTGGTGTAGAGGGTGGTGGCTGTCGTCAGGTTGATGTCCATGACGGTGAGGGTTTTGACGGGGCGGAGGTTGCCGTTGAGCAGGGGGCGCATTCCTGATCCCAGGATACCGCAGTGGAGGAGTTCTAGGCGGCCTTTGTGGCCTGGATAGTAGGCGTGGTCATGGCCGCTGATGTAGGTGTGGACGTTGTAGCGTTCTAGGAGCGATCGCAAACTCTCCGCATCATCCAAGTACTCTCCCGGTTCATCCCGTCCCACCGTAATGCCATAGAAGGGCAAATGACCGATCGCCATTCGCATCTTGGCGGATTGTGCCGCTGGGCTAGCTAAGCTGCGTTCCACCCAGGCGATTTGTGCGGCTGGAATGGCGGCAGTGGAGGCATCCCAGACCAGGAAGAAGATCTCGTTTTGTTGAAAGGTGTAGTAGAAGGGAAAGTTGGCGCGATCGACGAACTGAAGTCCGGGGTCATGCTGGGGGTTATTCCAGTAAGCGGAGGCAGACTGGCGATCGGCCTCAAACAAAAAGCCGCCATCCAGCGCTAAAGCCCCCGAGGCATCGTGGTTGCCGATGGTAAAGCCGTAGGGAATCTTGGCCTGACGCAGCGGCGCACTGACATGCTGATCAAACGCCGTCCACATCTGCTGAATATTCTCACGGCTGAGGCTGCGGGACTGTCCCGCCACCATATCCCCGCCGCATAGCACCAGATCGGGTTGCCAAATGGTGGGAATGAGGGCGATCGCCTTGTCCACCTCTGGCTCATACTCCGTCGAACCATACTGAGAATTCAGATCACTAATCACCACAATCCGCATATCCGCTCGGGGCGGGTCAAGGACTTGTCCCGCAGGCGGATGCTGTGCCATAGGCAGGGTAGGCACTCCATCCTTGGAGGCTTCTGAGGAGGACTGGGGCGATCGGTTGACCGCGAGGATCTGCTGGGCGATCGCAGACAGCCCCACCCCGGCCAAAGCTCCTCCCCAAAGTAAAATCTGACGACGCTGAACCATAGTGGAGGTCTAAGAGAACTGCATAATATTAGCTTTTTTTGGGGAGTGGGAGTGGGAGTGGGATGGAAGGGGAAAGGGGAAAGGGGAAGGGGGAAAGGGGGTTCATTGGAACTCTGATGGAATTTCTTCATCGAAACAGACATCGAAACAGACATCGAAACAGGCATCGAAACAGGCATCGAAACAGGCATCGAGCCAGGCATCGAGACAGGCATCGAGACAGGCATTGAGACAGGCATCGAGTTCCTTCACCTAAAATCCTCATGGAAGTTATTCTGCTATGTGCCACATGGCTTGCATCCCTAGATCCTTCAAAGTTCTTACAAGATCCTTCAAAGTTCTTACATCAAAGTCATCCCAGAACTCCTTTCCCCTTTCGCCCTTCCCCTTTCGCCCTTCCCCTTTCGCCCTTCCCCTTTTGCCCTTCCCCTTTCGCCCTTCCCCTTTCCCCTTTCCCCCTTCCCCTTTCCCCTTTCGCCCCTCCCCCAATGATTCTTAACATACCAACCATGCGTCTGGCTGGGAAGAACGTAGAATACTCATGGGAAAATAAACCCGCGTTCTCGAAATGGCAGGAATACTATGACTGAAGAACCGCCCCTTTCTTCCGCTGCGTCGCCCTCTCCGAATCAGCCGCCTTCTCAGCCACCCTTACAGTCGCCTTCCCAGTCGCCCTCACAGTCGCCCTCACAGTCGCCCTCACAGTCGGTTTCACTGTTGCAGAAGGCGCAGCAGACCTGGCAGCAGGTGCAGCCTGTTCTGGTGAAAACCTGGGAGACGATTCGCTGGTTGGCACAGCAGGCAAAGCGCTTTTGGGATTTTGCCTTTCCCAAGATTGACTCAGCCTGGAACCGAACTAGACCGCTGATTCGACGGGTGTTGCCGGCCAAATGGAATGAACGGATCACCGATCGCATGATGACCAGTGGGGCGATCGCACTCCTGGTCGGTCTAACCTGGTTGACCACCACCCTACTTTCTCCCAAACCTGCCGTCAGCAAGCAGCCACCGCCCACCGCCATCAGCCAACCCCAGGTAGAACCTGTGCCCTCCGCTCGCATCGCCAACATTCAGAAACAATTCGTTGAACTAACAGAGTCCTATGCCCCGGATCTGGTGGAAGCAGTGCAGGTCAATCCACAGCGCGATCTGCTCCAGCTTCAGGTGAGCGGCGAGTGGTATGGGTTGGCCGCCAATCAGCAAGATCGATTGGCCGGGGAAATGTGGAAGCGATCGCAAAAACTCCGATTCTCTCAACTCGATGTCACGGACGCAGAAGGGAATTTGTTGGCTCGCAGTCCAGTCATCGGCAAACAAATGATCGTGTTACAACGCTCATAACACTAAGCTGATACGAAGATACATGTTATTGAATACACAGTATTGTAGGATGCGTTAGCGACCGGGTAACGCATCGTTGTTCCATTAATGTTTCATCAATGTAATGTGACTCAGGTGATCTCAGCCATGATATCAATACTGTCAGAACTTCAATGGCTGATCGATCGCCACAAAATCATTGAGATGATTGTCGGCATGGCGAACGCAATGGATGAGCAAAACTGGCAGAGACTTAGAACCTATCTAGCCGATGAAATCAACGTCGATTACTCAGATTTTCGGGGAGAATCGCCTCAGAAAATTGCAGCAGATCTCTATGTGCAACAGCGGATTACAGGGTTAACGGGCTTAAAAACTTTGCATATCAGCACCAATCACGAGGTCACGATTCAACCCGAAGAAGCCAGGTGTCGATCGGCTTACCGTATTTATCGGATCGATCCGACGGCTGAATCGGGGCAGGAACGCTTGGATACGGCAGGGACCTACCACCATCAGTTGATGCAAATGGAAGGTGAATGGAAAGTAACCGCCATTCGGCAAACCTTGGTGGGGAGCAATGCAAAATTGTGGGGTTAAATGGGAGAGAGATGAGCGGTTAAAACGGAGCGACAAAAGGTAGACCAGGTTCCAGCCGCCCATTGACAGC
>JALOOP010000527.1 GCA_025454315.1 Oculatellaceae cyanobacterium Prado106
GGTTTCATCGAAAAAAGTCTCCTGGTTACCCGCCTTGAAAAGCCCAAACTGACCTGAATTTTTCTCTCATCTGGATTTAACACCTAGACAGGCATCGCCACCGCACCTTAAACTTATTCATCCTATCGAAAAGTCTGTCTTATGGGGGATGGCAGGGGGAGGGGAAAGGAAAAAGGGGAAGGGCGAAAGGGGAAAGGCGAAAGGGGGATTGTTGGTGAGACAAGGATATTTTTTGATTGGCTTGAGAGAGAAATAAAGAAATACAGCGGAGGGGGAAGGGCAATCATTAACGGCGCAGGGCTATCTTACTGGGCTATCTGCTGGAGTATCTTCTGGGCTATCTTATGAATCCTTCTACAGTTCCTTCACCCTTCCCTTTGCCTGCCCTTGTCTATCCTTGATTTATCTCCAATATGGAACTTTAGTTTTCTAGCTTTTGTATCCCAGCCCATTCAGTTCATGATTGCTGTATCCGTTCAATCAATTTATGAGAGGGTTGTGCTTCCCATCTGTCAATGAGGTGGTTCACTCGGCGGCAGTTCTAGGGGAATTGCGCCTAGGTTGCCTTTGCGGAAATCGTTGAGGATTTGGGTGGCGGTACGTTCGCGATCGCCCCGATACTTCTCCTCAGCCACTGCTTCTAGATAGCTTTCGCCCGTCAGGTCATGAGAATCCACCTTGTAACGCGACAGAAATAGATCCTGAGCTACAAGCTTGGGAATTTCTTGCTGGAGTTGGTGAATGCGATCGATCAAGGCAGCGGCCACGCGCTGGTTGTCATAAGCGGCCTCGCCGATATCATCACAAAAAGCTAGCTTCAGGGCTGCGGCTTGATCGGTGAGTTTGGACGGCAATACACCCGGCGCATCCAGCAAGTCTAGTTCGTCTGAAATTCTGACCCAGCGCAATTGGCGGGTTACGCCTGCCCGTCGAGCGCTCTCCACCACCCGCCGATTCAGCAAGCGATTGATCAGCGCTGATTTGCCGACATTGGGAAAGCCAATGACCACGGCGCGGACGGGACGGGGGAGCATTCCGCGATCGCGCCGTCGTTGATTCATTTTGTATCCTGCATTGCGCGTCGCCTGGGAAACTTGGGGAACGCCCTAATGCGGCTGTTCGCCCTGTGCCTGAAACCATTCCTTCCAAGCCTGCTGCACCTCGGGCGGAATCATATCGACCCGATTCAACACCAGCACCCGCTCTTTGTTGCCCACCCACTGCCCAATCTGGGGATGCTGCGTCGCCAGGGGAATCCGGGCATCCCGCACCTCCAGCACCACATCGACTTTCTTAAGCTGATCGAGGAGCGATCGCTCTGCCTTGGCAATATGACCGGGATACCACTGAATCGGAGGAGAAGACATGAAACTCTACTGAATGGGACAAGTTCAGACGCGGTTGGAGGCGACATCTGTTACATTCTACTGTGATACGTCAGAGGCTAAGATTTATTGGTCATTGGCGGAGCTTTCGGGTGATTAACCGCAGAGACGCAGAGACGCAGAGACGCAGAGAGGAAGAAGGGGAAAGGCGAAAGGCGAAAGGCGAAAGGCGAAAGTGTTTACCCATCCACCCATCCACCCATCCACCCATCCACTCCCCTACTCCCCTACTCCCCTACTCCCCTACTCCCTACTCCCTACTCCCTCATGCTCCCAACTTCTCTCGAACAATTCGCTAGCGACAATAACTCTGGAATTTGCCCTGAAGCCTTGGACTATACGCTCCAGGCAAATCTGGGGAGCGCTCCTGCCTACGGGAATGACGAATGGACAGAGCGGGCTTCTGATTATTTTCGGCAGATTTTTGAGACGGACTGTGAGGTGTTTTTTGCGTTTAATGGGACTGCGGCCAATTCTTTGGCGCTGGCTTCGCTTTGTCAGTCCTATCACAGTGTCATCTGCCATGAAACGGCTCATGTGGAAACCGATGAATGCGGTGCGCCTGAGTTTTTCTCTAATGGGTCTAAACTGCTGCTGGGGAAGGGGGAGGATGGCAAGCTGAACCCGGATGCGATCGCCACTCTCCTCACCAAGCGCAGTGACATCCACTATCCCAAACCCAAGGTCATCAGTCTGACGCAGGCTACAGAACTGGGCACGGTGTATTCGCTGGAGGAACTGGAGGGCATTGGGGCGATCGCTCAGCAATATCAACTCAAGATTCACATGGATGGGGCGCGGTTTGCCAATGCGATCGCCAGTCTCAACCAATCCCCCGCCGAACTCACCTGGAAACGCGGGGTCGATGTGCTGTGCTTCTGTGGCACCAAAAACGGCATGGCGATGGGCGAGGCGATTCTGTTCTTTGACAAAACCCTGGCGGAGGATTTCGCCTATCGCTGCAAGCAAGCCGGACAACTCGCTTCTAAGATGCGGTTTATTGCTGCGCCCTGGTTGGGCTTGCTGGAAACCGGGGCTTGGCTCAACAATGCCCTCCATGCCAATCAGTGTGCGGCTTACCTAGCACAACAGTTGACCCAATTCCCGGAGGTACAACTCTTGTTTCCCCGGCAGGCCAACGCAGTTTTTGTGCAAATGCCGGAAGCCGTCCTACACTATCTCCGGCAGCAGGGCTGGCAGTTCTACACCTTCATCGGCGTGGGTGGCGCAAGATTTATGTGTTCCTGGAATACAACCCAAGCCCGGATGGATGGACTGATCGCAGATGTGCAAACGGCGCTGAAGATTTAAGGATTCACAGCAATCTAAACGGCGAAGATCTGGCTCCTGATATTTGGGTGGCGATCGCAGACCCTTCTAAATAACAGGACTTCGACCCAGCCTAAGAACTCAACACAAAACCACCGCCCCCCTCCCCCCAAGCACAAACAAAGAAAACAAATCCCTCTGCGTCTCTACGTCTCCGCGCTTTAGAGTCAAAATTGCAGCCAATCTAAGGCACAATCAGCACAGCACAAGGAGAAAGGTTGATAACGCGATTCGTGACGCTCTCCGCAACCCCTTCATCCGTCAACCCCAGACCCCGGCAGCCCATGATAATCAGGTCGGCGTTCAGTTCATCGGCCACATCGCAGATGGTGAAGGCGGGTTTACCCTCCCGTTCAATGATTTCAGCGTCGATGCTTTGCTGCTGGAAGAGGGCTTTGGCTTCCTGGAGGAGTTGGGCGATCGCTTCTGCAGAGGTCATTTCGGCTTCAGCCGCTGAAGTGGGAGTTTGGTTTGCTTCCGGCGTTTCCACAACCGACAGCAGCACCAGACGGCTACCGTAGGTTTTGACTACATTCGCGACGGTTTCTACCGCCTCGCGCGATTCGCGGCTTTGATCAATGGGGAACAGAACAGTCTTAAACATGGCAGGCGATGGGGTGACTTGAAGTGATGCGTTCTAAGTGATGCGTTCTGAGTGATTCCGGCTGGGGATGTCGGATGATGGGCGGAGATAATGAGCGGATGATGAGAAAACCTAATCGCATCCTTGCATTATCCCGTCATTTCATCATCTATCCACAAACCTCCCACGGGACTCACTGTTGCACTCTCTCTATTCTCCAGGCTCTCGCTGTCTACAATACAGAAATTTTCAAAAAGTTGCGAAAGTAGAACGGATTTATCTCTTCAGAATGATCCCTGAGACTTTACAATACTTAAATAACCGATAGGTAAAAAGACTTATATAGGGGGTTTTACAGTGTCGAAAAAAGCGCTAGCCAGTTTATCATCCGCCGATTTATCCGGCAAAAAAGTTCTGGTGCGAGCCGATTTCAACGTTCCCGTCGAGCAAGGCGCAATCACGGATGATACCCGGATTCGCGCCGCCCTGCCAACGATTCAATATTTAACTTCTAATGGTGCAAAAGTCATTCTCAGCAGCCACTTTGGTCGTCCCAAGGGAGATGACTTTGCGGCTCGGGTCAGCGACAAAAACCGCTTGACCCCCGTTGCCGCTCGGCTCTCTGAGTTGCTCGGCAAACCCGTCGTCAAAACCGACGACTGCATTGGCCCCGAGGTTGCGGCCCAGGTCAACGCCATGCAAAACGGCGATGTCCTACTCCTGGAAAATGTCCGCTTCCACCCCGAAGAGGAAAAGAACACCCCAGAATTCGCCAAAGAACTCGCCTCCGTTGCCGATCTCTACGTCAACGATGCCTTTGGCACTGCCCACCGCGCCCATGCCTCCACCGAAGGCGTGACCCACTACCTCAAGCCCAGTGTGGCCGGATTCCTGATCGAGAAGGAACTGGAGTATCTGCAAAATGCGATCGAAAATCCCCAGCGCCCCCTCGTGGCCATCATTGGTGGCTCCAAGGTGTCCAGCAAAATCACCGTCGTCGAAACCCTACTCGACAAGGTTGATAAACTGATCATCGGCGGCGGCATGATCTTCACCTTCTACAAAGCCCGTGGCCTCAGCGTCGGCAAGTCTCTCGTAGAAGATGATTTCGTCGAACTGGCCAAGTCCCTCGAAGAAAAAGCCAAGGCCAAAGGTGTTGCCCTGTTGCTGCCTACCGATGTCGTTGTAGCCGACAACTTCGCCCCCGATGCCAACGCTCAAACCGTCAGCATCAACAATATCCCCGATGGCTGGATGGGTCTGGACATTGGCCCTGATTCCGTCAAGGTGTTCCAGGATGCTCTGGCCGACTGCAAGGCAGTGATTTGGAATGGCCCAATGGGTGTGTTTGAGATGGACAAGTTTGCGATGGGCACCGAGGCGATCGCCCGTACCCTGGCCGACCTGACCAAAACTGGCACCTGCACCATCATCGGCGGCGGTGACTCCGTAGCCGCTGTAGAAAAGGTCGGTGTCGCGGATCAAATGAGCCACATCTCAACAGGCGGCGGTGCCAGCCTGGAACTGCTCGAAGGCAAAGTTCTCCCCGGTATTGCAGCCCTGGACGAAGCGTAAGCCTCGCTAAATTTTTTGAATAATTAAAAAAGGGGTTGCTGTCTACAGCAACCCCTTTTTCTGTTCACCCCTTTTTCTGTTCACTCAGTTCCCCTCTGGGAGCCTAAATCTGTAGGTTGGGTGGAAGCTACGACTCCGAGAGTTCAAAGCTTTTGACTTCCAAAACAGGGCCAATCATCGCCATCGTCATCACATCTTCTCGGATCTGGCCTTTGACCTTGACTTTTTGTTCTGGCTTCAGCAAATCAGCAGGCGCACCCTGAAAAATTTCGTAGGTCGTGCCGTCCCGCGCCACCAATGCCCAGGTGCCAGTGCCCATGCCCGATCGCTGAACCATGCCTTCAACTGTGATGCTCATGTTGCTCTCCTTGGTTGGGTCTTTTGGATCTTAGCTTAGGGAGTGGGGAGTGGGGAGTGGGGAGTGGGGAGTGGGGAGTGGGGAGTGGGGAGTGGGGAGTGGGGCGAAAGGGGAAAGGGGAAAGGGTGGGGAGTGGGGTGTGGGGAGTGGGGCGAAAGGGGAAAGGGGAAAGGGGAAAGGGTGATCTTGGAATGATTCACGGGTTGCCGTTGAGGAGGGCTAGAAATTCTCATGAATTTCTTCCATGAATTTCTTCCGTGAATTCCTTCCATAAATTCCTTCAAGGGTTCATTCGATATTCCCCCTTTCGCCTTTCGCCTTTCCCCTTTCGCCTTTCGCCTTTCCCCTATTCAGCCGTTGACTTTGCCGAGAGGAAGGCCAGACCCAGGCAGAGGAAGGCGTTGATGGCCAGGTAGGTGCGGGCGATCGCACCACTGCCCAACCCCATCAGTTCGGCATCCAGGACAGCGCTGACGGCTAGGCAAGCGGCAACGCCTAGGGTGGTGCCGATCGCGAACCATTTCAGCGACTTGTGGCTGAGGAATAGGGCAATCAGGCCAAAGGGAATCAGGACACTGGCAAACAGGGGATTGAGGGCGGCGCTGCCTTGGATGGCGCTGCCTAGTTCGGGGATGGAGCTACCCAGGAGGCGGAACGGCGCTTGGGGTAGGTCAAAAATGTAGAAGCCGCGCAGGAAGAAGAGTCCAGAACTGCCCATGACCAAGCCACTGGAGAGGGCAAAGCCAAAGGGGAGATAGGTTCTTAGCAACCAGGCCAGGATGTAGGAGCCTAAGACCATGATGATTTTGGGCACCAGGGCAACGGCTCCGCCGTCGAACCAGAACTTCAGGTTGAGGTAGCCATTGTCGCGCAGCCAGCGGAAGAAATCGCGGACATCCAGGTTGCCCCGCTGAGCTAGTTTGACGGCGGCATCTGCGTCCAGTTGTCCAGCCCCAAAGTGGTTAAGTTCATCGCCCTGGACTTTTCGAGCGGAATTTTTCAGGACTTCAGCAATCATGGCGGGATCTTCAACACCCACTGAGCGGATCAGGGCAGCAACCCCAGCCACATGGGGGGAAGCCATGCTAGTGCCTTGCAAGGACGCGAACACCGAGGCTCCCGTGGATGGGTCAATGGTGTTTTGCAAGATGCCGCCCAGTTCGTTGCCGCCAGTGGTGGAACCGCCTGGAGCCGAAATATCAACCCCGGCACCATAGTTGGAATAGGGTGCTTTGACCCCTGTTGCATCTAGAGCCGAGACGGCAATGACGTTGGGATAGCGGGAGGGGTAGGAGGCGGAGTTGGTGTTGGCATTGCCAGCGGCAGCTACAATCACCACGCCTTTGTTGTAGGCATAGTCGATCGCCTCTCGCATGACATCGGCATCGCCGCCGCCGCCCAGACTCATGTTGATTACGCCTGCGCCGTTGTCAGCCGCAAAGCGAATCGCTTCGGCAATGTCAGCGACGGTGCCGCCGCCGCCCCCGCTGAGGACTTTGAGGGGCATCAGGTTAGCTTCGTAGGCAATCCCGGCAACGCCAAAGTTATTGTTGGTGGATTGGGCGATCGTCCCGGCGACATGGGTGCCGTGGCCGTTGTCGTCGCTGGCTTCGACGCGATCGTTGACGAAGTCGTAGCCTTTGACAAAGCTGGTGTCTTTGAGGTCGGGTACCTGGCTGATGCCTGTGTCAATGACGGCGACGGTAACGCCTTTGCCTTTGGCATTGTCCCAGGCGGCCTGCATGTTGATGCTGCGGAAGTTCCACTGTTTGCTGTAGTCGGGGTCGTTGGGAATTTCGAGCGCCTGGTAGATGTAGTTGGGGTCGATGGATTCGGTGTATTTTTTCAGGTCGGAGTGCCGCAGTGCCTTTAGGGTTTGGGCGCTGCCTTCCAGGACATAGAGATGGTCAGCCTCAGAGAAGGCGCTGTTGGGGCGGGGGGTGATGTTGAACTGTTGGGCGATCGCATTCAGTTCCGCCTCAAGCTGGCTGGCGCTCAAGTCTTCTCGAAAGTCCACGACGATCGATTCGTAGGTGCCCCGGTTGGCCATTCCGGGGTAGCTCATCAGCACCCAGATCAACCCGGCCAGAAACAGTCCAAACAACAGCAACCTTCTCATACTTGTCCTTGATTTTCAGGTGTGTGGGTGAGGGAGGGGGAAAGGGGAAGGGGGAAAGGGGAAAGGGGAAAGGCGAATATCTAGGAATTGCCTGGGTGGAAATTGGAGGGGCAGGGAATAAACGAAGGAATGAACCTTTTTGGATTTCCTTGATGGTTTTGGGATTGAACCTTGGGGATGGTTTCTGGAAGGTCTATCGCAATCCTAAATGGTTTTTCTGGAACTGTGGGAGGAGTGAGGGGGCGATCGCCATTCTGCCATCCTTCTTAATGATGAGGTTTGAGTCTGAATGATATCGACTCACTGCCTTGAGATTGGGGATGTAAAACGAGTGGCAATACCTTTTCCTCCTTGCTCTCACTAATATTCCCGCACCGCATAGGAGAACCAGGAAAATAAACCATGGGCCGTCTAAAATTCTTTCCGCAAAGCACAGAAATTTACACAATTCCTCTGCGCCTCTGCGGTTAGGAAAAATTTCCGTTAACCTTAGCTTCCTCAATGCCCCTGAATCCAATGCTTCTGAAAACTTTTTGCTTTGGCAGTACCTTATATGAAATTCCTAACCTGGCAATTTCCTAAGTACAAAAGCTGTCGTCTATACTACCACAGGCACACTGAATTTTACTGAGCGAGTCTGCTAGGCGAAAGGGGTTTCATCAGCGAAGTCTTAGTGTTCATGGAAGCGTGCCGAACTAAGCCTCCGAATAATCCTTTAACAGGCAAAAAAGGTAAGACACAAAAAAGCTGAAGAATGAACACGAGGTTCACCGCTTCAGCCTTTTTGTGATGTTCTGGACTCGATTCCCCTGGAAAGAGGGCTGAGTGCAGATTCCCTTCCAATTGGCATCCTATGTCTGCATTCAGCATCTGCATTGAACACCTGTAACTGAGGCTCCGGATGTTCGACGCAATCTTGCCCAGAACGGCGATCGTCAATCCAGTCTATCCAGCGGCTTGAGCCGGATTGGACAGATTCTTGGCTCGGTTTGCTTGGGGTCTAGCCTGGGTAGCCGGATCAATCGAGGTAAATTCAATGTGGTTGAGCAGGGTGGTGACGAAGGCAAACAGCAGAAAAGGCAGCGATAACACCAGAATCAGACCGACCGTTGCCAAAGCATAAATCGGACGACTCGCGCCCATCAAGCCCAAAGCGGTGGCTAAACTCAAGAAAATGACAACCAACCAAACAATAATCTGACCATAGATATCGCCGAAGGTGAGGGTGCAAGTGACCCGATATTTCTGCATGTCCATAAACGGTAAACCCCAACAAAACAATATGGTTATGGGAAATAGCGTAGTGGGTTGTCCCCAGAAAGGGAATCTTTCGCTAAACCTCTTAAGGGAACTCAATAATTCTTCGCATTTCCCAACCCGTTTTAAGGGAGATAGCAGGATCAAAGTGCTAACTTTAACGCTTCGGTTACACCGCTTAAAACTGCTTCAAAATTCCGATTGAGAGACAAATTTCTCTCCAAAATTTGCCCTGTCCTAGAATAATCTTCCGCCCAATCTGAGTAAAGACATGGAATGTTCCACCTCTAGAACAAACTTCCTGCCAATGCCATGAAACCGAGGGATCTCACCCTTCAATTTCAAAAAAGCCTGGAAGATGCATGTTGTGCATCCTCCCAGGCTTTTATAAGATAAATTTTCTATTTTTAGGAAATATCTCTTACTCAACAATCGGTTCTTCGGGGGATTCCACGGTTGGTTGAGGTTCTATAACTTCTGTTGATTCAGCCGATTCTGCCGAAGATTCTGCCGAAGATTCTGATTTATTAAGGTCTTTCATCATTTGTTGTGCCCAGATTTGCACTTGAGCGTTGGGACAGGCGCAGAGTTGACTGCAAAGTGCGATCGCCCGTTCCATTTGCTGGTTGTCCTGGTAGGTCTTGACCAGATGCATTTGAGCTTGCCAAAAATCCCGTGAGTCGGAGGAGACGTTTTGACAAAAGGCTTCAAAAATCTCAATGGCGGTTTCTGATTTTCCCTGCTTCAAAGCCTCCAGGCCAGTTTCTAGCGAAATCGTGATGGATGTCATGCCGGGTTCCCCAATCTTTCAAGTCGTTAACTGCTAGGATCTGTTCTTAAGCGGGTCTGGGGTTGAGGATATCGCAGGTTTTGCCGACGAAAATCAACGCCCAAAACAGACCTAACCTTCACAGTCCTAACCTTCTAAGAAGTACCCGGAATCGGAAACTTCCTAAACAGCGCTGACAATTTTATTCCCCCGTCTTCTCTTCATTCTCTCTCCGATCTCAACTCCCTGATCTCAACTCTCTGATCTCAACTCCC
>JALOOP010000528.1 GCA_025454315.1 Oculatellaceae cyanobacterium Prado106
GAGGTTTTGCCTTCCCGAATCAGGTTGGAAATGGCAGGGGTAATGACCATGATTTCCTGAGCCATGACCCGGCCAAATTCACCGGGTTTTGGGTTCTTGCGAGGCACCAGCGTTTGGCTGAAGACGGCCACCAGGGAGTTAGACAACTGTACCCGCACCTGGGTTTGGCGCTCGGAGGGGAAAACGTCAATCATCCGGTCTACGGTTTGTGAGGCTGAACTTGTGTGCAGGGTGCCGAAGACAAGGTGACCCGTCTCGGCAGCGGAGATGGCCAGGGAGATAGTTTCCAAGTCCCGCATTTCACCCACCAGGATGATATCAGGGTCTTCCCGCAGAGCGGCTTTCAGGGCATTGGCAAAACTCTTGGTGTCTTCGCCCAGTTGGCGTTGGTGAACCAGACTTTTGATCGGCTCATAAACAAATTCAATCGGATCTTCGACCGTCAGGATATGTTCAGCGCGGGTACGGTTGATCAGGTCGATCATGGCGGCCAAGGTGGTGGTCTTGCCGGAGCCTGTAGGCCCCGTCACCAGGATCAGTCCTCTGGGTTTTTCGGCCATTTCGCGCACTACATCGGGCAAGCCTAACTTGTCAAAGTTGGGGATTTTGGAACTCAACGCCCGTAAGCATGCAGCGTAGGTGCCCCGATCCTTATAGACATTGACCCGGAAGCGCGCCAAGCCTTTGACTCCGTAGGAACAGTCCAACTCCCAGTTTTGCTCCAGGGCTTTCCGCTGGTTGTTGTTGAGCATACTGAAGATCAGCCGCTGACATTCTTCGGCGGTCATGGGTTCATCGCCGATCGGGGTAAGGTGGCCGCTGATGCGGAAATAGGGGGGTAGGCCAGCGGACAGGTGCATGTCGGAGCCACCCATTTCCACAAGCTGTTCCATCAAGTCTTCAATCATCATTTCCATATGCTGTTCTCCTTAAGGGAGCGATCGCACCCGCCTCTGAGGGGTATGGGGCGATCGCGTTGAATAAATAGGTTGTCAGTTGAGGGATCTAGACGGTTTCTAAAAGAACGTCCTGAAGCAAGTCGCAGAATTCGGGCATTAATCGGTGAAGCGGGGCGTTAGACAGTAGGGGCATTCCAGCCATTCCTGCTTCAGTTCAGCACTGCAACAGCGACAGGTGAGCGAAGTTTTCCGTTTGGCCTTGAGTTCGGCCTCTAGGCCAGAATCGGTGAAGGTTACCCGTTCCACTTCTTCTAAGGTGGTAGAACCCATCCGCACCAGGTTGAGGCTGTAGGCCAGGAGGGTTTTCATGCCTTCTTCGACTGCCGCTTCTTTAATGCGCTCGGTGGGCGCACCTTCGGTAATCAAGCCTTGAACCCGCTCGGTGACCCGCATGACTTCGTAGACCCCACAGCGGCCTTTGTAGCCGATGCCTTTGCAGGTGGAGCAGAGGGTGTTGGTGGCGATCGCCTGTTGGATGCCATCGGGGGTGAGGGAGTTGGCCTTGTAGAGCGTAATCCCGGCATCCCGTGAGCTTGTCAGGCCAAATCGGCCTAGTTCTTCGGGGGTGGGGGTGTAGGGGACGCGGCAATCGGGGCAGACCCGCCGTACCAGACGTTGTGCCAGTACCCCAATCAAGGAACTGGAAACCATGAAGGATTCCACGCCCATTTCTTCTAGACGGGCGATCGCACTAGCCGCGTCGTTGGTGTGGAGGGTCGTTAGGACTAAGTGTCCGGTCAAGGCAGCTTCGATCGCCGTCTTGGCCGTTTCCTTGTCTCGCGTTTCACCAACCAGAATCACGTCGGGATCTTGCCGTAGGAAGGCTCTCAGGATCGAGGCAAAGTCCATGCCTTTTTCTCGGATCACCTGCACCTGGGTTAGACCAGGGAGTGAATATTCAATGGGGTCTTCAGCCGTACTGATGTTCACACCAGGGTCATTCCGTTCAGCCAGAGCCGAATAGAGCGTCGTCGTTTTCCCGGAACCTGTGGGACCTGTGACCAGAATCAAGCCAAAGGGGCGAGATACCATTTCCTGAACGGTGTGCAGGGTGTCGGCATCGGTGATCAGCTTGTCGAGTCCTAGCTGGGTGGCGGAGTTGTCGAGAATCCGCAGAACGACTTTTTCTCCGTAGCGGCTGGGCAGGGTGTTCACCCGGAAGTCTACCTTGCGTCCGTCAAAAATCCGGCGAATCCGGCCATCCTGGGGCATCCGTCGTTCGGCAATGTCCAGGTTCGCGATGATCTTGAAGCGAGCCGTGACGGCTGCAATGATCTTCTTGGGCAGGGGGTCAAAGGCTTCCCGCAGTACGCCATCTTTGCGGAAGCGAATCCGCAGAAATTCTTCCTGGGGTTCAATATGAATATCGGAAACCCCTTCTTGCAGGGCTTTCACCAGAATCTTGTTGGCCAAGGCAATGACGGGAGCCGCATCGGCATCGGCCAGGGCAGCATCGAGGTTGGCTTCTGCGTCATCGGCGGGTTCTTCCAGATCCATGTAATCCAGGTTCTCGATATCGGATTTGACATCGACCTTGGACTGGAATTCGATTTGCTTTTGCTTTTCAACCTGTTCGTCTAAGAACTGGGAAATCAGCCGCTGATAGTCTTCCGCTGTAATTACCATCCGCTGCAAACCCAGACCTTGGGGACGGAGGATGCGGTTGAGGTCATCCTGAGCGGCCAGATCATCGGGGTTGACCATGGCGACCAGCACAAACGGGGGGTCGGAGTCGCTGCGGGATAGGGGAATGAGGCGGTAGCGACGGCAGACATCGACGGGGATGAGGCTGTCGATCAACTGGGTCAGTTGACTGCTGTTAATCTGGCTAATCTCGGGGTCGAGGGATTCGACGCCGTAGAGAATTTTTAGTTCAAAAAGCTGTTGTTTCTTGTACTGCCGGATCAGGTCGGGCGGTAGCTGCTGCCCGGTGATCATGGCCAGCACGTCGGTCAGCGGCCTGCCCGTTTTTCGGCTATCCACAAGGGCTTGCTGCATCTGATCTTTGCTGGCATAGCCAGATTGGATCAGCTTGGTGTTGAAGGGAGAAAAATTGTGCTGTACAACGAGAGCACGCCGCTGAGACGAGGAGTTAGCCATAGCAAATGCGGGATAGGAGATGACGATTAGGTAGAGTGTTCCCAGAAAGATAGGTAGAGTGTTCCCAGAAAGATTTGCGAAATTCACTCAGAGGGGTTTGCCTGGAGAACGGTCATCTTCTGTGATTGCACCCTCGACCACAAGGGTCGTTTTTGACTTAAAAAAGCACCCATCACCCATTGATTCTGAGCTTGCCCTCTGCTCTCAGGACAGAAAGCGCTCAAAAACGAAGTTGTTCAATATATAGGATGTGGAGAAATCGAAAATCTTTCTGGTAACAGAATTGCCAGCAGGACGAGGTTCGCTATTCTAGGGTTTAGATTGAGGCATAGACGAAGACCGCCCCTCCCTTCGGCTTGAGCCTTAAACCCTCGTTCATCAGGGTTTTAGCCATTCCACCTACCCCCCCGGTGTTGTTATGCTTTCACAAATTGTGCGCCCTATGGTTCGCACCCAGATTCGCTTACTGGCTAATAGTCAGGCGAGTCGCTCCACGCTAGTGACAACGATCGCCCAATGGCTCGGATTTCTCGGGGTTCACGCTCAGGTGACCCAGCTAGAAAGCCACTCCGATCGAATTCAGGTGTCTCTCACTGTCGGCAAACCCGAAGCCTGTGACACCAGCGACTGGGAGCAAATTCTCCGCAATCTCAACCGCACCCCCGCCACTGCGCCCACCCTACCCGAAACACCAGCCATCAATGAGCAGCAACAGCGCAAACTCCAGCGACTGTTAGCCTATGTGATTCAAGTGGGTGAACCGGATCAGGCCAAGAATTGGGAAAGGCTGCTGCCCCAACTCCAACTGATGGGCTTTGGCGATGAAATGCTGGCGGGAATTCGAGCCGCGCTCAAGGTGCCCCAGTCTCTAGAGGCATTGATGGAGGGGTTAGATCCAGATTTGGCGGCGATCGCGCTCTCCAAAGCCGTCGGTATTGCCCTCCTCGATCGCCAAGTCAACTCCCACGAAGACCAAGCCTTGTCTGCACTCTTGGAAGCGATGAAGGGGAGTGGGGATTGAGGACGAAGGGCGAAAGGAGAGTGAGGGCGAAAGGGAAAAGGCGAAAGGGTTGTCAATGATAGAGCAATAGGATTTCCGGGATAACCACCTGAATACTTCTTTGAAGACTCCCAATTCAGGTTCAGTAGTTCACTAGATCTTAGATAGAGTAGTTCATCCGATCTAATTTCTGACCGCTGACACAAACTAATTTAGTGCGACACGTTCTCTCGAAACCAACGAAAGCTGGGGGAAGAGAGGCAAGGTCATCGAACCTTGACAACTGATGTCTGATG
>JALOOP010000529.1 GCA_025454315.1 Oculatellaceae cyanobacterium Prado106
AGCCAGGGAAAAAGCGAAGGGTAAATGCCGAAATGGATCAATGATGATTTCTGTGTTCAACCTTTCCCCTTTTCCCTTTCCCCTTTCCCTTTTCCTTAAAACCTACGAATGGTTGAACACCACCTTCGCTTCCGGGTTCAGCCGTTCCCTTCCATTGTCGCCTGAATGGGGATCGGGGGTATGGGGGACGGGGGGATTTTCTGAGTCGAGTTCGGCGGCGAGTTCGCGGATACGCTTGGCGGAGAGGCGTTGTTCGGGGTCAATGCCTTCAAAGGTGGGGGGGAGCCAGACTCGGACGACGAGCAGGACGGCCAGAATGAAAAGGAAGGCGCAGGCGGAAAGCACTTGGCTCCAGGGGGTTTCCAGAACGCCCCGGACGATCACTTCTCGCAGGATGGAGACGATCGACACCTCAACGGCTACGCCAATGGACACTCGCTGCTCTTGCAGATAAATAATCAGCAGGCGGAATAGCTCGACGAGAATCAGCAAAAACAGAATGTCGGCAGTCACCGCAGAAAAATCGAGGGGCGGCCACAGGGCTAAAAACATTTCGCGGATCTGCATCACCATGAAGCAGAACAGCCCAATGCAGAGCGAAACCACAATTAGATCTTGAATCGTTTCCAACACGCGGACGACCTGCTGTCGCTTAACGCGCTCGTAACCATTCATCAAAGCGGAAGGCACAGAGTTCTGCATGAGATGCTCCTTAAAACTGCGGGGTCAGATGGATTCTCCTAGACTCAGACTTCGGTTGCAGAGCTTGCAGGCGATCGCCCATTCCCACTCAGCGGGATAGAGGCTGACAACTGCAATCCTGCTCTGAAAAAATTCCTGATTCTCACCAGCAATGCCGCCAGTGCAGGGAATTCCAGAAAAAGTCTTCGATGAGACTCAGCTTAACCCCAATTCAGCTTATATTAAAGTAGCTTTACATCAGAAAAACTGATTTTACTGATGATGACAATGTCTCAGCCACGTCTGATATCAGCCACAATCCCTGAGAATTCGGGATTGTGGCCATGTTGAATCCCTGAGAATTGGTAATCCAGACGTTTAATAGTGGTTGCCGACTTTGCGATGGTGAACTGCGGTCAGGCCATCTGCCTTAGAGATACGACCAATGTCTACCGTGCTGTACACCACCCAATGGTCGGGGCAGTCCATCCGGCTAACGACTTCACATTCCAGGTAGGCCAAGGCATCGGCCAGGATGGGGGAACCGTTGGCTGCCGGGTAGGTTTTGATGCCAGCAAAGCGATCGCCCCCTGGTGGAAAGCGCTTGAGGAAGTGTTTCATCAGCGGCTGATAGTTGCCTTCTTCGAGGATGTTGAGGACGAAGCGATCGCCCACCCGCATGAGGGATTCGATCGCCCGGTCTTTGGCGACGGCAATGCTGATCCCGAGCGGTTTGGCACTGGCTTGGGAAACCCAGGAAGCCAGCATGGCGCTGGAGACATCGCCTTTTTGGGCAGTGATGATGTAGAGTCCGCCGCTGATACGGCCTAGGGCTTTGTCCAGGTCATTGTCGAGGGCTTTCATTTGCTTGACGGTGCGATCGCGGGTCAACCACTGACCCAGGTCAATGCCCGATTCATCGCAAAGCTGATAGGTCGTGTCGTAGGGCGTTTCTTTGATCAAAATCGGGGCGAAGGCTTCCCGCACGCCAATTTCCTGGAACTTGTTGCGGAAGGGATACACGGACTCGTCATCGCCGCCGCCCGATTCAAACAAGCCCACGACCTGCTTGGCATTGACCGCTGCCAGGATAGTACTCAGAATCGGACTGGTGACGGCGGCATCCGCTTGGGCTGGCATCCCAATGACAATCCCAGTGGCTAGCCCGACAACTTCGGTGACTTCCTGGGGATCGGTGGATTTGAGGTCGATGAGTTCGACGGCGACTCCGGTTTTCTGGATACCTTGGGCGATCGCATGAGCCAGAGCATCGCTATAGCCATAGTCCACGGCATAGAAAATGGCCACGGTGGTTTCGGCCTTGGCCTGTTCCTGGCTCCAGGTGCGGTAACGACCGACTAACTCCGGGATGTTGTACTGGAGCAAAGGGCCATGTCCGGTGGCAATGGTTTTGACTTCGGGCAGGTCGCCCATACGCTTGAGGGCGGCTAGGACGGAGCGGGCGTTAGGCCCCATGAGGCAGTCGTAGTAGAGCTTGTAGTCGGCTTCGATGAGGGACAGGGTGTCGTCATATAAATGGTCGTCGCAGTAGTGCAGACCAAAGACATCACAGGTGAACAGCACCTGAGTTTTATGGTCAAAGGTAAGGATCGTGTCCGGCCAGTGGAGATTGGGGGCGGAGACGAATTCCAGTTCGTGACCGTTGCCCAGGTCGAGGCGATCGCCATTCTTCACCAGCATTCGCTGAAAGGGACGATGTACCATGTCTTCGAGAAACTGGATGGCGACTTTGGCTCCCACTACGGTGATTTGGGGTGCCCGCTCCAGAATGTCTTTGATCAGGCCGCTGTGGTCGGGTTCGGTGTGGCTGACCACCAGGTAATCGATGGTGGAGATATCCACGACACCACTCAGCAGGTCGAGGTAGAGGCTGCGGAATTTTTCGTGGGAGGTATCGACCAGGGCGGTCTTTTCGCTCTGGATCAGAAAGGAGTTGTAGGTTGTGCCGTTCTGTAGCTCAAATTCAATGTCGAAGCGATCGCGATCCCAGTCCTGCGACCGAATGGCCAGGGTATTGGGGGCGATTGTTTCGGTTTGTAGGGTCAAGTGCGTTTGGGTGCGTTCTACCAGGGCTACCATAGTTGCTCCTCCGAATCCAGAATGTTGAACGGGGGCGATCGCCTTGTCCGAATTGATCCAAATTGATCCAAATTGATCCGAATTGAACCTGGGTTGAATCCTGCTCGAATCCTTGTAGCCGAATCCTTAAAGTCCAATCTTTGTAGCCGACTCTTTGTCGAATTCTTAAAGTCGAGTCGAGAGATCAACCGATGGCGATCGTGCCTGCTCTTATTATTGACTCGAAAGGCATGGTTTTGTAAATTTTTACTAAGTAAAGTTGCCTATCAGTTCAACTTATTAGATTTGACCTGTGCAAAGGGTGAATTCTGGCAAGGGTCAGGATGAAATCCCGATTTAGTTCGACTTGGATTTCTAGAAAGCTATACGCTGAGGGGCTTTCAGGAGTTTTCTTTCTAAGCAAGCAAGCAATTTGATCAATTTAACCCCATATTCTTTGGGGTCAAGGAATTAAGTCCGAGAAAGACGCTGAGTGGCACTTTCTCCAAGGCAGTCTGTTGTTTAATATTCTTAAAACTGCTAGTGTTCCATCAGTTGATGAAACGTAATCATTAATTAAGCCGCCGATTAGCGAATCAGGTTTCACGGGAAGAATTTTTTCGCCAATGTTTCGGGATGCATTGAAATTGCATGGATTTTTTGCTCAATTTCGGGCGATTTTCCTGTAATTCCAGAGGATGAGAGAAGGCTAACGGCTTCAGTATGAATCTGGAACGCCCATCCAACGGGCAGATCGAGGGGTCAGAATCCAAAGTTTTCTGACATCGGCGATCGCAAATCTAAAAAAAACATAATCTTTGCCTATAATCTAGTACAAGATTCTTGTCATTCCTCACATTTCTCAACACACTTTTCTCAACACCCTCCTCCACAAAAGCATCCCGTCAAGCAACTCACCCTGTTAAAATCCTTCTAGCGTAAAGAAAACTTTTATAAAGATGCCCCGTATCCTTGTCATCGACGATGACCCCGCAATTTCAGAACTTGTCGCCGTAAACCTGGAAATGGCTGGGTACGATGTCAGCCAGGCAGAAGACGGCATCAAGGGTCAGGCGCTAGCGCTCCAGCTACTGCCCGATCTGATCATGCTTGACCTGATGCTCCCCAAGGTCGATGGCTTCACGGTCTGCCAACGACTCCGCCGCGACGAGCGCACTGCCGATATCCCCGTGCTGATGCTGACTGCCCTGGGTCAAACCCACGATAAGGTCGAAGGCTTCAACGCGGGTGCCGACGACTATCTCACCAAACCCTTTGAGGTCGAGGAAATGCTGGCGCGCATTCGTGCCCTGCTGCGCCGTACCGATCGCATTCCCCAGGCCGCCAAACATGCCGAAATCCTCAACTACGGCCCCCTCACCCTGGTACCCGAACGGTTAGAGTCGATCTGGTTTGGTGCAACCGTAAAGCTGACCCACCTGGAGTTTGAATTACTCCACTGCTTGCTGCAACGCCACGGCCAATGCACGCGTCAAACGCAGCAATATTCGTTCTACCGGTGGTTGAGCCACGTACGCAGATGAGCAAGTCCCCCTTTTTGCAGAACTTTGTCG
>JALOOP010000530.1:0-450 GCA_025454315.1 Oculatellaceae cyanobacterium Prado106
CAGCGCATTCTGCTCATTTCAGCCTTTAACTGGATTTTAATCTTTGGCATGTTTGAGTGGGTTCGCCAAACGACGGGGAATATTCCTTTGGCCAGAACCATGGCGATTCAAGCATTGGTGGCGGGACGGATCATTTATCTGTTGAGTATTAGTGTTTTGGGGAAGGCGATCGTCCGTCAACTGAGAGGTCGTGGGCGCGTCAACCTGCGGGATACCCAAGCCATTCTCATCGGCATCATCGGAGCCATTCTGATCCAGATTATCTTTAGTCAGTGGAGTGTGATGAATCTGCTGTTTGGCACAGCACCTCTGACGCTGAATCAATGGCTCATTTGCCTGTTGCCCACAATTCCGATGATTCCAGTGGCCTGGTTTGCTAATCGCATCGATCGGTTTGACTAGGTCAGATACGCAGGGTTGGCAGTAAGGGTGTTTGGGTGGAGCGCCGCC
>JALOOP010000530.1:462-5611 GCA_025454315.1 Oculatellaceae cyanobacterium Prado106
GGAGCCTCGCAAAACCCTTACTGCCTGAAATCTCTTCTGACAGGCTGGAGATCTACGGGTGTATAAAATTTCGGCTGTTGGGACTGCGTACATTGACAGTTGAGAATTAGTGTTAATAGCTGAAGCAAGCGAAGGAGTCAAATCTCAGGTTGATGGAAAAACTCTTGAAATGCTTGATAACTCGTAGGTTGGGTTGCGCTACGCTCCATCCACCCCTCAACGTGAACGCCTGAACTAGATTCGATAATTCTGGCGTTGAAAAAAAATTGCCGACTATATTGGGCTTCGCTCCATCTCATCCAAGAGAGAAGGTGGTTCTGGCGAACGGGTCAGACTTTTTAATCCAAAATTTTACAAAACTTAACAACATCCTGTTGAGAATAATTCTAAACTAGCCTATGTTAGAGCTTATTGAGAATTAATTTAATGAAGGGAGCAGTCCCTGGTTTGTTGTTCTTTTGCTAACCCTGTAGATTTTAGCGGTTTCACCAGTTCTCACCATTCAATCGGAGGGTTCCTCTAGATTGATGGATCTCTCAGTACTCATCTCAGTACTCAAATGAACTCTGCTGTTCGTTCGTAAGTTCATTCGTAAGCTCATTCATAAGTTCAAAGGACGATTCGTAAATTAGGGTGCATGGCATGTTCTCATTTGGAATTGAACATGAGGTTGCGTTTCTCAACGATCGCAACCAATTCGCTGATTTTTCCTGTACATCATTCGCAGAAATGAATCAAATCATTGAGCAACTTCCCGTCTATGCCGATGACTATGCACAGTTACGCATTGGGGACGCAGGCATTAAGAAAAAGCGATGGTACATTGAAGGATTTGAGCGCTTTTCGGAGGATGGTAAAGTGACGGATTGTGCCCCCAAAGGCATGAGAAGTAGCTATTCAATATGGATTTACGCCCATTTTGGTCAGTTTTAATCCCTATTGCTCTCGCTATGAACCTCAGCCTCCATTAAATAATTATGAACAGCAACGGCGACAATCTTCTCCCGAAAAACAAACGGCTCATATTCCCATGCTCACCTATGGGCCTGATTTGAACTTTTCGATCGCAGGTGCATCCCCAGCAGAAATCATTGATATTGGCCAGAAGCTCACCTTCTACAGCCCCTACATCGTGCCATTCAGCTTTAGTTCCCCGTTCTCCCAAGGGCAACGCTGGGAGGGACTCTCCATGCGGACTTATCTGCGAACGGGCGATCGACCTGCCGTCATGGTATTTCTCCAATCCCCCGAGGATCTGATCGCCAGCCAGCCTTCCCTCACCAAAATTGCCCGCGTCCCCGCAGAAGTCGGCAGAATCGAATTCAAAGCCTTTGACAGTACGGATAATTTCCAGCTTTATGCCGCGCTTTTAGCGCTGTTAAAAGGCATCGCGCTGGATCAATCCCTGCCAGGACGCGCCACGGTTCCCGATCGCGCGCTCCACCAAACCGTTGCCGTTCAAGGTTTTGCCAACGAAGCGATTCGACAGCAGACCGCACAAGTCCTACAGGCGGCTGAGACGGCTCTTGTTGAGGATTGCGATCGCCAACTTTTACACCCGTTACACACCATGCTTCAGCAGCAGGAAACTCCCGCCCACCCGCTCATCCGCAAGTTTGAGCAGTGCGGCACCCTAGAGCAAACGCTAAGGCAGACCTACCGATGACGCATCCCTTTTTTTGTTCAGAGGTTTCTAAACAAGCCCGTGAAGACCTAATCGGCAGCGCCACGCCCTACCAGACCTTTATTCTGATCGAGTGTCCTTTTCCCTGGACAGCAGAGGCATTTGATTCTCCCTGGGTTCCCCCAGCCCTAAAGGAACTGGTCGCCTTTGTCAAAGCAGCCCGGTTGCCGATTCGCTTTCTCTTGGTGAATCAAAGTCTGAACAAAGGAAAAAGCGATGTCGCATCCCCAAAACGGATTGCTCATCCAACCCAGGTGCTAATCTATCAGCGATCGCCCCACCGCTTTTGTCCGGGATACCAACGCTATGAATGGCGCGTCCATCATCCGAACGAAATCGTTCCTTTAGTACAGTCCTATCTCCGGGGTCAGCTACCGGGCGATCGCATCCACAAACGTCCTGTCCGCGATCTCCTGGTTTGTGTCCATGGTAGCCATGACAAATGCTGTGCCCGGTATGGACTGCCGTTTTGTCGAGAGGCGATCGCCACCTTAAACACACTGCCTGACCTACCCATTCGCCTCTGGCAAACCAGCCACTTTGGCGGTCATCGCTTTGCCCCCACCCTGATCGATTTCCCCACCGGACGCTACTACGGAAGAATGGATCAAGCGGCGTTGAAAGCGATCTTGACGCGATCGGGAGCGGTTCAACTTTTAGATTCGGTCTATCGGGGCTGGAGCATTTTGCCAACTCCCTTACAGGTAGCAGAAGCCGCGTTAATGCAGCAATATGGCTGGTCGTGGTTCGACTATAGAATCGCGTATCAAATCCTGCGTCAACGCGGAAACTCGCCTTGTATTCAGGCCAAACTATGGGCGATGCAACCCGATTACAATATCCACACCTACGCCGTAGAAGTCATCAAAGATAGCAGCAAAACTATCTGCTTAAGAACCTCCTGCGGCGCGACTCAAGAATCTGAGCAAACCCACTATGGCATCAAATCCCTCCTTCATTTAGATACCAAACCCGCCTTTGCAACGATTCAGCCCACAGAGGTTTCTTCCTAGCAATTTATCCCTAGCAATTCATTCACCGAACGTTATTTCTAGGAATCCATTCTTAGAACTTTGTCCCTAAATATTCATTCTTAGAACTTTATCCCTAGAACGGTATGACTGCATCTCCTTCAGGTTTCACTCGGTATTCTGCTCATCTTCGCATTGTGTATTCTCAGAAAATGCTTAAGTCTAAAGATATTCTCACTTTAGAACCGGACATGCTCTGGCAAATCGAGAGGGGCGTGGTGCGATCGTTGAGTTGGGACGAGGACGGCAGGAGTTTTACCCTAGGGTTTTGGGGCATCGGCGATGTGGTGGGCTATCCCCTCTCTCGGATTCGGCCTTATCAGGTGGAATGTCTCACCGAAGTACAGGTGACTCGCCTCTCACCAGACAGCCACGACTTACAGCAAGCCCTCCTGGTTCACGCCTGGAAAAGCGAAGAACTGCTCAAAATTATCCATCGTCCCCTGGTCACCGATCGCCTCCTCCAACTCCTCCAATGGTTGGCTAGTCACTTCGGCAAACCCGTCACCCAAGGAACACTTCTTGATCTTCGTCTCACCCATCAAGATTTAGCAGACACGATCGGGTCTACCCGAGTCAGTGTCACCCGCCTGCTGCAACAATTGGAGCGAGAGGGGCGAATTCGGCGATCGCAACGTCATTTTATTCTTCATACCTATAGCATTCCGGTTTGATGCTCGCAATATTTTTTTCAGGGAGGGGTGGGCACAGCCTACTCCTCCCTGAAAAAATATTTTGGATCACGGTTGTCCCGTGAAATCGTCCGTTTCATCGTCAGTTCTATGTCACCTCGCATTCGTTCATCGGATATCGATCGCCTGCACCGTGCCAAGGAAATTCTATTGCAAGATTTAGAGAACCCGCCTTCTCTACTGGAATTGGCAAGGCTGGTGGGGTTAAACGACTATAAGTTAAAATCTGGTTTTCGCCAATTGTTTGGAACAACCGTCTTTGGCTATTTGTACCAACAGCGGATGAAACAGGCTCATGAACTGCTGCAATCCAGTGAGGCAAATGTAACAGAGATTGCAAATCAGGTCGGCTACACCAGCTTAAGCGCATTTAGCAACGCATTTAAGAAATTCTACGGAATTAGCCCAAGTCAAGTCAGGACAGTGGATTTACAGAGATCTGACGCAGAGTAGAACCGTTTAAACAAATTCTACAGCGCTTCTCAAGCGTGTAAGCCACAGTGGGGTGCTTCACGCCCCACTGTGGCTTACATCTCTGTGGCTGAATCAAATAAAATTAGCTGTTAATTCGTGTAATTCGTGGCAATTTCGTCGGCAGGTTCAAGGTACCCATAGGGTTACAGGGAGGCGATCGCATTCCGCCCCAATTCCAAGTTCCGTTTCTTCAAAACCTGGCGATTCAGAACTCCTGACTCTTAAGGAATTATTCTGAATCGCCGTAACGCTCCTGATATCGACCATCTATCGCTAGTGCGACTCTTGATGATCCGTTTCAAGCAAAAATAATCCGTTTCAAGCAAGCCATTCTTCAGCTAGCGTTGTATCATCCAATTCGTCTAGTGCCGAAATAGCGCTCTTTTGCTGGCTTCTTAAGAATTGATAAAGTTCGATAGAAATCCTGTATTGAGTGGCATTATTGAAATTAATTCTCATTTTATTTATCGAATTTCCCTTCATCGAATTTCCCTTCAAAGCTCTCCAAAAAATGTGTCAACGTATCAAGTTTGTCGTCCCATCGCTTCAAGTTTGTCATCTAATCGCTTAACTATTTTTACATTTCTTAAATTCAGAGGCACCTTTGTCTCAGTAGTTTGAGAATCTTTATCAGTAGTGTAAGTTCGCAACAGTCACGATCCAGAGAAGGTTCCTATGTACCATAGTGATGACCTCATCAGAAATGAAATTGAAGACTTGTCTTCTTCCCGTTGGGAAAGATTTGTGTACTTCAGTGAATCGCTTGAATCAGAAGGTGGATTATCGGGTTCACTTCAGAATCACGATCGTCCGCTCACCCCTTCAGAGACTTCTCCTCAAAGCGAGATATTGCCTTTGTCTAGCCGGAGAATGGGCGATCGCATCTGCATCGTTGAGTTAGAGTGTGGCGATACTAACCAGCGGTTGATTGCAATGGGCTTGATACCGGGGGCAGTCTTGGAGATTGTCAGCACTACCGCTACAGGTTCTGTCATTGTGGCGCTCCAGGATCAACGATTAGGTTTGGGTGCAGAAATGGCTCAACGAATTCAGGTTGCCGACATCGCACAGCCCTCTAGAGCCAATGCTGCGGATTCTACTCGTCCATCATCCAGGATCACAACCATGCAAACTTCCCTTTCCCAATCCATACAAACTTCTCCTTCCCAATCGCCTGTAAAACTGCGGGATGTGGCGATCGGCACCACCCTCAAAATTGTCGGCTACGAACCTGTTGCCCGCGACTACAAGCGCAAATTACTAGCCAT
>JALOOP010000120.1 GCA_025454315.1 Oculatellaceae cyanobacterium Prado106
GGGGAGTGGGGAGTGGGGAGTGGGGAGTGGGGAGTAGGGAGTAGGGGAGATCGGGTGATTAGAAGGTGACTAGAGAATCCCCCCTTTCGCCTTTCGCCTTTCCCCTTTCGCCTTTCCCCTTCCCCCTTCCCTCTCTACGTCTCTGCGTCTCTGCGGTTTATTTGTTCCGATTCATCTGTGTCCATCTGTGTTCCACTCTGCCCAAAGACATAAACCCTCGACGCGAACTTTGCTTTTCTCTATCGAAGCAAGAAGATTTCTCATTTCTTCGTTACACTAATTTACAGTCCTAGACGTTGGGACTCGCGAGGGTGGTTTGAGGACAGTGTTTTGCAAAAAAAGGTTAACGCACAGGTTAGCCCCACTGATCCTTAAAATGCTCCACAAAAGGTTAAATCATTGTTTAAACTGTCGTTCTCCTTGAGTTGCCTAAATCCCTGTCATGGTTGACACACTTACAAAGCTGGCTTATCAAACCTTTCAACAAGGCAAAGCAACCTTCGGCATTGCCCATAAAACGCTGACGACCCAACTGATGTCGCTGGTGGCTCCCACTGCCAAAAGCGAGACAGAAACCCTATCGCCGGATATTTTGCGATCGCTCCAACAGCGCCTAGGAGTCCTGACCGAGCAAGATCTCCAAGATGCCGAACAGGGGATTTATCCCGCTGAAATGCTCTTTGATAACCCTTGGGATGATTTCTTCCGCTACTATCCGGTCGTTTGGATGGACATTCCCACGATCTGGGATCGCATTAGCGCCAAGCAATACCAGACCTTCTCCCCCGACATTCAAACGGAAGGATATCCCAACTACTATGTCCAAAACTTCCACCATCAGACCAATGGCTATCTGAGCGATATGTCGGCCAATCTCTATGATTTGCAGGTCGAATTGCTCTTTAACGGCACAGCGGACGCTATGCGACGGCGCATTCTCGCCCCCATGAAACAGGCATTGAGCGGCATTAGCAAACCGCTGCTGTTAGACATTGCCTGTGGCACCGGACGCACCCTGAGATTTCTGCGAGGCGCGTTCCCCGATGCCTCTCTATACGGCGTGGATCTCTCCCCAGCCTACCTCCGCAAAGCCAACCAGCTTCTATCCGAGATCCCTGGCACCCTGCCCCAACTGCTCCAGGCCAATGCCGAAGATCTGCCCTACCGCGACAATTATTTTCATGGGGTCAGCAGTGTCTTCATGTTCCACGAACTGCCGCCCGAAGCGCGTCAGCGCGTCATTGAGGAATGCTACCGCGTGCTGCAACCCGGTGGCATTTTTGTCATCTGCGACTCTATGCAGGAGGAAGACTCCCCCGAGTTTGCGCCAATGATGCGGAATTTCCCGGCGATGTTCCACGAGCCTTATTATCGTCACTATATTCAAGATAATTTGGGCGATCGCCTCCAACAAGCCGGATTTGCCACAGTGGAAACCAAAGTCCATTTCGTCAGCAAATACTGG
This sequence comes from Oculatellaceae cyanobacterium Prado106, assembly GCA_025454315.1. GTDB lineage: Bacteria > Cyanobacteriota > Cyanobacteriia > Elainellales > Elainellaceae > Prado106. Next base: position 1,466 of record JALOOP010000120.1, read on the forward strand.
ATCGCTCGTAAAGCAGAATCCTGATTGACCATCGCGACTAACCTTGTTCAAGCGTCCGGTCAGACATGAGGTTTAGGAATAAGATGCAGGCTTGAGGTACGGGGATGATCTCTGTGCCTCCTTTACTGCGATCGTAGGCTGTGATTGTGAACTGCGATCGCTCACACTTCCACCCATCCCACCACCTCTTCCCAGCCCAAGCCTTTACGAACCAACTGCGGTTCTTCCTCGGTCAAATCCAGAATCGTCGAAACCTGGTAGCCCACCGAGGAATCATCATCAATAATCAAATCGACGAATTTATCTAGCTCATCAAAGAGTTCTGCCGGAGACAGCGCAGTGTCCTCCGCATGGGCAGCGGTCGTAGCCGAAGTGGAAATAATGGGATTGCCCAACGACTTCAGCAGCGCCTGACAGATCGCATGGTCAGGCACCCGAATCCCGGTTGTTCTGCGTTTAGGGTTCATCACCAGACGGGGAACCAATTTTGTCGCCGGGAGCAGAAAAGTATAGGGGCCTGGGATCAGATGCTTGATTAAGCGGTAAGCTGGATCGCTGACCTGGGCATATTCGGAGATGTTCGACAGCGAAGAACAGAGAAATGTCAGCGGCTTATCATTAGAAAGCTGCTTAATTTGGCGAACCCGCTCCACTGCCGATTTTGCATTGAGATCACAGCCGATCGCATACACCGTATCGGTCGGGTACAGCATGACAGCACCACTGCGAAGCGCATCGCGAATTTGTTCAACGCTCCGAGCCTGGGGCGTTTCGGGATGCAGTCTATAAACCGTTGCCATAAATAACCTTACCTTGGGTGAGAACCATGCCAAAAGTTGCCTACTTAGACTGTCCGACGGGCATTGCCGGGGATATGTGCCTGGGTGCCCTGGTGGATGCAGGAGTCCCCTTAGACTATCTGATAGCGCAACTGAACAAACTGGGGATCGCTCATGAGTATAAGCTTTGGACAGAGCGAGTCCATCGCAACGGACAAATTGCCACCCAATTTCACGTCGATCTGCTAGCGGACGAAACCCACAGCGATCCCCAGTTTACCTTCGCCCGATCCCCCCACGATCCTAAAGTCTCTAATTCTCATTCCCATTCCCAAGAGGGGGGAAAGGGAAAAGGGGAAAGGGAAAAGGGGGAGGAATCCCACCCATCCACCCATCCACCCATCCACTCCCCCACCGTCCGCCACCTTCCTGACATTGAACACCTGATTCTAGCCGCTGGACTCCCCCAACGGGCAGAAGCCTGGAGTTTGGAGGTGTTTCGACAGTTGGCGATCGCAGAAGGATCTGTCCATGGGATTGCGCCGGAACAGGTACATTTTCATGAAGTGGGGGCAACAGATGCGATCGTCGATGTGGTGGGGACTTGCCTGGGGCTAGACTGGCTGGGGATCGACCAACTTTACTGCTCTGCGCTGCCAGCAGGTGGGGGAACGATTCGAGCGGCGCATGGACGGTTGCCAGTGCCTGCGCCTGCGGTGTTGAAACTCTTTGAGATGGGTCAGGTTCCGGTCTATAGCAATGGCATTGAACGGGAAATGGTAACGCCGACGGGGGCTGCGATCGCCATCACCCTCACCATCCAATTTGGCTCCGTTCCGCCCATGACCCTCCAAAAAATTGGCTTAGGAGCAGGCTCCCGAGATCTGGCACTGCCCAACATTCTGCGGCTATGGCTAGGAGAAACCAAAGACGGCATCACAACCACACAGCAACAGGTACATCACTCGCATCATGAAAATCACACGAATCACGCACCTCACGCCCATTACTCAGCAGCGATGGAACCGGAAGCAAGTTTAGAAGCTAAGAACGTTAAATCCTTCTTCAATTCTGGTTCTGCTAACGCAATTCAAGCCTCTCACCAGGTCATCACCCAGCTTGAAACTCAAGTGGATGATATGAACCCACAGGGGATCGGCTACCTCTTTGAAGCGCTGTTTGCCGTAGGAGCCTTGGATGTGTTTACCCAAGCGATCGGCATGAAAAAATCTCGTCCCGGCATTCTGTTGACCGTGATCTGCAATCCCGATCGGGTGGAGGCTTGTGAAACGGTGCTTTTCCGGGAAACGACGACTTTGGGAATTCGGCGATCGCCCCAACATCGCACGGCTCTGCTTCGTGAAATGCAAACGGTGGAAACGTCTTATGGATCAATTAGAGTGAAGGTAGCGCGCGATCGCCCCAACGGCAAGGTTTTGAATGTTAAACCTGAATACGAAGATTGTGCCCAGGTCGCTCGTCAAACGGGATTGCCCTGGCAAGAAGTTCATCACCAAGCCTTGCAGCTTTGGCATGACGAGAGCGGGGATCATTCGTAGATAGATTTGTAAATGGATTGGTTGATGAATTCTGAGACAGATTCATAGACGGATGATCTTTGGGGATCAACCGGAATAGATCACATCAGATCCATTAAACTTCACCAAACTCATGAAGGGGCTGCGATCGCCTATTGATGAGCCAGAGCAAACCTAGCGCGGCTGCCAATCTGCTTGCAAAGCCGTAGCTCGGTTCCATCATCGTTCCAGTGAACTTGGTCAAAAATTTGATGCAGAATAAAAAGTCCTCTGCCGCAATCTCCCACATCATCCAGGGTTTGCTCAGCAGTATCAACGGTGGCAGCACAACAGCATCCCGGAGAAAACCCTGCCCCTTGATCCGCGATAATCCACCAATGCTGATCTTCTAGGCTAAAAAATTCAACCAGAACAGTCTTGCTGGGATCAAGGTGATTGCCGTGCTTAGCGGCATTGACCAGTGCTTCTTGTAAACCAAGACGAATATCCGGACGCCATTTGGCAGGGACATCTGCCAGCAGCAACTCCAAAACGGGACTCAGATGAAGGGTGGAGGCGAAGCTTACAGTGCCCCACTTACGACCGGCAGGGCGTAGTGAGATTGCTAACACGCAAAATTCCTCAAAGCTTTTAATAGAGGTCAGCCGAATCGAAAAACCGAATGAGTAGGGCGATCGTTGGGGCGATCGCGTTCTATACAGGCTTTACTATGTCCTCAATCACAAGGTCGGTAGAAATTAAGTCCTCGATAGATGGGTCACCTATAGGCATATCGCCCAGAACTTAACACCATATCCAGTGTACCAGAATCTACCCCTCGACAGTTAGACGAAAGTCGGATTTCGGACTATGATTCTGCCAGTTTTGTCATCCCATCCACCCATCCACCTGTCTACTCCCACTTCCTTAACAAAAAATTCATGAAGTTCCAGTAAGCTAATTCTCTGTACAAGTACGGGCAGAAAATCGAGCGACTTATGAAGAACCCTATTCAGTGCCTGAATCTCGGCATTTTCCCTTGGTAGCACCGTAATTTTTCCATAAACTTTGAGGGATTGCTCTGGCATCAGTGGGCGAAAAATGTCAACCTTGTAGGCAAATTAGGACAGGGTGAGCCGACCAAGTTAACGAATGAGCGTGTACTCAAGGGTTTTGACAGTAACTTTACATACATCGGTTTTCAGTGTTATCATTGATACTATAAGTTCCCTGAAAATACGGTTTGAAGTTCTTGAGTTCAACGGCTAGCGCTTGTGGGGTAAGCATCAAATAGTTTGCTAAACGTCCCTGTTCATCAGTCCTCGACGTTCAGCAACCTGTCACTCCGACAGGCATTCTCTTGAAGACGGCAACTCTTTAGCGCCATAGGCAGTCACATTAGAGCTATGGCAAGAGTTATGGAATTGAGTCATGGGATTAAAGCGATAGGATTTGAGCCATCACAAATTGCTAAGACACCCAACTGATGCCCCATGCCGTTCCATTGAGTCAAAAGTAAGTCAGATTCCAGCGCATAGAAGGGTTCAACCCATATGTCCACGACTGAATCGATTACTGAATTTGTAGATAATCAAACGTTTTTTAGCTAGGAGCTTCTGGGGGATAGGTACGCTCAATGAATCGAGTCAAAGTACTGAATACGCTCATCGATAATGTTTCGATGTCTGAACTCCTGGAGTCTTTACAAAGAGGAGTGGTCTTCACGCCCAATGTGGATCATCTCGTCAAGTTGCAGCGCGATCGCGAGTTCGCCGAGGCTTATCATGCTGCCGACTTCAAAACCTGCGACAGCAAAATTCTTTTCTATGCCACTCAGTTTTTGGGTGTCCCGGTCAAAGAGAAGATTTCGGGTTCCGATCTCTTCCCCGCCTTCTACTGGCACCACCGCAGAAATCCCGACATCAAGGTTTTCCTCCTAGGCGCTCGGGAGGGCGTAGCCGCCGAAGCTCAGCGCCAAATCAATGCCAAGGTCGGTCGCGAAATCGTGATTGGGGTTCATTCGCCCTCCTTCGGCTTTGAGCAAAATGAAGCTGAGTGCCAAGACATTATCGATTTGGTGAATCAGTCCAAAGCGACCGTTCTAGTCGTCGGCGCAGGCGCACCCAAGCAAGAAAAGTTCATTCACAAGTACAAGCACAAGTTCAAGCATGTCCAGATCTTTATGGCACTGGGCGCAACGCTCGACTTTGAAGCTGGAAATGTGAAACGCGCCCCCAAATGGATCAGCGAACTGGGCTTAGAATGGCTCTACCGCCTCCTCTCAGAACCCCGCAGACTCTGGAAGCGCTACCTCGTCGAAGGCCCCAGCTTCTTCTGGCTGGCGCTCCTGCAAAAGTTCAACCTCTACACCGATCCCTTTGAGGGTGAGATTGAAACTGAGGTGCGATCGGAGAGCGAATCCCAGTATCAGCAGATGGTTTTGAAGTAATGGTTTTGAGGTGAAAGCTTCACTGTCATCGTGACTGTTCGTCCATTTACTGGTTCATGGTTCGTCTAACAGAATGCGGGATGTGGAACACTCCACATCCCGCATTCGTTTGCAATTCATTAATCTGTCATCTGTCGGTCGGCGATCGTCGGCTGGAAAGCAGGCACCCAAGCCCTAACTCGAACACCTGCCCCAACTAGGCTTGAAGCCTAAAATAGCACTGCTCCTTGTTCAGCCAATCACCTTATTGCTGCCCTCAGACCGGAGATCCGGTAATTTGGTTCAACCGCTGAACTAGTTGGTGAGCATGAACGACACCTTCAACGCGATCGACCGGACGACCATCCTTGAAGATGACCAGCGTGGGCAGCGCATAAATCTGATACTGAGAGGCTAAATCTGGATACTTTTCCGTGTCGATCTTGACGATCTTGACGCGCTGTTGCATTTCGCTGTTCACCTGCTCCAGGATTTTGGCCATCATTTGGCAAGGGCCACACCAGGTCGCGTAGAAGTCAACGACGAGGGGAACCTCGGACTGGGTGAGGAGTTCTTGGAAGCTGGAGAATTTTTGTTTGGTTGCCATAGTTAGGGGGGAGTGGGGAGTAGGGAGTGGGGAGTGGGGAGTAGGGAGTGGGGAGTGGGGAGTGGGGAGTGGGGAGATGGGGGGGGAGAGAGGGAGGGGGAGGTGACTTTATCTATGCTAATGAAAATGCTTCAGACCTGTGGAATGTAACCTAAATGTCGTAACATAATTGAGCAATTTTATTCGATCAGTTCTGGATGGCGCTGGTTTTCAGGGATTTGGGATGATGAAGGTTGGTGAAGATTGAAGCTTTAATCCGATGCTTTTGTTTCGGATTATTTCGGAGTTTTCTCAACGTTCGTTTGCTCTTACTTGAGGCGCTGTTGAGTGATCTATTTTTTGGGAGGGATTGGGTTATGGCGGTGGCATCACGGCTGGCGGGGAAAGTGGCGATCGTGACCGGGGCTTCGCGGGGGATTGGGCGATCGGTTGCCCTGGCTCTGGCGGCTGAGGGGGCAAAGGTCGTGGTCAACTATGCCAGTTCGAGTCAGGCGGCGGATGCGGTTGTAGCGGAGATTGGGCAGATGGGCAGTGAAGCGATCGCCCTCCAAGCCGATGTCTCTCAGTCTGCCCAGGTGGACGCTCTGTTTGAAGCCGTGATCCAGAAATGGGGACAGGTGGATGTGTTGGTCAACAATGCCGGGATCACACGCGACACACTGCTTCTGCGAATGAAACAGGAAGATTGGCAGGCGGTGATTGACCTGAATTTGACGGGCGTGTTCCTTTGCACCAAGGCGGCGAGCAAATTGATGCTGAAACAGCGATCGGGGCGCATCATCAATGTCACGTCGGTGGTGGGAGAGATGGGCAATCCAGGACAGGCCAACTACAGCGCCGCGAAGGCGGGTGTCATTGGCTTTACCAAGACCGTGGCCAAAGAAGTGGCAAGCCGTGGAATTACGGTCAATGCTGTGGCTCCGGGCTTTATTACCACCGATATGACCGCAGGGTTGGGAGACAAGATCGGAGAAGAGGTTCTCAAGACTATTCCACTGGGTCGCTTTGGTCACCCTGAAGAAGTGGCAGGTCTGATTGGGTTTCTTGCGGCTGATCCTGCTGCGGCTTACATTACAGGGCAGGTTATTAACATTGATGGGGGCATTGTCATGGCCTAGGTTGAGGCATCCAAAACAAAAGTACGCTTAAAGGCTGATGCTTCAGAAACAAAAGGAGGGTAAGGTGTGTTGCGCGCATCCTGCCCTCCCTTCTTTTTTGGATCGGGTTTAACCACTATTCTCAAGGTTCAAATTTAGTCCCTCTTCATTGATGGGCACTGAACTTCAGGGGGATTTTCATAAAGATTGGATAAAGTAAGGCCAAATTCATTAAAATTTTACTCTTAAGGTAACTTATGCACTTCTAGACAAAGCATTTCATGGTGAAATAGGAATCAGTGAATACCGTTTAGGTTCGTTTCAAGTTCTTTTTTTACCTTACTTATCTCCTTTGGAGGCTCAATAGAATTGCGGACTTATCTCTTTGGAAATTCTTCTGCAATAGGTTATCAATAGAACAACATCCTAGATTTCCATCCTAAAAACTTCCGAAAAATTCACAGAAGACTTCCGAATCATGAAGCTTCTAGGGGAATATGCCTAGGGATGTTGGGCGATCGCCGCTTCCGTGTCAGTCTTTGTCTATCGCTTTTTGTTAAGTCCTGTTGATTCAAGTGTTGGTGATTGCCCATCAAATAAACCTTTGAGTCTTCAGTCGTGGAAACTGCCGCATAGTCGAGCAAAGTTCATATGTCGAGTCATCTATTGTCTGAATGACAAAGACATTGAAAGATAAACTTTCAAATTTTCTGTAAATTTCTTCTTATGGAATCTGGTAGTTATGCATTGGAATGTTGTAGCGCCATTTATTGACAATGTAGAAGGTCGCAATGTGACCTGGCTAACCCCCTATGTTCCGGGTAATCATCAGTTCAGTTGTATTCGTCGCCCCGGTCGAGAACTAAACTGGCATGAGAAAGCTGCACCGGAAACCAGCTACGCAGAATGGAAAACCCTCTGGCAACAAAGCCGAGCCGCTGTCGAAACCGTTCAAGGCGGCGTTATTACGGTATTGCCCCAACTCGCTGCACTAGTGGGGATGCAAAAAAGCTTGACCTTTCAAAAGTTTCCCATTGTGTCCTGGTGGTTTAATACGAATCTGTACCGAGGGCACAAGCGCTGGTTGTCTCAGGCGGCCATGCAGTCCATTAACCGCTTTGTGGTTCATAATTCCTGCGAGGCAAAGGCTTATAGCCGTTGGCTAGGTGTTCCGGTGGAGCGGTTTAAGTTTGTGCCGCTGCAAGCGCCCCTGCATCCGATTACTGAGACTGAAGACACAGAGTCTCCGTTTGTGCTGGCAGTGGGTTCGGCTTACCGGGACTATCCCCTGCTGTTTGAAGCGGTCAAACGCTTGGGATTCCGCACTATTGTGGTATCTGGCCCTCGGGTCATGCAAGGGATGGATATTCCTTCTATGGTGGAAACACCGTTTGGGGTGAAAAAACCTGAGATCATCTCCCTGCTGCAACGGGCTAGATTGGTGGTAACGCCCATGACCACTGAAGGGCTAACGGCTGGAACTGCTGCGATCGTGGAAGCGTTGACCATGGGCTGTCCCATCATTGCGACCAACCGGAGTGGCGTGGAGGACTATATTCGCGATGGCGAGACAGGACTCTATGTCAGGCCGCATTCTCTGGAAGATTTGACGGCAGCGATCGATCGCCTCTGGCATGATCCGTTCCTGCGCGCCCATCTCCGCAAACAGGCCAGACAATATGCCCAGGAAAATCTGACGGATGAAGCCGTAGGGACTGCTTTGGGACAAATTCTCAATCAAGTGGCTGAAGAAGCGCAAGAAGAGTCTAATCGCAAATATTACTCTCTATTTCCTCGCACCTTGCTTTAAGTTAAATGCCTTAGCAAAACCGTTAGGATTTTTGTTAGTTGAAATTCTGATGAGTCAGCAGTAAAACAGGGACAATCATCGTCCCTGTTTTACTGCTGATTTCACGTTGTTGCCTGCCAATCCTAATTTCCTTCTAAACCCTATGCGGAAAACTTGCTGGACACACAAGCAGGAATTGTTCTGCGATCGCTTTTTTGCAGCAATTGTTTTGTAGTTTACAGCAATTGTTTTGTAGAAGCCTGCCAGTAACAAGATTCAGGGAAGAGTTCCTCAGTGTTCGAGGAGGATTTTGCGATCGCCCTCCTTCAACCTGGCTGCTTGAGAAGCACGGGTCGCCATTTGGTAGATTTCTAGGATGCGATCGCCCTTCACCTCCCAGTCAAACTGCTGAATCACTTTTTGATATCCGGCCTCGCCCATTTTGTGACGCAGCGCTGGGGACTCGGCGAGCTTGACCATGGCATTGACCAACTGCTGCACAAAAGACTCAGAGGAATCGGGCTGAATCAGAATTCCACAGGAGGCATCTAAGTAATCAGCAGGCCCGCCCCAGTCAGTTGCAATCACAGGCAACCCGACAGCCATTGCTTCTAGTACCACTGCCCCCCCGCATTCTAGAAGGCTGGGAAGCACTAGGGCATCAGCTTGGTTTAACTGTCGGGCACAATCGGATTGGGAGAGCCAACCTTGGAAATGAATTTGCTGCCCAAGGCCAAGGCGCTGAGCCTGATGTTCTAGCCCACTGCGATCGGGGCCATCGCCAATGATGGTGAGTTCAGATGGAACCTGAGATAACACCGATTGAAAGGCTGTAATGAGCAAATCAACGGCTTTCCAGTTGAGCAGTCGCCCCATAAAGACAAATTGAGTTGGGCGAGACAGGCTAGTGCCGCCAGGATGCTCGTGAACCCGATGAAGCGATCGGGAGCTGTTTCGGCTGGGTACGTGGCTTCTGGGCGAGTTTTGACCACACCAAACCGACAGATCAACCCCATTCTCAACAAGTTCAATGACCTTTCCTTGCACCCCGTGAGGCAAGGCTTGCCGGGTTCGAGCATTGGCCACCAGGATCAGGTCTGCCCATAGCTTGCCTGGAATAACCCGATTGAACAAATCAGCACTGAAGCGACCCAGGCGAAAGACCGATCGCACCACTCGACTTTCCAAGTGTTGAAAGGCTGAAGGATACTGCATCCCCCCGTTCATTGGCCCCATTACAACAGGAGCACCCAAACCGAAAATCAGGGAAGGCTCTTTTGGGGAAACAGGTAAGGGTTGGTGAATCACCGTGATTTGCTGCTGCTGAACCAGTTCTTTGATGATGCGGCGCTGAATAAACTGGGTAATCAACCGCAGACCAAACCCAAGGGTAATGTAGGACAACCGACGGGGAAAAAGAGTGTAAATTTTCCAAAGAAACTTGTGGAGAGGTGTGTCAAGGACAAAATGAATGCGATCGAGTTCTTCAGGCATGAGCAACTGAAGCTCCGACCGGGTGCGCTCATGAACCACCAGCCAGGTTTCAATCTGACGCTTTCGCAGGACTCGGAAGTAGTGTAATGGCAATGCAGCCTCACCCCCCAACGAGAGCGAAGCATGGTCAGCCACAATTAAAACGCGCGGTAGTTTGACACCCATATCCAGGACAAGCTCCTTTCCCAATCAAGTCATATCCATCTTTGTTGAGATGGCAGATCTGTTCTGGCACAGTTTACCGTCTCATCACCAAACCTCACATCAATCGCTAGAATTCTCCTGGCTCCAGATTCCCAACTCTGGACTCCCAACCCTCATTTCTCGAATCCGAATTCTTGTCTCTGGAGTAAGAACTCTAGGCCAAGAATTCTAGGTCGAAACCTGTTGCAAAATCTATGTCAAGGACTCCAGACAAAGGATTGGTGAAGAAACACCGAATAAATGTGAAGACAGACTAAATTGAGCTTCCTAGACAGTATTCCATTCCTATTGAAAAATTGCAAATCTACCATTCGACAGAATTTAGGAATGACTGGCTTTACTGCGCGATCGCAAAGGCAACCCGAAGTAAATTACAAGCCATACAATGTTGAGCAACACTGAAACCACGAGAAACTCAGGATTGAGAATCTCTCTGTCACGTCCGCCACAAAACCCTGCACAGGTTCAACTTGTTCTTGCATCACGTCTTTTTGTCACATTTTTGATACCTGGGGGGATAGAAAACAGAACGCAAAATTAAGTAGAAAATATTACACTACTTTTGAAGGAGCATAAAGGATTTGAGGTTGAGAAAAATTGAACGGTTTTATCCTACTGATGCACGATCTGATGCACGATGATCCTCTATCTCCCTCCACCGACCCATCCTCTGTCAAAAGCCCAATCAAGAATCCATCCAGTCAAGAACCCATGCAGTACATTTTCAAAAATCCTTCTATTGTTTGGACTCTGCTGATGGAGCATCTGAGCATGACCTCATTGGCGTTGGTGATTGCGGTGGCGATCGCCATTCCCCTCTCCCTCGCCATCACTCGCTTTCGCTGGTTGAGCTTGCCGCTACTGGGTGGGCTAGGTATTCTGTATACCATTCCCAGTTTGGCTTTGATGATTTTGCTGGTTCCCGTGTTTGGCCTGAATGAGCGATCGGTCGTTGTGGCGATGGTGATTTACTCACAGGTGATTCTGGTGCGGAGTCTGCTGGCAGGGTTAGGTGCCATTAATCCAGCAGTCCTGGAGGCGGCAACAGGAGTGGGCATGAATGCTTGGCAGCGGTGGTGGCAGGTGCAGGTGCCGTTGGTTTTGCCGATTTTTTTGGCGGGGTTGCGGGTGGCGGCGATTGTGGCTGTGGCGATCGCCACCATCGGCGCAAAATTTGGGGCAGGTGGATTAGGAACCCTGCTCTTTGAAGGCATTGCTCAAACCGGACGGTACGACAAAATTTGGGCAGGTGCTATTAGCGTTTCGCTGTTAGCTTTTGCCTTGAATGGCGCACTGTTAGCCTTGGAATGGGCTGCAACTCCTGCCCGACGAAAAGCAGCATCGTAAGCAATGTCTGTTTCTGTGGACGATGTCTGTTAGCAATGTTGTAATAGTAATGCTGTAATAGCAATGCTGTAAGCGATGTCTGTCGGCGGTATATGCCAGCGGTATGAGTTGGCATAGGAAAACTGGACGGTCAGTCCAGATTCCCTCCTATCTTAACAAAGCCTCAGAGCCGCGCGGCATGAAATGCCTTCTCGCTCTGAGGCTTTTGCAAATTTTGTAGACCGTTTAGATTGCAGATTCGCTTATAGATCGTTTAGCGATCGCTGTCATCATCCCAAGGATCATCGTCTACAATTTCGAGCCGAATCCATTCTTGAATCCGATAGACGAAGGTAAGCCAGGGCAATGAACGCAGGGTAAACATGGAAGTTGATTGGGGAGATCGGGCAGGCTGCATAAATTGTTCAATCCTTGAGGTTAAACAAGATTTAGAAATGGATAATTATGGGGGCTAGGTCAAGGACAAGAGCCGTATTAATTGGGATGAGTCAATCGTTGCAGAGGTTAACTGAACGAGTTTTGACCCGTATTCTGTCGTTGTAAAAAATCATTTCTAAAGGCGTTCTCTGTAGCAATACTTAAGGTTTAAACAGGTCGATCGTTAGGAACGATAATATTCTGGACCTGCGATTGTTTAGAGTCGCTGCTGCTAGAGATGAGTGGATTGGCTAGGACAATGCACGATCGGATAAGTAACTCGTAATCAATGAGCGAAGGAGCAATGAGCGAAGGAGCCAGAACCGTGATCAGAGCGAGGCGATTTGATTTCTAATAATATTACAAGCTTTATGGAGTAAATCGGCAAATTTATTTATGGAAATTTGTATTTATGAGGGTTTCTTGAAATTCTTATCAAACAGTTTTCAGTAGACCATGTCGCATAAAATACAATGTTATTTGGAGTACATGAAACTTTTGCAGGATACGGAGGTAAGCAATCCTGTCATAGATAAAGGGGTAAGCAAGAGAACTATCGGGGATTCATCTTTGAGAATGAGATGAGGATCGGCGATCGCAATCCAATCAACATTTTGATCCCTCTAAATATCAGGTTGAGAATAACGATTTAGAACTCTATTGGAAGTTGTGTTAAAGGGACAAATTTCTCAAGAGTGGGCTTTGTGAGAAATGTGGTGAACGCCCTTATAAAAGATAGATTCAAAGCCTTTAAAGAACCACAAATGATTCAAAGATAAATTCGCTATCACGCATTAGTTGCCACTCATTAGTTTAGGGGTAGTTTTAGCTGAGCGCATAGGCTGCGATCGCCGTTGCAAACTCCCCAACACCACTTCCGCCAGCAGTGCCAACAACGCTACTGGAATAGCCCCCACCAGCAAAATTGACACATCATAAAGGGCAAACCCAAGCACAATAAACACGCCCAACCCACCCGCCCCAATAAAGGCCGCCAAAGTGGCACTGGCAATGACCTCAACCAGCGCCGTTTTAATCCCGGATAAAATCACTGGAAACGCCAGAGGAATTTCCACCTGGGTCAGCACCTGCCAGGGATTCATGCCCATCCCACGAGCGGCTTCCTGCACCATCGGGTCAAGGGTACGGAAGGCGACATCGGTGCTGATTAGAATCGGCGGCATGACGAGGAGGGTGAGAGCGATCGCCGCTGATTGAAAGCTCAGCCCAAAGTAAGGAATGGCCAAAAATAAAATCGCCAAACTGGGAATGGTGCGGAGTCCATTAAACGTGTTGATGAGAGTGAAGGATGCAAGACGCGATCGCGCACTCCACAACCCCAACGGCAACCCCAACAGGAGACCAATGGCGATCGGCACACCAACCAACAACGCATGTTCCCCAAGGGCATTCAGCACCTCGTCAGGGTTGTTTGTCGCGTAGGTGTAGGCTTGGAGGAGAGGGTTCATGGGAAGGGGAAGGGGGAAAGGGAAAAGGCGAAAGGGGGAATTGGAGTAAGTCAGGGAAGGGGTTCGTAAAAGTTTCCTCGTCCCTAGATCATCAATTGGTCATTCATCAATCATGGATCAATTCCTAAGCCATTCAATGAAGTTAATCCAGGACTACCCTTTCCCCCTTCCCCTTCCCCCTTCCCCTTCCCCCTTCCCCCTTTCCCCTTTCCCCTCCCTAACTCGGGTTCGCATCCTCAAACTTATACCCCACCCCAATCACCGTCTTCAAAAAGCTGGGATTGGCAGGGTCAGGTTCAATTTTTTTGCGGAGACGGGCGACATGGGTATCGACTACGCGCTCATCGCCAAAGAAGTCGCTGCCCCAGAGTTTTTCAATCAACTGGGTACGGTTCCAGACGCGGCCTGGGTAGCTGAGGAAGGTGGAGAGCAGGTCAAACTCTAGGGTGGTGAGGTCGAGCGGTTCAGCGGTGCCGCCTTCTTGGCGGCGGTGGGCGACGCGCTGTTCGACATCAACGCTGAAGTGGGGGGTTTGGTAGACCATGCCCTGGCCACCCTGGCGCAGGGTACGCCGCAGCAGGGCACGCACCCGCGCAACGAGTTCTCTGGGGCTAAAGGGCTTCACCAGGTAGTCATCGGCTCCGGTGGAGAGGCCAATGATGCGATCGATTTCTTCCCCTTTGGCCGTCAGCATCAGAATAAAAGGGTCTTTGGCTCCCGGCTTTTGGCGAATGCGGGCGCAAACCTCCAGCCCATCGAGGCCAGGAATCATCAGATCCAGAATAATCAGGTCGGGCTGGAGTTCCTGGAAG
>JALOOP010000121.1 GCA_025454315.1 Oculatellaceae cyanobacterium Prado106
TCGGGTTTGTTGGAGGATCTGGTTTTGCTGTTCAAGCTGGCGGGTGAAGCGGACTCTTTGGGCTTCGGCCTGTTTGCGCTGGCTGATGTCTCGGAAGGCAGCGATCGCATACACCACTTGCTGCTGTTGGTCAAAGATGGGGGTGGCCGTAACTTCCAGGGGAATGATGCGATCGCCCTGATGAATTTCCATGTTGTCAATCGTGTGGCTTTCTCCCTGGAGGGCCAGGGCGATCGGCTGTTCTTCAATGGGGTAAAGTTCGGTAGTGCCCGCTAGATGTGCTTGATAAATTTTGGCTAGCTGTGCTGCGGTGGCACCGGGAACAATGCCGCGTCCCAGGATCTGCTGCGCCATTTGATTAGCGTAGTAGGTTTTCCCGGTGGCATCAATGACAAAGACCCCAACCGGAATGCCTTCTAGAAATTGCACCAGGCGTTGTTCGTTTTCTCGGAGAATCGCTTCGGCCTGCTGACGACGGGCGATTTCCTGCTGAAGTCCGGCATTGAGGCTGGTCATTTCTGCATAGAGATGGGCATTTTCGAGTGCGATCGCCGCCTGTGCCGACAGCACATTGAGAACCTGCACCTGCTTTGCGGTGAATGCAGCCGGGGTTAAATTATTCTCTAGATAGATCACGCCCATGAGTTTACCCTGACTCAGAATGGGAGAACAGAGAATAGATTGGGGTTGATGCTCCAGGATGAAGGGATCAGTGTTGAATTGTTCTGCTTCAGATGCATCAGTTAGAACAATGGTTGAATGGGTTCTGGCAACATAGTGAATGATGCTAGTGGGTAAGATTTCGTGGCTGAGAGGAAGCGCCGTTTGAAGGGTTGCAGAATGGGGATAAGAATGGAGATAAGAATGGGGGGAGGGTTGCTCCACCGATTGAAAGGCAACAATCTTGAGTTCATCCGGCCTCGGTTCATCCTGGTTCTCGTCCGATTGGGGCAGGAGCAGGAAGCCTTTTTGTGCCCCAGCGTTTTCGATGAGAATGGTCATTAGTTTTTCTAACAGTTTCTCTAGGACAATCTCGCTGAGAATGGCTTGAGACGCTTTGATCAAGGCGGCCAGATCCAGGCTCTCACTCGCGGCAGAACCTGATTCTATCGCCCGATCGATGGGACTGAGAGGCGATGATGCAAGGGGGAGCGGTTCTGATTCTATTTCTGATCCAATCAGGGCTGTCCTAGACGGAGCAGCATTGGAGGGGCCAGCGTGGATCAATTGGGGAAAGGTGGCTTTGAGATGGGCGGCTTTGAGATCGGCTCCCCATTGCTGGTAGTGGTCGTGCGATCGCTGTAAATAAATCTGAGCAAACTCGGGTTTCCCTTGCTCTAACCAAAACCGACCCGCCAGTTCATGCCCCAGGGCAACCTGCTGTAGAAATTCCTGCTCCTGTGCAGCTTGAATAGCCCGGTCATACAGGTTCATCGCATCAAGACTGCGGCCTGTGATGCGGGCTTGTTCTGCTTCGATTAATAACCATAAATGCAGAAAGTTTTCAGGACATTGATCGGCCCAGCGCTGGATTTGCTGCTGGTGTTGGCGCAGTTGGGTTCGGAATTGTGGCTGTTCTTGAGGGGATGTATCAGGATAAAGTCTGGCTAGGACGAGGGCATGGTAGAAGTGATATTCGGCCAGGGAGAGAACGCCGAGGATATACGTGAGTTTTGTGGAGGCGAGTTGGGCACAGGCGATCGCATCCCTAGGCCGATCAAAGGAATAGTGCACCATGCACTGCAAAATATAATAGCGACATAACCCGCTGAAGCTCTTGTGAGATTCACAGAGTTGGGGATACTGGTCAGCATCGATAGGTAAATGAATGGATGAACGGGAAGATTCTGGGATGGAGACGAGATCGGCAAGGGTGAATTGATAGGCGAGTAACGCATCGATCGCCCATTGATTCTTAATTTTCTGACAAAACGCCATCGCTTCTTCTAAATCTTCTAGGAGGGCAGCGAGGGGTTTGCCTTGGAAGAATAGATTGGTGATGCGATAGCTTAAGGTGTAGCTGACAAACTGAATGCCGCCGGATTCTAAGCCAGCCTGAACGCCTTGTTGATTGATCGCATCAGCCAGTTTTACAGGTTTTACCCAGGAGTGGACAAAGTTGCTCAGGATAAAACAGGCGAGGGATTTTTGGGTGGGATGATTGTACTTTTCGCTGAGTCGCAAGGACATGAGAGCGGATTCGTAACCTGATTGATAATCACCCAGGACTGAGCCTAACAGCGTGCCATAGTTGGAATAGGCATAGCAGCATTCAGGGATATTGCCATGTTCCAGGATAAAGTTAAGGGAGAGAACGACAATCACTTCCCAGAGCTTTTGTTCGTAGCGATAGGCCGCTGATCCTAGGTTCGCCAATAATTTAACAACCAGTTGATGCTCAATCTGGGTGATTTCTTCGAGATCTAGACCAGTGGCGATCGCCCGATGCTGCAACTTGGCTTTGAGTTTGGTATTTTCGGCCTCAAAGTGGAACTGAAGTTTGGTCAAGGGCAGGTCAACCCCGAGCAGGCGCAACGCTTTTTGACCCGCTTGAATCGCTTCTTTGTACTGGGTTTTGAGCGTGTATTGGACAATTAAAAGATTGTAGGCTTCGACTCGATCGACCAATACCGTGGACTGTTTGAGGATGAGATCGATCGCCACTTTCGACGCTTCAAAGTGGCCTAAAAGATATTCCACTTCTGCCAGTTCGCGGTAGAGTCCTAGGGTTAGCGCATAATGGGTTTGCCAACGGGCTTTTCGCGCTTTCGGGGTATCCATTCCCAGGCATTCTAGCCCGATCGTCAAATATTCATGGGCTGAGTCATAAGCGGCTGAAGCTTTGGCTTTTTGGGCGACTTCTAGATTCAAGGGGGCGAGTTCGAGTTGTTGGGAGGGGGGAAGGAGCGATCGCCCCATATTCAAATGATCGACCACCTCAAAGAGATTCTGTTGGCTTTCACGAGAGGTACGGAGCAGTTGGCCAATTTGCAGATGTGTTGCTTTTTGATCCTCTGGATCAATCAACGCATAGGCCGCTTGCTGAACCCGATCGTGCAGGAACTTATAGCGTTGAATGAGTAATTGTTCGTCCACCGGGGAGAGCGTCAGAATTAGCCCTGCTTCAACTGCAATTGATAACTGTTGAAACAGGGAAATCGCAGGCTGCTGACAAATAATCGATAAGGTTTCCAAACTAAACTCTGCGCCCACACAAGCTGCCATCGAAAGCACCTGCTGGGTTGCTGACGGCAAATGCTTTAGCCTGCTAAACATCAAATCCACCACATTATCGGTGATGTCGAGGGCTTCAATGGCGACAATATCCCAGTGCCAGCAGCGAGTCTGGACGTTGAAGGTCAGCAGATTTTCCAGGTAGAGCGTTTTGAGAAACTCATTGACAAAGAAGGGATTGCCTGCGGTCTTTTGCATCACCAATCGGGTCAACGGTAAAACCAGGCTGCTATCATCGGGTAATCTCCCTGGATTTGTCTCTGGGTTTGTCTCTGGATTTGTCTCTAGCTGTGTCTCTAATTGTGTTTCTAGTTGTTTTTCTGGATCTGTCTCTGGGTGTAATGTCTCTGTAATAAGCTGATGAACATGCTGTTCGGCTAAAGGTGATAGAACAATATCGTGAATCCTGGTTCCTTCGGCGCGGAGTTCCTTCAGGGTTAGCATCAGAGGATGGGTTGGACTCACCTCATAATCCCGGTAAGCTCCAATTACAAGCAAATAGCAGGTTTCTGTGTCCGTCAGAATCAGCTTGAGCAGTTTAAGACTGGCTGCATCCGCCCATTGCAGATCATCGAGAAACATGACCAGGGGATGTTGGGGGGTACAAAAGACTCGAATGAAGTGTTGGAAAACAAGTTCAAAGCGGTTTCTGGCCTCTGCCAGTCCGAGTGTGGGCACAGGGGGTTGTTCTCCCATGACCAGTGCCAATTCTGGGATGACATCGGTGATGATTTTGCCGTTTGCTCCCAGTGCCCTGGAAAATGTTTCTTGCCATTGAGTCAATCGATCGGCACTTTCTGTTAATACCTGACGAATCAACTGAGTAAAGGCAGACACGATCGCCGCATAAGGGACATTGCGCTGCAACTGATCAAACTTGCCGGAAATAAAAGATCCTCGGCGCTGAGTCATTGGCTTGTAGATTTCTCGCACCAGGCTAGATTTGCCAATGCCCGAGTAGCCAGAGATGAGAATCAGTTCGTAGGGAGAAGGGGGATGGAAGTTGTCTGGCTGCTGTCCTCCTCCTGTTCCTCCATCTCCCCCAGCATTGACAAATTGACGTTCACGAATTCGTCTTTCCTGGGGTTCTGCAACGCGATCGAAAGCTGCTAACAAGGTGGCAATTTCTGATGCTCGACCATAGAGTTTTTGGGGAATTTGGAAGGTGCCGGGATGGTCTTGTTGTGCCAGGGGAAAGGCGAGGAGAGTCTGTTGTGCCTGGAGTTGGGTGAGGCAGTGGGCTAAATCGACGCGCAGTCCATAGGCACTCTGGTAACGAGCTTCGGGGGTTTTGGCCAGGAGTTTGAGGAGGATTTGGCTGAGGGGTGGGGGAGTGTCGGCGCGCCATTGGGTGGGCGGTGGCGGGTGTTTGGCGAGGTGGCAGTGGACGAGTTCGACGGCATCCCGGCTGTCAAAGGGCAGATGCTGGGTGAGGAGTTGGTAGAGTGTGATGCCCAGAGAATAGAAATCGCTGCGGTAGTCGATGGCGCGATTCATCCGTCCGGTTTGTTCGGGAGACAGGTAGGCGAGGGTGCCTTCTAGGAGGTTGGGTGGAGTAAGGGGCATGTTTTCGCGGGAGAAGCGGGTGGCGATCGCAAACCCCGATAGCTTCAATTGCTGTGTCTCCGGGTTGAACCAAAAGTGGGCAGGCTGAAGGTCTTTGTGAATGACTCGGTGATGATGGATCTGCTCGACGATCGCAACCATTTGAACGGCAAGTTGCAGAAATTCAACGAGGGTTAGTGAGTTTTCTTGAGCCGTAGAATTGGCGTGGGATTCTAACCACTGCACGAACGGAACTCCACCAAAATCCTCCAGGACTAACAGCAACCGATCCTGATAGGGTTCGAGATCATAGATTTGAACCACGCCCAGATCTGCTTGGACGATTTCTTTTGCCTGAATTTCTGCCTGCGACTGGAATAAACTGCGAACCACATCATAAGCTCGCCGACAGCGAGTCAGCATTACCGAACGGGGAAGGTTCAGCGGAGGCTGCTTTAAGATCACCGGAAGCTGATCGCGCAGTCGCACTGCCCGATAGAGTGAGTAGCCGGACATTTCGTTGATTTTGGCGATCGTCTGGTATCCGGGGAGATGGAGCATAAGAACTGGAATAGAGGGGGCTGGGATGAGGTTCTATATTTTTAGGGCTTGTTAAACAATAACTTCACAGTTTGATCGAGACACAGGGTTTAATCGAGACACAGGGTTTAATCAAGACACAGATTGATTGGGAACAAGGGGGCCATCTCTGAATTAGCTTCGCTCCAGACCCGCCCGTAGATGAATCATGAGCTATTAGACAAAGTCCATTGATGAAGGCTGACAAATTAGCCAGGGAATTCCTTTTCAGGATCGCCGAGTTTTCTAGGTTTTAGTTCTCCGGTTGATTCGTCTAGATACTGGTTTGTAAGGACTGAAGTCCTGACTACAAGCCTGTTTGTAGTGAGGACTTTAGGCCTCATTACTGTAAGCATGGCTGAATTGAAACTTGGCGAAACCTGGAGATTTTAGGAAGGAATTTCTTGATGAATTGATTAAGTTTCTTAAATGAACTACGGAGGCTGGAACGCTGTCTGAACAGGCTGTTCAACCCATTTTAATGGGTTTTGTCGATTAGTCCGCAATTCATTCGCGGACGGGCTCGGAGCGCAGCCTTCTCGGGTGCTTGAGGAATGAGACATCCACCTCCATGACTTTTGGAATTCGTCAGCAGGATCTGGTTTACGCGACTTTGCCAAATGTCCGAAAGTACTGGACATACAAGGGGCAACTGGGAACGGCTTGATTGCCTTGGAGGTGAACCAGCCCCATACTTTGGAGTTTGAAGGCATGGGTGAGGGTGAGTTCAACGGCTTCTGTGGCGCTAATCACCCCAGAGAAAGCGTCTAGGAGTTCGGGTTCTTGCTGTAACTGCCAGAGTTTTTTCTGGAGATGCTCCCGATAGGCTCCAGTGGGGGTGGCTGCGGTGGGTAACCATTGATCCAGGGTGAGATGTTGATCCTGGAGTTGGTAGAGCGCTCGTCGGACGAGGTAGGTTTGTCCGCCGATCAATTGCATTAACCGATCGGTGTCTGGAGGCGACCAGGTGAGTTCGTGGCGTTCGGCTAATTGCTCGATTTGTTCTGGGGTGAGGGGCTGGAGTTCGATGGGGAGGCCGACGTTGAATGGGGACTGGTTGATGCTGAGGGGCAGCAGTACTTCCATGGAGTGGGCGACGACTAGCCGCAGTTTCTTCCAGATTTCGCGGCTTTTGGCTTCTTCGTGCCAGGTTCGCAGCAGCCCAAAGAAGTCGCTGGCGAGCTGGGGATATTGGAAGAGGCGATCGACATCATCCAGTCCCAGGACGATCGGCTGTTGTACCTGTTCCAGTAAATACTGTTCAAAGTACATTTTGCAGCAGACTTTGCTGCCGAACAGGTCATTCCAGTAATTCCCCAACTGATTGGGCAGGCGCAGTTCTAGCCCGACATTGGCACAGAACCACTGCAAGAAATTATCCAGGGACTGAAAAATGCTGGCATCGGCTAGCTGAAAGCTGAGGGAAACGGGATGGTAACCGCATTGGGATGCCTGGTGGAGAATGCGGACGATCAGTGAGGTTTTGCCCATTTGGCGTGCGCCCTTGATGCGGATGAGGGCACCGGGATTGGCGATCGCCTGATAGCAACTGGCTTCAATCGGCGGACGTTCGATATAGAACCGCGAATTTAACGGCACCTGTCCCTCGGGTAGTTCGGGGGCGGAGGAGGCTGGAGCAATGGGAGCAGAGGAGAATGGGGAGGGGCGATCGCTCAGGAAATTTTCTTTGGCTAAATCAGATCCACTTGTGGCGGTCGTGGGATCGGGGACTTCGGGAAAGTCATAGTCCTCTGACACCAGGATGAGTCCAAAGGATTGAAAGCATTGCTTTAGGGTCTGTTTGTCTACGGGCGATTCACAGGCGAAAACCTTGGTTAGGGTGTCGATGGAGATGCGAGTGCGATCGCTCAAATCCTCCAAGGTGTAGCGTTTTTCACCATTTTCAAGTGCTTCTGCCTGCAACTTGGCGGCTTGCAGTTTTTGGAATCCAGTGTGGGTAAGTATCACGCCGCGCCGCCGACGCTGTTTCGATTGCTGTTCCATTGGGGACTGACTGCATAATGTCGGGATATCCGTAGTGTAAGGAAATAGGCCGATCGGATGCATCCGTAATGCAGAAGATTCAGCCTCATGGTTCCAAGTTAAAGAAGTTAGACAGGAATAGCGATCGCGATGATACGGGTGTCTATCAATACTCGTCAAGCTATCTCGGGTGGGGATAGGGCGATCGCACAGGATGACTAACTTCTGCTTAAATTCCGGCTTAACACCCTAAAAGTCGGTGGTGTAATGAGGGCGATCGCGCCAAACTAAATCCAGGATCAATCAGATTAGTCAGTCTCAAACAGTCTCAAAACGTCACAAAGACATAGCCCCCGTCTCCAGCCATGGTCTAGCCATGATCCAGCACTGATCTGGTATGACCTGGCACTGTTGATCTCAAGTGATCCCAAGCCCCTGTCAATTCCATGAACTCACTTAGGAGCAAATCCATGCAACTTCACTATCGTGGTGTCCCTTACTCGAACAATCCATCTACCCCGATGGCTCAGCGGACAGAAGCCGCTAAGCTAGCGGAACTCAAGCAGCAGTTCAAGATGCAATATCGAGGCGTAGTGCTGAAGCCGATCGTCGCTGGAGAAGAACCGTCATCCATAAAGCAATTTTTCTACTCGATGGTGCTCCGCTATCGCGGTAGCTTCTATGAAACTTGTGTTTCTCAACCCGTGGGTGTAGAGAAACATTACGGCAGCCCTTCGGTCGCCTAGTAGCCTTGAACGAGAATCAGGTTTTTGGACGGCTTTGCCATAGAGAAACACGATTTTCACTTTCACGATTTTCACTTTCTATAGCGTTCCAATTTGAGGCTTGAAACGATGTTTGGAGGGAGGGGTAGACTGCGCCCGTCTCTCCCTCCAAATGTTATTTCAGGTTGCGATATTCGGATTGCGATATAACGTCACTCTATTCATTGAGGCTCCCATCATGAATTCTCAAGAAGCCAATCCCTCTTTACCCTCGACCGCTTTATCC
Source organism: Oculatellaceae cyanobacterium Prado106 (assembly GCA_025454315.1). Taxonomy (GTDB): domain Bacteria; phylum Cyanobacteriota; class Cyanobacteriia; order Elainellales; family Elainellaceae; genus Prado106. The sequence continues at coordinate 8,353 of JALOOP010000121.1, forward strand.
GCCATAACATCCAGCCCCAAGCTTAATTTCGAGGAAACTCTAGTCGCCTCTGCATGGGGATGGATCTGCGATCGCTTTGCCGCCTTCATCCTGCAACATCAAGAACCGATCGTCACCGAAGGAACAGATCAGCAGGGAGACTACTGGCATCTCTATGATCCCAATACTCAGGCTGCGATGAAGGTGCGATCGCAGCAAGAAGCCCTCCTTTGGCTAGAGCAATGTTCTCGTCAGATGCCGCCAATTTCCCATGATTATTTCGCTCGTCGCTCATTTTAGGCTGATCCGGACTTAAATTCTGGCTTAACTTCCTTAATTCAGGTTATATAGTCATATTATAGCTTATGGTTTAGCTTCTTAAACTCATGTCGTGCATCAAGACTGCTCGGTTCATACTAGAAATCAGTTCGCCCAGTAGGGATGCAAAAATGACGACTTCGGCCCCACTCGTTGTGCTGTATAAAATGCTAGTTTCCCAAGCTACCGCACAATCTGCTTGTCAACGCCTAGTCTTTGCTCAAGAAAACCTAAAAAACGGGAGTTGCGGATCGGGGCAATGAAATGTTGTGTGGTGGCGCAGCCACACAACATTTCATTGCTGAATTCAGCAACGCCGATTACTGCATCTGCTAGATGCCCAAGCTGGACTTGGGATGCTGCAGGAGTCCTTCTGCACAATGCAACATCTGCTTCACCATGGGTATTCTTACAGAGCCAAAACTCCTGGGCTTTTCATTAGGAATGATAGGTATCGATTTAATTTTTCCACTGTGAAATTAAATCCGTATCCTGGAGTGGACGCAATTATCCTAGGTTTATGGATGTTTCCTGCTGTTATGAAAATTACATTGAAACCGTCATTGCGATCGTTCCACATCCTTCCCTGGCTCTCATTTCAAGCGAAACAAACAGCAGATTTCGCTATGAATCACCAGGGAGTGCTGCAATGGTTCTCCCTACTGGTGATTCTGCTAGGAATAGAGTGGCCCGTTCCGGTTCTGGCACAATCGATTCGAGCCGCCCAGGATGGCACTCGCACTCAGGTGAATCGTCAGGGCGATCGCTACACCATCACGGGCGGATCGAGGTCGGCGGATCGACGCAATCTGTTTCATAGTTTTGAGCAGTTTGGCTTAGAAGCTCAGGAGATTGCCAGTTTTGCGTCTAGTCCTGAGATTCAAAATATTTTGGCAAGGGTGACGGGGGGCGATCGCTCCTTAATCAACGGCTTATTACAAGTGTCGGATGGATCGAGCAATTTGTATTTGATGAATCCGGCAGGCATTTTGTTTGGAGCCAATGCCCGTCTGGATTTGCCAGCGGCGTTTCATGCCACGACTGCGACGGGAATTGGCTTTGGCGATGGCAGGTTTCAAGCGATCGGGGACAATGATTATACCAATCTGGTCAGTGATCCGACGAACTTTGCCTTTGCATTGGATCAACCGGGGGCGATCGTCAATGCCGGAAGTTTGCGAGTGGGTGTGGGGCAGCAGTTGTCCTTGCTGGGAGGAACGGTCATCAATACAGGGACGCTGACGGCACCGGGGGGACGGATTGTCATGGCCGCAGTACCGGGTCAAAGTCGCGTGCGGATTAGCCAAGCGACCAGTCCGCTGAGTCTGGAGATTTCTACTCTGGATCAAGCAGAACCAACGCTACCGTTTACACCTCTGAGCTTACCGGCGTTATTGACGGGGGGGGATTTGGCCAATGCGATGGGATTAACGATCGATGCCAATGGCGTGGTGCGGTTGACCAGCAGCGGAACGGGGATACCGCCTGGGACGGGATGGGCGATCGCCGCTGGACAACTTCAGGCATCGGCTGAGGGTTCACCCGATGCACTGGCAATGAATGGCGGCAATGTTCTTCTATGGGGGGCATCCGGGGCTGGATTGCTGGGAGAGATCGCGGCACGAGGGGGCGTAATGTCAGGGGACGGGGGTTGGGTCGATGTTTCTTCTCCAGGGGCGATCGCCATTCGAGGATCGATCGATGTCTCGGCTCCCCAAGGAAGAGGCGGCACAGTACTGCTCGATCCACAGGATATTGTAATTCAGAGTGGATTCGGGGATAGTGTGGATGTCGATGGCAATCCGTCGTTGTTCACGGGAGCACCGGGAGGGGGGGCGCGGACGATTCTGGCGGGAGATACTGCGCCCAGTGTAATTTTTGAATCGGAAATTGAAGGAATTACGGGGGGCAATATTGTCCTGGAAGCGACGCGCAATATTCGGATTGATCCCTTATTCGATGGCAGCTTGAGCGTGGGCGGGGGCAGTAATATTCGGTTTACAGCGGATGCGGATCAAGATGGCGTGGGATCGTTTTCAATGCGCTCAACGGATACGATCGCCACTTCAGGAAGTGACATCACAATTACAGGTGCAGATATTACAGCAGGCAATCTAAGAACATCTAATCTAAACGGGGGAGACATTCGACTATCTACCCGAAATACAACCACAGGTTTACTCCAGGGTGGCATTACGGTGAATGCCCTGGAAGCTCGAGGATTCAGCGTAGGACAGGGCGGCAACATTACCCTGGAAGGCGACAGCATCCAGGTCACAGGATTTACCGCTACTCCAGGCGTCAGTATCGACACGCGCTCGACCAGCACTAATGGAACGATCGCCATCACCCATGCCGGAGGATTAGATAACTTGCCATTTGCGGTGGGTGTTGCCAGTGCCAATGGCACCGTGGGCAGCATTGCCGCTACCGGGATTTTATCCAGTGGTTCCTTCCCGGTTTTAGCGGCTGGGGGCAATGCTGTGATTCCGGGCAATCCTGTGGGTATTGCGATCGACTCTGTCAATTCTGCCCCAACTTTGACCGTTCCCCCTGTCCTTAACGGCACTCAAGATCGAGCGTTAACGCTGTCATTCTCCGATCTATTTCCCACTCCATCCACGAACTTAGTTGATTCCGACACCGATAATGTGGTGGTGCAAATCAACAGCATTACCCCCAATGCAAGGTTAACGCGGGGCACTCAAGTGCTAGCCGCAGGCGATGTAATCACACCGGGGGATATCCTCACCTATACTCCGCCGCCTAACGTCACGGGAATTCAGACCGCGTTTACCGTCCAGGTTCAGGATTTAGACAACGGCACCGGGTTCCTCAGTCGCAGCGCCCCAGTTGCGGTGCAGGCCAACTTGGTTGCCGCGCCGCCTCTGCCGATTGCGCCTGCCCCTCGCCCCACTGCCCCGCCCAGACCTAGACCCCGACCGACGCGATCGCCCCTCGCAGTTCCGCCCTCTTCCCCCCTAGATGACTCGGTACCGATCATCAGCATGCCCGGACTGCCAACCGACGGGGATCTAGAGAGCAGCTATCTTCGAGCTGAACAGCGTTCCACAACGGATTTCACCCGCTATTTAGGCATAGCTCCACCACCGCCGAAAAGTCTACCGGATGCCAAAGCCCTTGCCTCAGACATTGAAGAAGCAACGGGTGTGAAACCTGCTTTTCTATATCTGAACTTTGTCCCAGCTAGCCTCTCTGATTCGACCGCTTCCTTTGCTGAACCGACTGTCCAACGAGACGACGAGCTTGAACTGCTGCTGGTCAGCAAACAGGGTGTCATCCGCAAACGAGTTCCCAGTGCGACCCGCGCCTTGGTGTTGGCAGCAGTCAAGGATTTTCAGCGTGAAATCACTGATGTGCGGCAACTCAGAACTCAGCGTTATTTGCCCCTGGCTCAGCAGCTTTATCAATGGTTGGTGGCACCCGTGGCCGGAGATTTGCAACAGCAGGCGATCGCCAATCTCGTGTTCTTGCCGGAAACCCGGTTGCGATCGCTCCCCTTCGCGGCTCTCCATGATGGACAAAAGTTTTTGATTCAAACCTACAGTACCGGATTAATGCCCAGTCTAAGTTTGACCGATACCCGCTATGTGGACATTCAGCATAGCCGGATGTTGGCGATGGGGGTTTCTGAAAGTACGCAAGGACAGGTGCCTTTGCCTGCTGTGCCCACCGAACTGAATTTGCTGGCGCTGAAGCTTTGGCAGGGCGAGGTTTTTCTGAATCAGGAAGCGACCCTTGAGAACTTGAGAAAGGTGCGATCGCAGCAGTCATTTGGCATTGTCCATCTGGCGACTCATGCCAACTTTTTACCCGGCGCGTTCCAAAGTTCTTACATTCAGCTTTGGAATGAAAAACTCCACCCCGATCAAATTCGCAATTTAGGCTGGAATGATCCGCCCGTTGAACTCCTGGTTTTAAGCGCCTGTCAGACTGCGCTGGGTGACGATTCTGCCGAAATGGGACTAGCCGGATTGGCGATTCAAACGGGTGTCAAAACCGCTGTCGCAAGTCTCTGGTATGTCAGCGATGACGGCACTGCGTCGTTAATTTCGGGGTTTTATCAAGCGCTCAATCACAGTCCCATTAAGGCTGAAGCACTGCGTCAGGCTCAGGCTGCCATGGCCACAGGTCAAATATTTGTGGAAAACGGCATAATGCGTGGCATTCCTGGTGTTGAAAATTTCCGGCTGCCTTCTGGAACAGACCTTTCGGCGGAGGAATTGTCCCATCCTTATTATTGGGCTAGCTTTACGATGTTGGGTAGCCCCTGGTAAGGGGGTCGAAGCTTCAAGTCAGCTTCAAGGAGGTGGCCAGGGGTTTCAAAGTTGCCCAGATGAGTAGGCGAGATTAGAGGAGTTGAGGCAAAAATCCTGATGAAGGCGATTGTAGGCTCGCGTGTACCCATTAACGATGAAACCCCTGATAGAACAGGGCACTGAGCAGCGCAGCGATCGGCAAGGTCAACACCCAGGACAGCAAAATCTGCAAAAACATCCGAGCATTGGCCGTTCCTGCCGTCAGCCCCACCCCAAAGATTGACCCGACCGAAACATGGGTCGTGGAAACCGGAAGGCCAAAGCGACTGGCCGCAATCACCATCGCTGCCGTCAGCCCATTGGCAATCAGCCCCTGACCCGGTGCAATGGTGGCAATCTTCTGGCTCATGGTTTCGGCTACCTTGCGGGCATTGAGCCAGCCGCCGATCGCCATTGCCACCGCTACTGCGATCGCCCCTCCCTGCACCGAGAACGCCTCGCCGACCAGCATCAACGACACAATCTTCGGCGTATCATTCAAGCCTCGGGCAAAGCCTACCAGCCCCGCACTCAAAAAGTGAATCGCATCCACCACCGATTGACTGTTCATGCCCCAAAACTGACCGACATAGCGCTCTTTGCATTGTTCTACGGGAGCGATCGCCACATCCGTCACGGTACCGCCCGTCAGGCTATTACCCACCAGTTGCAACGAACCCGCATTCAGCGGCGTGACCGTTTTGCCCACACAAAGACACATCTCCTTTTGAACGCCCAAGGACGATCGCAAGGAACGCGCCAAAGAATAGAGCAGCGCACCACAGGGAATGACAATTAAAGGACTGAGAATCAACGGCAGTAAAAACGTTTTCCCCAACACCGACCAATTCACCTGGTCGTTTACCGCTGCGGTTGTCCGCATTGCCACCCAGCCTGCCCCCACCAGCGCTCCCGTCAACCCATGCGTCGTAGAGATCGGAAACCCCAGCACCGTGGCCAAAATCACCGTCAATCCCGCCGCCAAGGCCACCGCCAGATGAAAGTCTGTGCCATCGGCGATCGCATCGGGCACCAAGCCTTTCCCCGAAAAGCTTTTGATCAACGCACTGGCTAAGAAAACAGAAAAGAGAGATCCGGCGATCGTCGTCAGGGTGGCCCAGGCGATCGCCACTTTGTAGGAGGTCGTCCGGCTGCCAAATAGGGTTGCAACCCCTTTGAAGTTGTCATTGGCTCCGTTGGAATAAGCCAGAAAGAGCGTGGCTGCGAACAGCAACAGAAAGAAAAAATGGGTCATGCCTTCTATATCCTGAATGGGGGTGAATCAGGATAGAGGATAACTCCCTTAGCTTAATCCTTCCTTAATCTAGAATTAATTTAGATAGATACGGGTTGATCTTCGGAGGATGGTTGAAAGGATTTGGGTAAGGTCGCAGCAACCGTAATGTAGTATTCGGTGCCGTAATCCTTGATTTGAAAGTCAATAATATGCCGCTTGTTCTCATCAAAAAGTTCCAGCTTCCGAGCCATCATGTCATCCACCATCGTTTTTAGCTCCTGCTTCGCCTTGTGATTCATCCCTTTTGTTGCGATCTCCATCACCGGATCGAGGAGAGAGGGGCGATCGCTTTCTGGCAAAAGAGCCGCATTCCAGGCCACAATTGCCAGACGATACATTCCCTTAACCTCGGAAAACTCCTGAAGCGGCTCGACATAGGGTTCAGCAAACTGTTCCAGGACTGCGGACATCTTCACTTGCCCTTTGGGGTTTGCCACAATCCCTGCGACATTGTTTGCATGGGGATTTTTTCGCATCTTTTTCGCCAGTCGCTGCATCTCCCGCTGCTCAATGCGATCGCCTTGCTGGAGTCGGAGCAGTTCACTGAACGCCTTAGATTTTTTGGCCATAACCTGGATTCTCCCGCGAGATGTTAATCGTCTATCTGACCAAATTGGATGGGAATATCTTACCGAATCTGAGGGGAAAGAGGGGGGCGATCGCCCAGTCAAAAGCTTTAACGGGCGATCGCAACCTTAAAGTCACCCACAAGATTCGTTACAAAGGTGGGGGAGTGGGGAGGAGGGCGGCTCCCAGCATTCCAACCGTCAAAGATTGGCTTCCACAGGAGGATTGAGCGGTCAGACTTATAGGTTGAGTGGCATGGGTTTAGACCTCTGGGAAGAGCTTTGACAAATTAATCTTAGTTTTTGTTTACATTTCTAAACATTGCCTCTAAGATAAAGGCATACATAACCCGCTTGTTCAGTCCATCTCGGAAAAACCGTACTTATTTATCCAATGACTACTACTCTCCAACAGCGCGAAAGCGCCAATCTGTGGGATCGCTTCTGTAGCTGGGTCACCTCCACCGACAACCGCCTCTATGTGGGCTGGTTCGGCGTTCTGATGATCCCCACCCTACTGACCGCCACCATCTGCTACATC
>JALOOP010000122.1 GCA_025454315.1 Oculatellaceae cyanobacterium Prado106
CCAAGCCTCTCGGGTCGCCCAGTCCAAAACCTTGAGTGATTTGTATGCTGCGATCGCCCAAGCTCAAAAAATTCTCCTCGGTCAAGCCCTCCGTCAAGAGGCCCAGTCCGCGATCGCCCACTGGCGCAACCTGATCGAAACCCAAGAAGACCAGCCCCTCCTGCTTCAGGCGCGAACCCAAGCCAAGCAAGGACAATTAAACGCCGCCATCCAAATCGTTCAGAAAATTCGACCGGGACGCGCCCTCTACGTCCAGGCTCAGGATGCGATCGCCCAATGGCAACAGCAGCTAGCCCCCGAAGCCAATACCGCATTCACCGCCGATCCAAGCCGTTCATTTGCTTCCGGCTCCGATGCGCCCCGGTTTAATGCCGCAGTCATCGCTCCCCCAACCGCTAAATGGACTGCCGCACCTGCTGAAACCTCAGCTACCGCAAGCGATCCCCAGATTGAAGACCCGGCTCAACCCTTAAATGCAGGCCATGATTCTTTTGCGATCGCCCCTTCCCATGAAAATCCCAGCGACACTTCTAACAGTAATTACAGCGACAGTCCCAGCAACCATTCCAGCGACCATTCCAGCGACCACTCCAGCGACCATTTCAGCGAGAGTTTAACGGAAATTCCCGCTGAGGCTCTCAGCGACCCGTATGCAGTGGACAATGCAGGTACAGCATCCCCACCCGAGGCGCTCCCTGAAGCTTCGCGAACCGACCCAGAACCCATTCCTCATACCGATCTCCAGCCTTCTGTAGAATCGATTGAGACAGCCCCTCCCGCCGAGCCACCCACTTTCAACGGCTATTACGACGAACGCTACTACGACACCTCACAGTAAATCTAGAGATCCAGGATTCCACAGTAGGGTTGCGCCACTTTTGCCGCGCAACCCTTCCTCTCTTCTAGAACGAATCCATTTCATCATTTAACGTCCATGGTTAAACATTCAGTCATTAAACTTCCCATGATTGAACTTCCCATGATTGAACTTCCCATAATTGAGCTTCCCATGATTGAACTTCCCATAATTGAGCTTCCCATGATTGAACTTCCAGTCACTCAACAATGACAAATCGATTAACCATAATGGACAAATCGATTAACCATAATGACCCGCTCCATCACGAATTGATTACCCCTGATGATTGACTCCAACTAAAGACATTGGAGCGATCGCCGCCCACCTCCCCACCACCCCAACCCTCGCCCCCCCACAGGGGCATAGCCCCACACCCCACTTCTATGAAATACATGGTCTGATGCTATTAGAGAGAAAAAAGAATATCTTTTTCTGTGTATTCCGTGATACTTGCTGGTGTCATAACCGGATTCAACACCAGTAAACTTTATCAAGCCACAAGCCTATGCAATAGAACGAATCGTCTGTTTGCATCTGCATACTCAGCCATGCAGCAGTTCTCAAACCCCAATCACAAAACATTAGCTGCAAAACACAAGTATTCAAACAGGAGGAGTTGATGCTCTTGGTCACCCTTGAGGAAAGGCTACCCTTGAGAAAAGATTGGACGAATGTGAAAAGGATGGAGAAGTTGCGATACGTGCTAACGCACAAGCTAGCGCCCCCGCCCCCTCCATCCCAAACAAAACTTGCTGCTCACCTGGCGATCGGGTGTCCACCTCAGCAGTAACCTCTTTGTTCATCATTTGAAACAAAACCTATGACTTTAGGTTCTTACAGGATTTGAAACAAAGTGAGATATTTAGCGGGATAAGTGGGATCTTCTAGAAAGTCAAATCGCCGTAAGTTTCATTTGTAACATCCCTTTAAATCTCCAACATCAGCAGTCTGCAACGTTTTTCTACGAAGCAAAACGAAATGTGAACATAACCCGAATTGCCCACCCGATGAAACATCCCCAGAGTTTAGTAATGTCTTAAACTTTTGGGTAGATGTTTTTGCTAGATAATTGAGGTATATAAAGGAATCAATCCTGATTTTGAATTTCCTTCAGCGGAAAGTGAGTTTGAGAGCGCAACCGGAATACCTTTAGGATTCGTCGCTCTCGCATCAATCGACAATGGGTTCGTAAAGCTGTGAATTTCCCAAGGCTGTAAATTTTGCAGGGCTGTAAATTTTGCGAAACTGTAAATTTTGCGAAACTGTGAATTTCAAGCTGAAGCAGAACAATTGCGAGATGCAATCCGTCTCTAAACGAATGGCTGATACCGACAAATCGAAATCCATCTAGGTATCAATTTGGGATCAACCTTAACAACCGTCATTTCGACAACAACCGTCATTTCGACAAAAGTGGCTCTTCTAGGAGCTTGATGGAAGAGGTTCATGAATGAGGTTCATGAAAGTTGATGGAAATCAGGTGTCAATCCGATCGAAATCAGCCCAATATATTGGCAATGCGCGTTAGATTCGCTCTTGGCTGACCCGCAGGCGATAGGCATACAGTGAGGGGGAGATTATGGTAGATAAGCGTACAAATTCAAATCATAACGATAAAAATATATTCAATTCAGCCAGCCAGTCCAATAGCCAGCCCAAGGGCAGCTCGGCTTCGGCATCCTCGCCCAAGTCCTCAAAAGGAGCGATCGGGTTTCATCTCGACCCCCTCAAGTTCTTTGAGCGACTGATCGCCGACTGGTCACACCTATCCGTCCGCTCCAAAATTGGCGAACTGCAAATTGCCGATGGCGTGAATGATCCCATGGGCGGCAATCCGGAAGGTTCATTCCGTCCGGGTTCGTCAGGCGGCTTCTCTGGCGGACAATTCGATGCCCTCGATATCCCCCTTGATCTGGGCGAACTCCCCAACCCATCCAGCACCAAAGAACGCCCCTGGCGTTGGTCTTTGATTTGGCTGAGCATCCTGGGTGTTTTCGGCGGCATGGGCACTGTGGCACTCGTGTGGCTCACCAGCCTGCCGCCCCTGCCCAACTGCGAACAAGTTTCCCAACTCACCACCGACAGCGAAAGACTCTACTGCGCCCAGCAAGCCGCTCAGTCTGGCGAACTGACGCAACTCGTGTCGGGTCTAGAAATGCTCAAGCAATGGGGGTCAGAACACCCCCTCCGCGCCGAAATTAATCGTCTCACCGATCGCTGGTCTGCACAGATCTTGACCATCAGCCGCATCAAAATGCAGAACGGCGACGCGAAAGGCGCGATTGACGCGATTAAACATATTCCCAAGACCAGCGAAGTCTACGCCGAAGGTCAGGAAATTGTCAGCGAATGGCGACAGCAATGGCAAAAGGGCAAAGGGATCTACGCCCAAGCCCAAACCGCCATGAAGGAACAGAAGTGGGATGACGCTTCCATCTACATTGTCGAACTCTCCAAATTTGACAGCGAATATTGGGGCACCCAACAACCCCGCGCCCTCTCCCAGCAGTTAGGCGTTGAGCGACAAGCCCGACAAGCCCTCAACCAAGCCCAAAAACTCGCCAAAACCGGAAGCTATCGCCAACTCGTCGAAGCCATCACCGTGGCTCAAAAGGTGCAGCCCAAAACCTACGCTGCCACCGAAGCCAAAACCCTGCTCACCCAATGGAGCCAAAAACTCCTGACCGCAGGCTTGCAGCAATGGAACCAGGGCGATCGCAGCGGAGCCATCTCCACCCTCTACGTGCCCGTCTCCCCCGACAACGCTCCCGAAATTCAGGATCTGGTGCGCTTTGGCAATGCCTACATGCTGGCCAACAGCACCCAGTCCAACTGGGTACCGTCGAACAAGCAAGTGTTTAACTTAATGGAAGCGATCGCCGCTCTCAAACAAGTCAGCCCCGAAAGCCCTTTCTATGCCCAGGCACAAACCCATGTCAAGCAATGGCAAGCCCATTTCAAAGATGTGGTGCAGCTTAAATATGCGAGTACTGCTGCTGCAACCGGACAGCATGGGCTGCTAAATCTGGCGATCGCCCAAGCCAAACAAGTCGGCCAAGAAAACCCCCGCCGCCTGCAAGCCCAAACCCTACTGGCCTACTGGAACCAAGAAGTCGAACGCATCGAAGACGAACCCCTGATTGCTCGGGCGCAGCAGCTTGCTAAATCCGGCAAGGTACCCGACTTACAGGCGGCGATCGCCCAAGCCCGCCAAGTCCCCCTCGGACGATCCCTACGCGGCCAAGCCCAAGACCTAATCGCCAACTGGCGCGGCCAAATCGAGGTCATCGAAGACCAACCCATCCTGGCGCGTGCTAAATCCCTAGGCCAGGACGGCAAGCTCAACGAAGCCATCGAAGTCGCCGCCCAAATCCAATCCGGGCGCGCCCTCTACGCCGAAGCCCAGTCCGTCATCTGGGGTTGGAGAGCCGAACAAATCCGCATCGCCCAAATTGCCGAAGACGAGCCGATTTTGAGCCGAGCGCGATCGCAAGCCTACAACGGCAGCCTGTCCGCCGCCATCGACACCGCCTACCAAATTGGCCCCGGTCGTGCCCTCTACTACGAAGCCCAAGGCAGCATCGCCGACTGGCAAGCCGAACTCAACGCCATCTACGCCCCACCCGCCCCCGCCGAATCAGAGGCTGCTCCGGCTGCCGCTGAAGAGGCAACCAACCCCACGACCTTCTCCGATGATCTGAGTGGGGATACCTGGAGTCAGCCCACCGACAGCCATCAAGGCGGCTATTCTGGGGGTTATTCTGGAGATGCCAACGATGGTTCCGTGCCCTCTTCCCTAGAGTTGGCTCCCGCCGAACCCTCCCCCTCCGCTGAACCTGCTCCCATCACCGAAACCCCTCCGCCCGTTATCGTCGATACGATCCCGATGGAGGAAGTCCTACCCCAGTCCAGCGGTGAAGTCCCGCCTGTCATCGAAGCGCCCCAGTCCTACGAACCGGAGCCTTCCCCACAGGCCAATCTGCCCAGCGACAGTGCCAACTTCTCAGGCTACTACGACCCGCGCTACTACAACGACAAGAGCGCAAACCCTAACGCAAACATCAGCGTTAAGAGTGCCAAGAAAAACTAGATTGGCAGCAACTAGATTGGCAGTAGCTAGATTGGCAGTAGCTAGATTGGCAGTAGCTAGATTGGCAATTGGCAGTAGCTAGATTGGCAGTAGCTAGATTGGTAGTAACAGTGTGCTGAGTGCTGAGATTGGAAGGTTTTGCAATCTGCTAACAGAATCATCCATGACCGCCTCAGCCACCATTCGCCGAGCCACCTTTGACGATGTTCAGGGCATCCATACCCTGACCCAATCGGCCTACGCAGAATATCGCACGCTCATCCCCTACAGCAGCATCTGGCAGGAAACTCCCCAGGAAATCGCCAGCGAACTCGAACTCGGCTCCATCTTCCTGGCTGAAATTGAGGCAAAGCCTGTTGGTAGTGTCCGCTGTTATCGCCAAACTACATTAGAGATCGAGAGATGTTGCGATCGCCCCTTCTGCGATCGCCCCTTCCTCTACATCCATCGCCTCGCCGTTCTACCGTCCTGCCGCCGTCTCGGCCTAGGGCGGCTTTTAATGCAAACCGTTGAAGCAGAAGCCCAATCCCAACACCTCTCCACCCTCTGCCTCGAAGTCCGCACCGCCCAACCCGAGAACCAAGAATTCTACACTCACCTTGGCTATCATCTGGGTGCCATCAGCCGTCGGTTTTCTGACGGTTCCCCTCGCGCCTACTGGATGACCAAAGAAATTCATCCCCTAACACCCACCCCTCCTGCTATAGACTAGATCTAATCTCACCCCCACTATCTCTGCTGAGAGATCTTGATTATGCAAACGCCCACCGCCCGTCTGACCGCCAAAGAACTTGCAGCCCTCGACGACAAACTCTCCCAACGCTTTATCGACCTCGACCCCGATGGCTACTTCCTGATCTACCTCGATCGCGATGCCGGACTCATCTGCGCCAAACACTTCGGCAACACCATCAACGACAAAGGCTTAGCCTGCGACCCCGAAACCGGTGAACCCCTCCCCTGCAACACCAAAGTTGAACGAACTGCGATCGCCCTCTACACCGGCAGAACCGCCAAAGAACTCTGCATCGAAATCTTTGAAAAATCCAAACCCTGCCCCATCCAATACCTCGACCACGCCGCCTACCTAGGCCGCGAATTCGTCCGCGCCGAAACCGCCCTGATCCAGGGGCATGAGTATGTTCAGGACTAATCCAGACGGAAATTAGGGGAAAGGGGAAGGGCGAAAGGCGAAAGGGAGATTTCTAGTCATTCCTCAAATTAGGGAAAAGGGGAAAGGGGAAGGGCGAAAGGGAGATTCCTAGTCATTTCTCTGAACTGTTCCTTGTCCCTCTCCTCGACATTCCCTATCAACATTCGCTGTTAACTTTCACCGTTCACCCCTTTCCCCTTTCCCCTTTCCCCTTTCCCCTTTATCCCTCCCCCTTCCACCCAATCTTTAATCAACGCATCCACCTGTCCCGGCACTTCATCATGGGGACAGTGACCCGCCTGGATGTAAAACTCCGTCAGCTCTGGATAAAATCGGCGAAACTGCGCGCCTCGCTGTCGAGCATTAGTCCAGGGATCGCCCTCGCCCCAAATCAGCAGCAGCGGACAGGTCAACTGCTTTAGCAACACATCATTCTTATCCCCTGAAGGCGTTTTGAACATTGCTGCAAATGCTTGAGTCGCACCCGGATCGCAGGCAGGCCGATAGATATCTTCCACCAGTTGATCGGTCACCGCTGATTGATCCAGATACACTTTCTCCAGGGTTTTGCGAATCATCGATCGCTGTCTGACATACTGAAAAATGAAGAAACTAGGAACCGGAGACAGCACAATGGTGCGAACTAGGTCGGCGATCGCCTGCCGCCAAGGATTGGGAGCCTCCACTGGCTCGTCGGGTGTAAAAGGCCCCGCCGGATTCAGCAACACCAGCCCCACCACCGACTCCGGACATTGCGCCGCCACACACAGCGACGAATATCCCCCGATCGAATTTCCCGCAATCACCACCGGATGACCAATGACCTCGGTAATAAAATCATTCAACTGATCCCGCCACAAACTGCCGCTGTAAGGCGCTACCGCTTTGGTCGATCGCCCAAACCCCAGCAGATCGATCGCCCATACCTCAAAGTCTTGGCTCAACTCGGCCAGATTCTTTCGCCAGTGATCCGTCGAAGCGCCAAAGCCATGAACCAGCAGGAGTGAGGGGCGATCGCTCCGTTGTTCTCCAGCCTTCACATAATAAATGTCATACTCTCGCCATTTCCAGTAGGCACCCGAGGCCACGCCCTGCTGATCCAAATTGCGGGTCTGCATCATTCATTCACCTATGCCACTGCATGAACTATTAAGAAATGTAAGTATTCTATCGCAGGCTCAGGCAGCCTTGCTGCCCATGAGCCTCCTAGGTTTGCCCCCAAGCCCTAAAAATTGCGACCCATTTAGCCATCCATCGATCGCCCTCAATCCTACTCATTCAAAACCATCTCAACTCCAAAACCTATATAAGATATCTCAGTGGGAAAATAGCCATACCCGTCAACTCATCCCCCATGACTCTCCGCAAGACTGCTCCCGCCTCCGTCAAACTTCCTGCCCCCGCCCCCAAGTTCTCTTACCGCCAATGGCGCAGCCTCTGGTTTGAGCGGGTGATGGCGATCGCCACGGTTCTCAACCTGGGCATTGTCTTCTTCGATCTGAGCTTTGTCCCCTGGCACAACTTCTACCAAAGCCAACTGCCCACCTTCACCGCCTGGTACGGCAGCCAATTCAAAGGCATCGAACCCCACCACGCCACAGAACGCTACCTGCAAACCGTCACCGCTCTCGAAGAACAGGTCGTCCGCACAGGACTACGCTCCCCCGAAGTCGCTCTACTCCTGGGACAACTGCAAAATCAAAGCGCTGAACTCGTTGATGAAAATCCCTTTCAAGGAGCCGGAAAATCAGGAACCCTAGAGCGAATCAAACGCAGAATGCGCGATCGCGTCAACCAGGAATCCTCCAAGCAAGCCTTCGATATCTTCTGGAGTCCAGACTACCTGAGCCAACAAGGCTGGAACCGCTCCCTCCAATTCTTCAACCGCCAAATTCGCCCGCTGATCGCCACCAACTACTTTCGCGGCATTGACGACAACGGCGACCCCATCGATCGCTTCTGGCGCATTGATGTCGGCTTCATCGCCCTCTTTGGCGCAGAATTAATCGCCCGCTGCTTCTACCTCAGCCGCCGCTACAAAGGCATCACCTGGATCGATGCCCTCGTCTGGCGCTGGTACGATCTGCTGCTGCTCCTACCTTTCTGGCGCTGGCTTCGCCTCATTCCCGTCTTGGTTCGCCTCAACCAGGCCAAACTGGTCAACCTGGCACCTTTGAGCGATCGCCTGATGAAAGGCTTGATCACCAGTATCGCCATCGAACTCACCGAAGTCGTCGTCCTGCGTGTCATCGACCAAATCCAAGACTTCATCCGCCAAGGCGATATCACCCGCTGGGTACTACAATCCGGCGGCGGACGCCCCTACATCGACCTTAACAATATTAATGAAACCGAAGCGATCGCCAACCACCTCGTCACCCTCCTGGCCTACCAGGTTCTCCCTCAAATCAAACCCGAAATCGAAGCCCTGATGCACCATAGCCTCACCCGCATCCTCAGCAGTTCCCCGGTATACACCGGATTCCAACGCCTCCCCGGCTTCGGCGGCTGGTCAAACCAACTCACCCAACAAATGGTCACCGAAGTCTCCCAAAACACCTACCAAGCCCTGATCGCCTCCCTCGAAGACCCCGAAGGCCGCCAACACCTGCAAACCCTGATCACCCGCTTCGGCACCGCCCTCCAAACCGAAGCCCAACGCAGCACCGCCCTCGAAGAAATCCAATCCCTAGCGATCGCCCTCCTCGAAGAAATCAAAATCAACTACGTCAAACGCCTCGCCACCGCCGATCCCGAAGCGCTGAGGGCAGAGACGAAGCGGCTTTATAATTTGACCCGGTGAGGTTTGGGGAGTAGGGAGTGGGGAGTAGGGAGTGGGAAGTAGGGAGTAGGGAAAAGGGGAAAGGCGAAAGGGAAAAGGCGTTTCTGGTATGCCCGGTAAGGCTTTAGGGCGAAAACAAATCTCTCTGCGTCTTCCCTCTGCGTCTCTGCGCCTCTGCGGTTAGAAAACAAACTGCTAACAAATCAGCAGAAGCAAAAAGTCAAAAAAGAGAATCATAGAAACATTCCAAGATCTGCCAAAGAATACACCCACTCCCCACTCCCCACTCCCCACTCCCCACTCCCCACTCCCCCAATTCCACACGCTTTTAAATCCAATGCGCTACACTGATCCACGGGATTGATGATAATCTTGATGCTCACAACATCAGAACATCATTTCACTGGAAGTGGGTGATTCGCCCACTTTTTTTGTTCCTATCCCGCTGGCTGTTACCCCTGCTGATAATCGTTTTCTTCGTTCTTTTCTCTCCGTCCAGATTGATCCCATGACGCACCCACTCATCCCCCAGGTTATCGAGATTGCAACCCCCGTTGCCGCAACCCTTGGATTAGAGGTCGTTGGGGCAGTCTTCCATACCCATCAAAGTCCACCTTCCCTGCGGGTCGATATTCGGAACCTGGAGCAGGACACGGGTCTAGAAGACTGCGAACGCATGAGCCAAGCCCTGGAAGCGGCCCTGGATGCTGCCGATATTATTCCGGATGCCTATGTCCTGGAAATTTCTAGCCCCGGCGTTTCCCGCTGGCTGACCACCGATCGCGAGTTCATCTCCTTCAAGGGGTTCCCCGTCGAAGTGACTGCGACTGAACCGTACAACGGTCACACCGCCTGGGTTGGACAACTTGTTCGCCGAGATGAGGACAAAGTTCACTTGAGTCAAAAGGGGAGAGCGATCGCCATCCCCCGTAGTGTGATCGATCGTGTCCAACTGATGGACGGCTCAGAAGACTAAACGGTTAGAAGAGAACAGCGACAAGACTAAACAGCGACAACACTAAACGGCTGCACCAACCCAAAACACAAACTCCAGCAGCCCTACATAAATCCACACCCAATATATAGACAACTGAAGAGGTTCCCCTATGTCGATGGTTGAGTTACCAGGACTCCAAGATATGATTGACGGCATCAGCCGCGAACGCAACCTGCCCAAACACGCAGTCCAGGCCGCCCTCCGTGAAGCCCTGCTCAAAGGCTACGAGCGTTATCGCCGCACCCACCGCGCCGATGCCCCCAATTACGACGAAGAGTACTTCAGTAACTTTGAAGTCGAGCTAGACGTAGAAGACGAAGGCTTCCGCGTCCTTGCCACCAAAACCATCGTCGAAAGCGTCGATAACCCCGACCACCAAATCTCCCTCGAAGAAGTCCAGGAAGTCGCCGACGAAGCCCAACTCGGCGATACCGTCGTCCTCGATGTCACCCCCGACCAGGGCGAATTTGGCCGCATGGCCGCCATCCAAACCAAGCAAGTCCTCGCCCAAAAGCTGCGCGACCAACAGCGCAAACTCGTCCAGGAAGAATTCCAGGATCTCGAAGGCGAAGTCCTCCAAGCCCGCGTCCTGCGATTTGAGCGCCAGTCCATTATCATGGCCGTCAGCAGCGGCTTCGGCCAACCCGAAGTGGAAGCCGAACTGCTTAAACGTGACCAACTCCCCAACGACAACTACCGCGCCAACGCCACCTTCCGCGTCTTCCTCAAAAAAGTCCTAGAAGGCTCCCACCGTGGCCCCCAGCTTCTCGTTTCCAGAGCAGACGCTGGCCTAGTCGTCGATCTCTTCAGCACCGAAGTCCCCGAAATTGAAGAAGAAATTGTCCGCATTGTTGCAGTCGCCCGAGAAGCCAATCCCCCCTCTCGTTCCGTTGGCCCCCGCACCAAAATCGCCGTGGACACCGTCGAGCGCGATGTTGATCCCGTAGGAGCCTGCATTGGTGCCCGAGGTTCCCGCATCCAGGTCGTGGTCAACGAACTGCGCGGCGAAAAAATCGATGTCATTCGCTGGTCACCCGACCCGGCCACCTACATTGCCAACGCCCTCAGCCCCGCCCGAGTCGATGAAGTCCGCCTGGTCAACTCCGAGGAACGCCAAGCCCATGTCCTAGTCCCCGAAGACCAGTTGAGTTTGGCGATCGGCAAAGAAGGCCAAAACGTCCGCCTCGCCGCCCGTCTCACCGGCTGGAAAATCGACATCAAAGACACCGCCAAATACGACTACGAGGCCGAAAACCGCAAGATTGAAGCGATCGCCGAAGAACGCCGCCTCGCTGCCCTCGAAGCAGAACGAAAAGAAGCCGAACGCCAAGAAGCCGAACGCATCAAAGCCGAACGCAAAGCCGCCCTCGCCGCCGCCGCTGAAGAAGAAGACCTGCTCGAACAAGCCGAACTCGAAGCCGCCGCTGAACAGGCTGCATCTGCCCCCACTGCCCCCGAAGACAGCGATCCCGAGGCAGATCTCGAAGTCGCAGCCACTGAGGCAGACCTCGAAGCTGACGACGTTGAAGGCGAAGAAGAAGACCTCGAAGCAGCAGACGATGTTGAAGGCGACGAGGCAGACTCCGAAGCAGATGCAGACACCGATGAAGAGACAGATGAAGCGACGGATGAAGAAGCGGTGTAATTAGGATTGCAAAGGTTGGGGGAGAGCGATCGCCCCCCTTTCCCCCAACCCTTAAAATGTCCAGGACACTACTCTAAGACATTCAATCCAGACATTAGCCAACCATCAATCCCTGATCGCCTCATTGATTAATCGACGTTCAGGCAAATATCCAGGCGATCGCACCTAAAAGACCCACCCAAAACTCAAAGCAAGCGTGTGAAACGGTTTCCCCCCACTCCCCACTCCCCACTCCCCACTCCCCCCCAATGCTCCCCAACCACCGCCGCTGCATTTCTTGTAGAAAAGTTTCACACAAGCAGACTTTTTGGCGAATTGTGCGGGTGTTTCCTTCGCACGCGGTACAATTAGATCAAGGGATGGGAAGATCGGTCTATTTATGCCCTACCGCTGACTGCCTCCAAGCCGCACAAAAGAAGAATCGATTGGGGCGATCGCTTAAGGCAAATGTTCCAGAAACCATCTATCATGTGTTGTGGCAGCGTCTATCATCAGATGGTTCATTGGAAGATTCCCACTCATCGGAAGATTCCCATACTAATGACCCACTCTCACCAACTGGCAACCCTGCCCCATCATTCACAACAGAAAAAACCAGCCTAGAAAAAACAAGCATCGTCAATTTCAAGGAGACCGCGCTAGAGTGAAAGTGTTGTACGCCCAGACTAAAAAAATTGGAGATTCGCTGGCAAGATAGGATAGCAGATCAAAGCATCTGAGCAGAGCCTCTAGGCAGAGCCAGAGGGGTAGACTCCACAAGTGGGGCACCCATCAACAGCAATCAGTAGCATTGGGTTGAAACCTGCCAAGACAACTTGCGAAACAGCATCAGGGCGTTAACACTTCCTTACAACATTTTGAAGATTCAGGAAAATTCCAAATAAAGCTGTTTACATGACAGTAGACAGCGAAAGTCTCTCCGAAGAGGAGGACATCTTTCAAGTGAAGCGTGTAAACTTCATACGGACAGAGTTCGCAGTTTGCGTTCTCTGAGGGAAGAGGTCGGGTTTGTCAGAATTTTGGTTCAATCGTAAGGTGTAGTGTCGTTCAAAAAAAGCAGTAGGTCACCATGTAAAAGTCAACCGGATCGCAGAGGGGATATTGGATGAACAACGGCAAAGTGAGAATATACGAGTTATCGAAGGAATTGAATTTGGATAATAAAGACATTTTGACAGTTTGCGACAAACTTAATATTTCGGTCAAAAGCCACAGCAGCACCATCACAGAAGAAGAAGCTGGACGCATTCGTGCCGCTGCTGAGAAATATACGCCCAGTCCCGCTGGCAAACCTGCGTCCCATCATTCAAGCAGTCACGCCAACGGCGCACCCGTCAAGACTTCTGGTGTTAAACCTCCTGTGAAGAAACAACAGATTCTCGAAATCCGCAGAACTCGACCTTTGGCAGAACCTCCCAGACGGCCAGAGGTAGAGTCCCCTGCGCCTTCTGCCCCCGCAGGCGCAACCCCTTCTGCCGCGCCCCAGCAATCCGCCCCGGCTCAACCTCCGGCTCGTCTGAACACGCCCCCGGCTGCACCCAATGCTCCGAGTCGCCCTTCCTCCGATGTGCTCCAGGATGAGGAGATGGTTTCTCCCATTGAGGCTATTGATGCCACGGATGCTACGACTGATGTTACTGAGGTTATTGGTGCTGCAGACGCTGTCGATACAACAATCGACGGACTAACCGATGCGCCCGAATCCCCCGTTGAGGTTGCTCCTGCGCCAGAGCCGGTAGCCGCCGTATCTCAGCCAGCACCCGCCGCACCTCCAACGCCTCCCGCACTGGAACCGCCTCCGGCACCTCCGACTCGGCCAATGATTAAGGTGACAGACGTACCTGCCACCCCACCTCCCTCCAATCGCCCTACCCTCAAAAAGGATAGAGGCGAAGCGGCTGGTCAACCTGTAGGACGCGGCAATGGCCGTCCTGAAGGTGCGCCTACCCGTGAAGGTGGCGTTCGCCGCAGCGATGGAGCCGCCGGCGGAGATGGCGTTCAGCTAAAGCCCAAACCCGTCATCGAACTCCGGCGCAAACCGACGCGCCCCGGCGAAGGCGGTACGGCAGCCCCAGGGGCAGCGGCACCCGGAACTGAAGGAGCCACCACCACTCTTGATTTAGAACTTCGTCGTCCCACGCCACCCCGTCCACCCAAGCGTGGCAAAGGCTGGGAAGAGGAAGAAGAGGAAGAAGAATCCAAGGCTAAGGCTGCGGGTGGGGTGAAGACCAAGCGTCGCTCTCCCGTCATTGATGACGAAGAAGAACTGATTGACGAAGTTCTCTTCGAGGATGACGAAAACGACGATGAGGATTCCCCCGTTCAGGTCAGCCTGTCTCTGGCGCGTCCGCCCAAGCCCAAGTCCAAGCCTGGACAGGCTAAGCCAGCCGTCGCATCCTTCTCGCCGCCCAAGAGCAAGCGTTCTTCCGAAGGGTCTTCGCGTGGATTTAGACGCGATCGCCGTCAGGAAGAAGTCCGCCAGCGCCCTGAGCAAATTACCCTCACAGGCAGTCTATCCGTTCATGACCTGGCCGACCTGCTGGTTGCCCCCGAAACCGAACTGATTCGGGTACTGTTCATGAAGGGCATCGCTGCCAACATCAACCAAATCCTGGATATTCCCACGGCCAGCATGGTCGCGGAGGAGTTCAGCGTAGTGGTTGAAACGGGCGAGGCCGAAGCCGAGGCCAAAAAGGTCACCGAAATGCTCGACGCCGCCGACCTGGAAAATCTCCAGCGTCGTCCGCCCGTCGTCACCATCATGGGTCACGTTGACCATGGTAAAACCACCCTGCTCGACTCGATCCGCAAAACTAAAGTGGCTCAAGGCGAAGCGGGAGGCATTACCCAACATATCGGCGCTTACCATGTCGATGTGGAGATGAACGACCAGACTCAGCAAGTCGTCTTCTTAGATACTCCAGGTCACGAAGCCTTCACCGCCATGCGGGCTAGAGGCGCAAGGGTCACCGACATCGCCATCCTGGTGGTCGCTGCCGATGACGGTGTTCGTCCCCAAAGTATTGAAGCCATCAGCCACGCCAAAGCTGCGGGTGTGCCCATCATTGTCGCCATCAACAAGGTAGACAAAGAAGAAGCCCAGCCCGATCGCGTCAAGCAAGAACTCACTGAGTACGGCCTCTTGGCTGAAGAGTGGGGCGGCGACACAATTATGGTTCCGGTCAGCGCCATCAAGGGGGAAAACCTCGACTCGCTGCTGGAAATGATTCTGCTGGTGGCTGAGGTCGAAGATCTCTACGCCAACCCCGATCGCACCGCCAAAGGTACGGTCATTGAGGCCAATCTGGACAAATCCAGAGGCCCCGTCGCCACCCTAATCGTCCAAAACGGTACCCTGAAGGTCGGCGATACCCTCGTTGCCGGTTCCGTCTTTGGTAAAGTACGAGCCATGATCGACGATCGCGGCAAGCGGGTCGATGTAGCAGGCCCCTCCTTCGCAGTCGAAGTCCTAGGCTTGGGTGATGTTCCAGCAGCAGGCGATGAGTTTGAGGTCTACCGAGATGAGAAAGAAGCCCGGTCGATCGCATCCGATCGCACCGATGCCCAGCGCCTATCCCGCCTCCAGCAGGCTATGGCTTCTCGTCGCGTCAGCTTAAACACCATCTCCGCTCAAGCCCAAGAAGGCGAACTCAAGGAACTCAACCTGATCCTCAAGGCCGATGTCCAAGGGTCCGTCGAAGCCATCCTGGGTGCCCTCCAGCAACTCCCTCAAAAAGAAGTGCAGGTACGGGTTCTCCTGGCTGCTCCTGGCGAGATCACCGAAACAGACGTGGACTTGGCAGCGGCCAGCTCCGCCGTCATCGTCGGCTTCAACACCACCCTGGCCAGCGGTGCCCGTCAAGCGGCTGACACCGCAGGCGTCGATGTGCGCGACTACAACATCATCTACAAACTCCTGGAAGACATCCAGGGTGCGATGGAAGGTTTGTTAGATCCGGAGATGGTGGAAGAGCCTCTGGGTCAAGTCGAAGTTCGTGCCGTCTTCCCTGTAGGACGTGGCACCGTTGCAGGCTGTTATGTCCTCTCGGGCAAAATCATCCGCAACAGCCGTGTTCGGGTTCGCCGAGGCAACGAAGTGGTTCACGAAGGCAACCTCGACTCGCTCAAGCGGATGAAGGAAGATACCCGCGAAGTCAACGCCGGCTACGAGTGCGGTATTGGCCTCGACAACTTCAAAAACTGGGTCGAAGGCGACATCATCGAAGTCTTCCGCCTGGTCAGCAAGCGTCGGACGCTCTCTGCTTAGAGTTACGGCTTCATTCTAAAATCGGGGTAGCAGAGAAACTTTGTTTCTGCTACCCCGATTCTTTTTGGCACTTTAGGGGAGTCTCCCCTAGTTAATCCGACAGTTCATCTAAAATCCAAAATCTGGAAATTCAATCTGAAATCCAAAATGAAATTAGGATCAAATCATCTCGTTTGAGGGAGTGCCATGACCCAAGCATTGCAGCAACCTAACCCAGCGATCGTCCCGGCGAAAATTACCCTTGACCAGTATCACCGCATGGTTGAGGTCGGTATCTGGGAGGACTGTCGCGTAGAACTCTTGAATGGAGTCGTCGTCGAAATGTCACCAGAAGGAACGCCCCATGCTCATCGAAGTACGACAGCAGGCGAGTACTTGAGAGGTATATTGGGTACCCAAGTCCAAATTCGCGAGGGGCATCCGATTACGATTCCAGCCAGTGGGTCTGAACCGGAGCCAGATATTGCGATCGTGCAACGACTAGGAGAGGAATACGCGCTCCATCATCCTTACCCAGAAAACATTTTCTGGATCATTGAGTACTCTAATACCACTCTTAAAAAAGACCTGGAAGTGAAGTCGAGAGTCTACGCAGCAGCAGGAATTGTTGAATATTGGGTTGTGAACTTACAAAAAAATGAGCTGGTGGTGATGCGTGACATCTCGGACGGGATGTACCAGTCTCAAACTATCTTGACCACAGGCACCATCGAATCATTGGCGTTTCCAGAAGTGGCGATCGAGATTTCGCAGATTTTGGTCTAGGAATTCATGCCTTGTCTTAGGTTGAGATTTGGGTTGAAATCCAGGCTTAGAATCTAGGTTTGGAATCATCAGTCTTCACTGAAAAGCATCAGATTTTCGGCTTTGGTTTCGCAAAGAGATTATTTGCAAAGAGACTAATTGTTCTGCTGAGATGGGGAAGAGGCACTTGCGGTCTTCAGCTCTTCCTGGAGCATCTGTTGATAGATGTCGGGGAGGTCATCGCTGACGACATTGGTTTCGATACCATAGCCTAGGCTTGTCCAGGTTGGAGACAGAACCCTCAAAACTTCGTGAACATGGCCTTCCTGGAGCAACTGCGATAGATTGATGCCCCAGTATTGAGAATCGCTAAGCCAGCGATAGACGACCTCATCCTGATACTCAGGAGCGAAGTTGTAGCTTTCCCAAAAGAGGATAGGGGGGTTGGGATGGTATTTTTTGGCTTTTTCGTACCAGGTGGTGGTCAGCATTTGGTAGCGACCTGCCGCAGTTGAGCAGTTGCCGATATTGGGGCCGGCAAAGATGCGGACACAGCGATCGGGATGCTGACTCAAATCGACGATATGTTCACCGCCATAGAGCAAGGAATAGGGGCGCGGCCCGCTCGACTCACTGGCAGAAATGGTTCGCATCAACGCGCGAATATAGGGATCGCCCCCCTGCATCACCAGCGGCACCGGACTGTCATGCTGGCTCCATTGGGGGTCAAAGGGGAGCGATCGCCACCAGCGATACCCATTCAGCCCACCCATAAGAATCACGAGCATGAGGGCGGCTGAGGCACTGACCAGATACCACCACAGCCCAGAACTATCGGGTTGGGCAGGTGTGCGGCGAGTTCGGCGGGAGGGTTTTTGGGTCGTCACAATAGATCTCAATCTGAATAATTCAAAGAGAATGCGCGATGCAATTGGTTTGAACTGGATCTGGAATCTGGAATGGAAGTTCCTTTCCCTATGACCCCAAACTCCATCAAGCGTCTAAGCCACCCTCACACAGACGATACCCCCAACTCTAGCCCATGCAATCCATTTAGGCGTTGCTTGATCGGGGCACAAATGGGTGTGGCAACAGAGCCGCCACGCCCATTCATTCATCAACCCCTAATCTATCTAAACGCTGGCAAAGAGCGCTTCAAATGGTTGAGCAGGAGCCTCTGGTTTCGCCACAATTTCTACAATTTTGTTTTGGGCACTCGGTAAGAATAGCGCTTCAACACAAACTTGGGCAACTTTAGCACGAGGAATGCTGCCGTCAAAGAGTTGATCGGCTCCTTTCATGACAATTGAATCGGAATTGTCATCATTTTTGAGTCCTCCTGGGCGAACGATTGTATAGGTCAGGCCGCTTTTTTGTAAATAT
Source organism: Oculatellaceae cyanobacterium Prado106 (assembly GCA_025454315.1). Classification (GTDB taxonomy): domain Bacteria; phylum Cyanobacteriota; class Cyanobacteriia; order Elainellales; family Elainellaceae; genus Prado106. The sequence goes on from JALOOP010000122.1 coordinate 17,921, forward strand.
TCCTCGGCCTGTTTTTTCCAAACTAGAATCAGCCAGAACAGATTCAGTGGATGAAACAGCAGGGAAGTACATAGCGACGACACCATGACAAAGTTCTGAATTCCCTTCTCTTTGGCGACCTCGACTAGATTTTTGGTGCCCTCGAAATCGACTCGATAAGGCCCCGTGGGGTCGAAACTGGGGGCTGCCCCGGTCGCTGAGAGAATGACGGTACAATCGGCGATCGCATCCCGCAAGCTCTGCACCTGCAGCACATCGCCAACCACACACTCCGCCTCAGCAGGCAGAATTTGCTTGGCCTTTTCCAAATCTCGCACCAGCGCCCGTACAGGGATGCCCCGCTGTACCAATTCGCCCACAATTCGCCGACCCGTTTCACCTGTAGCACCCGCAACAAAAGCTTTCATCAGATTCCTCGCATTTCTCTATCTTTTATTCTCTATAGCGTTCCAATTTGCTTTTTGAGATGTTTTAGATAAGAGAGTGGGTTGCACTCGCCTCTCTCCCCAAAAAACATTTTGGATCGCTCCATCTTTAGCTTGATGACTTGTCCCTGATATTTCAGGAGACTAGTGACCTTAAATGAGATGACCTTGGATGACTTGAATGAAAGGTTGACTTGAAGGAGAGGCTGATTTGCGATCGCCAACCCCACCCAAGCCTTAGCCTGTCCGCCCATAAAGCGAACTTTAGCGTTGATTATCGTTCCGAAAGTTAGATACAATCGGCCTTTTGTGAAAAAAACGCAACCTGCATTCAAACAGCACTTAAAATCATGTAAGCTTTTCTTAATGAATCGTTCTTAATGAATTGTAATACCTGCTTCATAAATCAGGAAAATTACGGGCATCGGAAAACGGACAAATTTCTAGAGCGTCCAATTTCCGAAGAGCGCTTCACTCTAGGGTTGAGGCTCTAGGGGGTTGAGTTCGGTCACAGGGAGCTTTTTTAGTTTGTGCAATCGCCCCCCATTCAAAAAGCCTGGAACAACCCAGGTTCTAGACATTATTAAAACTTTAAATGACTCAGCTAGCGAAAACGGAGTGCGGCTTCGTGTAGTTGAATACCAGCTTTCCCTTTACCCAATTCCTCCCTCTGCCTTTGCCCCGGTTCACCAAATTCAGTAAATTGCCCATTCTGACCGCCATTCCCCTGCTGCCGCTATCCGTATATCAATCATGGCTATGTATCGAATTAAAAAGATAAGCTGAACCCATTCACGCCTAACCCGGCTTTGACAGGTCGTTAGAGATGTTTTAAGCTTTGTAACTGCACAAGCTGTTTCATAAGCTGGCACTCTATCCGTACCCTTCAGGTCACCCTCTGGCAAAAGATTCACGTTGGAGAACCGCGCGAACTGTGCCTTCGTCCTTTTGGTTAATCGTTCTCTCGATTAATCGCCTCAGTTCACTTCTCCACCCTGAGTTTTTCGCTAGACTCCCTAGATGGAACCCCAATAGGTTAAACCTAACTAGGGCAAGGGCAAAGCAATCGAGTAAAGAGACGCTTTAGGAAAATCTTGTATGCAGGCAAATTCGGCTGAACATGACTCCCTCGAAACTTCCTCCATCGTATTTGGTGCAACCTCTGGCATGGTTGAGGAGTCAGCCTTAGAGCATGAAGAATTCGCGCAGCAGAGCGCCCAACCCACCTGCTTCCACGGCCATTTTTCTAGCTGCATGGAAATGTACGCGACCCCGCAGCAGGTTTTAGAGTATCTCGATGCTCACCGCAGTTGGTTCCCCCGCTGCGCCAATCCTATGAAGGCGCTTCCGATCGGGGAAAATGGCTACGATCTCACCGTCGGCAAGTTTGGCTCTTTCGGCTACGATGTGGAGGCCAAAATCGGCCTGGACTTGTTGCCTCAGAACAATGGGGTTTACCGGATCGAAACTATTCCCATCCCCGGCTACCAGCCTCCCGGCTACGATGTTGACTTTCAGGCCGAACTCCACCTGGTAGACGCAACCACCGATCACCCCCTGACCCAAGTAGAGTGGGAGTTGAATCTTCAGGTGACAATCCAGTTTCCTCGGTTTATCAACAAGCTGCCCAAGAGTCTGGTTCAATCCACGGGCGATCGCCTCCTCAACCAAATTGTCCGGCAAGTCTCGCGCTGTCTCACCCACAAAGTTCAGGAAGACTTCCACAAAGCGGCTGGACTCCCCTTTCCTAAGAAGCGATGGTCTAAGTCATGGCATAAGAACGAAGCCGTCTAAACCGATAAAACTAAGCTGGTCAATAAATACTGGTTAACAAATAAGGGATGCTGCACGATATGCAGCATCCCTTATTTTAAGTTTGCGGAACTTTACTGGAGATGAACTTAGAGGAAAGGGGTTGCCCGCTCAAACATCAGGCAACCCCTTTCAGGTTTAAAGAAATGGAATCAGAGGCAAATTTGGGAGTTTAGGAACGCC
>JALOOP010000123.1 GCA_025454315.1 Oculatellaceae cyanobacterium Prado106
GGCTGAGCAGGCAATGGTTCATGCACATCGGTAAACAATCGGCTCACCTGCACATCCGATCGCATCGCCAAAGTCGCCCACACCACCTGAAACCCCAAACTCGTGATGCCCACGCTGTATTCATTGGGATAGGCAAAAATGGTGGCGATCGCATCCCCATCCGATTGCGCCGGGGTAAAGAGCAATTGTTCAGCCGCAAAGGGGCTAGCCGCTAACGCAGAAGTCACAAGCAGAGAGGGTAGAGGGCTTCTTTAGACTAGCATCAGGAAAGGGGAAAGGGGAAAGGGGAAGGGGGAAAGGGGGAGCACTGTATGAATTTATGGAGGGAACGGAGAGGGCTTTTTTGTGAATCAGTGGTTATAGAGCGAGGAAAGTCGTTGGGTGAATCTGTGAAAGAGCCATAGAGCATTGTCTGATCTGCCTAGTTGACCAAATCTATGAACAGCCCAAAGTAGTCTCTTTTCCCTTGTCAACACTTTGCCTAATTGAGCAATCCATAAAACAGTCCAAGACAATCCCTTTCCCCTTTCGCCTTTCCCCTTTCCCCTTTCGCCTTTCCCCTTTCGCCTTTCGCCTTTCCCCTTTCGCCTTTCCCCTTCCCGTTCCGCCTGATAAAGTTCCCGTAACACACACCGAGGCTTACGGAGCGAGATTACCGGAAGTTTATGAGCGATCGACCCTTCTCCCGAGATTTTCCGTACAATCCGCAGTCCGGTTTGGGAATAAATCGGTAGATTTTGATGGCGGGAGTTGGAATTTCGATGGATTTTCCCTGGACTGGCCGTGTTTGTGCTGACCGTGAGAACATTTTTACTGTAAAAAATAGTGCTAAAAGTCAGAACATCTACCATAGGAGTTTAAAGATTTGTTATGCCAACCTGGATACAAGTTGCAAAGGATGAACGTCTCCTGGGTGCTGCGGGTAAATGAGTATTCTTGTGAATGAGTTTGTTGGATGAGTTTTATGAGAAGTTTAATGTTGTAAGTCGGTCAAGTTGAATGCGTTTAGGAGACTGTGGCGATCGCAGCCCTTTCCCTAAAAGATAGACCGTAGACCGAATGACATGAAACATTGTGAAGGTGCATCTCAACTCGATTCTGTGAATGGATTCTGTGAATTAAAGTAATACAGTTCTAACGCCAAGCGGATACGACTCAAAAGATAGTGAGTGTTCAGCTTTTGGCTTCATCAGTTTGCATAGCGATACAAGCTTGCATCGTGATACAAGTTTGCAGGGTAATACAAGCTTGCATAGCGATTTTATGACGATCGCCCCCTGATTTTTACAGTCACTTTCTCATTAATTTCAAGATTTTGTTGATGGGATGGAGCATTGTCTATCCCTTTGACAGCAGGCATCGATTGATATCGACATCAGATTTCTATCCCACCCTTTGCTGGGCTTTCCTGGTATCTTCCTAGCCTTGCAAAAACTAACCCTATTCATCTGAACTGAAAGGCAAGTCATCCTACTATGGTTAAACCCATTGATGATCGGTATGGAACCTTTGTCCCGCCCGCAGAGCGCGTTTGGGTTTCTGCAAAAACAGACGATCCCACCATCGACCAGCGCAAAACGGAGGCGGATTGTCTACTGGAACAGGCGATCGAACTTTATCAAACACGAGATTTTGCAGTTGCGTTGCGAAGCTTTCAGCAGAGTCTGGTAATTTATCGCACGCTTCAGGATTTGCAGGGCGAAGCCAAAGTCTTGGGCGGCATGGGTCTGATTTACTATGTCATGGGCAACTACACGGAGGCGATCGCCTGTTCCCACCAAAGTTTGGGCATGGCGCGCCATATCCAAGACCGCACCACCGAACGCCAAGCGCTGAGTAATTTGGGCAATTCCTACCGTCACCTGGAGAATTATGAACGCGCGATCGCCTTCAAAATCCAGAGCCTGGAAGTCGCCCGAGAAATCCAGGATCGCCGGGGCGAACTGGCCGCCTTGAGCAATTTGGGAATGCTCTACAAAACTATGGGCGATTGTTTACATGCGATCGAGTACTACCATAAAAGCCTGCTGATTGCCCGCGAATTACCCGATATCCAGGCCGAAGCCCAGGTGCTGCGAAATCTCGGCAATGCCCATCATTCCATGTCCAATTATGCCGAAACGGTGAATTGCTATCGGCAACTGCTGTCCCTGGTGCATCATTTGCCCAACCGCCTGTCCGAAGCACAAATTCTCAAAAATATTGCTAGCGCCTGCTTCAGTTTAGGTGACCATGAGCAAGCGATCGCCTACCACCAGAGCCGTTTAGCGATCGCCCACGAACTCAAAGATCTGGAACTCCAAGAACAAACCCTCGAAAGCCTCTCTGCCATTTGCGATAGCCTAGGTCACTATCCCCAAGCCATTGCCTACTATCAACAGCGGCTAGATCTGGCTCAGCAGACGGGCGATCGCACCCTCGTCCAGCAGCTTTTAGCCAGTCTTAAGAACCTGTGTTGTGCGATCGGCGATTTTGCTCAAGCGAATGAATACGCTATGCAAATCGACTGCGAATCCTTCGTCCCCAGACCCATCGAAGCCCTTCCCTTGAAGGCAAAGCCCACAGAATCTCTCAGCAACCCGACCCTCAAAAACCTGGACAGAATTCGAGAGCCTTTTGTCCGCTATATCCGCTAGGGGCAGATATCCTGATGTCTTGAATTTCCCTTCTGGATCTTGCGCCCCCCAGCCCCCAACTTTGGGGGAGCCGAGCCTTCGATGAGCCTTTTGGAAGTTTTTATGGGAGTTTTCATGGAGAAATCCCATAATATTCATGGCGTTCAAAGTCTCCCAAAGTTGTGAGATTTAGGGAGCGAAAACCTCGAAAAACCCAGAATATTCATGGCGTTCAAAGTCCCCCAAAGTTGGGGGATTTAGGGGGCGAAAACCCCAAAACGCAGCCCATTACATTGTTGTATACAGGGTAGTGCCGATGATGGGATGATGAGAAAAACGATATGCATTCTCTTTCATCTTGCACGGGGCAGACATCTATGGTTTTCAATCTTACCCACTATCCCTATCCCTCGGGTCGTCGAGTAGTGATGGGTTGTCGTCATGCGGCAGCAACCAGTCAACCTTTGGCGACTTTGGCCGGAATGGAGATGTTTTGGGCAGGAGGGAACGCGGTCGATGCAGCGGTGGCAATGGCGATCGCTCTCACCGTCGTCGAACCCACGTCCAACGGCATTGGGTCGGATGCCTTCGCGCTTGTTTGGGACGGCCAGTTGCATGGATTGAATGCGTCGGGGAAAAGTGGTCAGAACTTTAATGCTCCGGCGGAGTTATCGGTGATGCCCCATCTGGGATGGATGCCTGTGACGGTGCCGGGGGCGGTGTCGGCTTGGCGATCGCTCTCTAAGAAGTGGGGAAAGCTGCCGTTTGAACAACTCTTCCAACCTGCCATTCGCTACGCCCGTGACGGGTTTCCCGTTTCGCCCGAGACAGCAAGGGCATGGCAATCGGCAGCAGCGATGTATGTGCCCCAGCAGGAGCGAGTGTTTCAGGCATTTCGAGAGACTTTTTTTCGAGGCGATCGCGCCCCCAAAGCCGGAGAAGTCTGGGGCAGTGCCACCCATGCCGCCACCCTCCAAGACATTGCCCAAACGGGCGGCGATAGTTTTTACAAAGGTCACTTAGCGCAGCAGATCATTGACTTTGCCGCTGCCACAGGTGGCTTTCTGACCCTCGATGATTTGGCACAGCATCAGCCTCAGTGGGTAGACCCGATTGCTACAACCTATCGCGATCTCACCGTCTGGGAAATTCCCCCCAACGGTCAAGGCATCGCCGCCCTAATGGGACTCAATATCCTCTCCGGTGTCGATCTGGCGCGCTATCCCCGCGATTCCGCCGAGAGTTTTCACTGGCAGATTGAGGCGATGAAACTCGCCTTTGCAGATGCCCATGAGCATGTCTCTGATCCTGACTGGATGAAGGTTTCAACCGCGCAGCTATTAGACATGAGCCATGCCGAAAAACAGCGAAACCGGATTGGGGAACATGCGATCGCCACTCCCACCGCCTTCCCCCGAGGCGGCACCGTTTACCTCGCCGCTGCTGACGGAGATCTCATGGTGTCCTTCATCCAATCCAACTACGAAGGCTTTGGCAGCGGTGTCCTGGTTCCTGGCACAGGCATTGCTCTGCAAAACCGTGGACTCGGCTTTGCGCTCCAACCCGGCCATCCCAATCAGGCCGCTCCCCTCAAACGCCCCTTCCACACCATCATCCCCGGCTTCCTCACCCAAGGACAGACCCCACTCGGCCCCTTTGGCGTTATGGGTGGCCACATGCAACCCCAAGGTCACCTGCAAATGGCGGTCAATCTGGCGGATTATGGCATGAATCCCCAAGCCGCTCTGGATGCGCCTCGCTGGCAGGTCACCCAGGGTAAAACGGTTCTACTTGAACAAACGGTTCCCCGAGCAACCGCCCTCGCCTTAGCCGATAGAGGACATGATGTTCGAGTTATGGCCGAGAGCCGCAGCTTTGGCAAAGGCCAAATGATTCTCCGACAGGACGGGGTTTTGGTCGCGGCTTCGGAACCGAGGGCGGATGGGATGGCGATCGCTGGATAATCCTCCATCTAAAACGCTCTATCTAGCGGGTGTTCATACTCTATCTAGCGGGTGGCAATCGCTCTTCCAGAGCAACAATGCGTTCTCGCAGTTCAATTACCAGGGTGGCCAGCCGCTTGAAAGTTGGGTCATCCGCGAGAGCTGTCACACCAGAAGGGCGATCGGATTCAGTCGTGCGCGGATACTCGATTCCCGCCTGATTGCTGAGTCGAGCAAGCTGATTTTCCACGCGGTTAACGCTGGAGCGCAGAGCCGTTGTATCTGCCTCCAGCCGGGACAGCCGAGAATCAAGCTGGGAAACAGATTGGGCAGGCGCAGGTGACTGCCAACTTAGAAGCCAAACTAAAGCTAGCACCAGCATTGCTGCAATGATCTGGGGAATACTCTTATAAAATGCGGGTTTGTAAAATGACTTTTTCATGCTTAACGTTAGAAATATTCAGTAATTTACCGTTGCACCCTATAGACGTTCAACAAGCCTAAAATGTTCGATCAACAAGATCTTTATGACTTTAGCAATCAGCCAACTTCAGTAATCAGATGTCTTTGTCCATCCAAGAGTCCACATTCTGGTAACGCCCCTCAAATTTGACGCAGCATGACCAGACCAACATTCCCCTCTGAATGTCTCTGAAGAGCGATCGCCATCCACTCCTCCATGGGTTAATCAGAGTCTCAATCAAAGTCAGGGGCAATCAAAGTCAGAACTGAGGGCAAAATCAAAGCCTTCCCCTTTCCCCTTTCCCCTTTTCCCCTTTCCCTACTCCCTACTCCCTACTCCCCACTCCCCACTCCCCACTCCCCACTCCCAAAATTTCTAAGTCAGCCTCAAGATCCCACCTCATTTTGATAGCAGGCTCATGATTTCGTGGCACTTTAGACTATCGCGTGTCGAATCGCGATCGATTCACCCTGTCACTTACCTTTTATTCTAGAGTCCCATGCCAACACAGGATCTCACTCCCTTGGAACAATTGCATCAACTCCAACACAAACTTCACCTGCTTGCCCAACTCAATCCGCTGGCTGTGATTGAGTGGAATGCGGCGTTTGAAGTCATTGACTGGAATCCAGCCGCAGAAAGAATCTTTGGGTATAGCAGGGAGGAGATTCTGGGGCAGCGGGGCGGCGACTGTTTGGTGCCTCCCCATGACCAGGAACAGGTCAACCAGGTGATTGAGACGCTACTGCTCAAAGGAACAGGGTCGAAAAATACCAACGATAATATCACCAAGAGTGGCCAAATCATTCGCTGTGAATGGTACAACATCCCGTTTATTAACGATCGCGGCCAAGTCGCCGGGGTCATATCGTTTGCCGAAGATGTCACTGAGAAGGAACAGGCGATCGCAGCCCAAAAACAAACCCAAAAGCAACTCGAAATTCACGTTCAAGAACGGACAGCGGAACTTCAGCAGACGATCGCCCAACTGCAACAGGAAATGAGCGATCGCCAACGCATTGAACAGGAACTGAAACAGAGTGAAACCAGCTATCGAACCCTTCTGAGTGTCATTCCTGACTTGATTATGCGACTGACTGGTGAAGGTCTTTGTTTAGACTTCTTACCCGCTGAAGACTTTGCAGTATTTGGCTCCCAAACTCCGCAAGGGCTTCACCTCAGCCAAATGTTACCAACCGATCTGGCCGAGCGTCGTATGGCTCATATTAAAACCGCTCTAGCAACAGGTGAAACCCAAGCCTATGAGCAGGAAATTACTGTCGATGGCATTCTTCGTTATGAGGAAGTACGGATTGTGGTCAGTGGCCCTAATGAGGTGCTGAGCATTGTGCGGGATATTAGCGATCGCCGACAGCATGAACTCGAACGCAAAGGTGTCGAAGACCAGCTTAAAGCTTCCCAAAAGCTGCTGCAACTGGTGATTGACAATATTCCGCAAAAGATCTTTTGGAAAGATATTGATTCTGTCTATCTAGGCTGTAATCAGTCATTAGCCGAGGTTTTGGGCGTTGAAGATCCCCAAACCATCATTGGCAAAACCGACCATGACTTTGGCACGCCCAAACAACAGTCAGATCACTATCGAGCCGATGATCTACAAATCTTAGCCGACGGCAAACCCAGATTACATATTGTGGAACCCCAGATTCAAGCCGATGGCCGCGTCATCTGGATCGATGCCAACAAAATTCCCCTCCTGGATGAAGATGACAACATTGTGGGAGTGCTGGGTACCTATGAGGATATTACAGAACGCAAACAGGCCGAAGCAGCGCTCCAAGATGCCCTAAATCAGGCCGAGTACCAATCCCGCCTCCTCAGAACCATTCTCGACACTAGCCCAGACTGGATTTTTGCCAAGGATCTCAATTTCCGCTACTTACTCGTCAATCAAAGTTTTGCCAACGCCATTGGAAAATCTGCCGATGAAGTGGTCGGCAAGACGGATCTGGAGTTGGGCTGCTCCGAGAGGGTTGTCCTAGGCGATGCTGCCCAGGGAATTCCGGGATATCAAGCGTTGGATCAAGCGGCGCTCATGGGGCAGAGCGTGATGACCTCCCATACGCCGATCAACCTGCCTGACGGGTCTAGCCATATCTTTGAAACCCAAAAAGTGCCGCTGCGGGACACCCAAGGCCAAATCTTTGGCGTGTTAGGGCTTTCGCGGGATGTCACCGATCGCCACTTCGCCGAACAGCAAATCAAAGAAGCCAAGGATTTTCTCAACTCGGTGCTAGACGGCATTGCCGACCCCATCTTTGTCAAAGACCATGAGCATCGCTGGATTTTGCTCAATCACAGCATGTGTGAAATGCTGGGCATGGAGCGAGAGGCGCTGTTGGGCAAATCCGATTACGATATTTCTCCTAAAGAACAGGCCGACATTTTCTGGGAAAAAGACAACTTGGTGCTGACCACCGAAGTCGAGGATGTCAACGAGGAATATCACACGGGGGCAACCGGAGAACTGCGGTTTATTTCCACCAAGAAAAGCTGTTTTCGGGATGCCAAGGGCAATAAATTCCTGGTCGGCAGCATTCGGGATATTAGCGATCGCAAAAAGTCCGAAGAAGCCCTCCGACAAAGCGAAGCCACCACCCGCGCCCTGCTGAACGCCATCCCCGACCTGATGATTCGCCTCAATCGAGACGGTAGCTACCTCGATTTCATCCCGGCCAAAAACTTTGCCACCCTCCAGCAGGACGATGCTTGGCGCAACGCCACGGTCTTCGATCGCCTCCCACCCGAAATTGCCGAAAAGCGGATGCACTATGTAGAACAAGCCCTAGCCACTCAGAAAACCCAAGTCTACGAATACCAACTCACCATCAATGACACGGTTCAATTTGAGGAGGCGCGGATCGTCGTCAGCGGTGAAGACGAAGTGCTGATCATCGTGCGCGATATTAGCGAACGCAAACGCGCCGAAGAAAAACGCCAGCGCGCTGAAGCCGCCCTCCGTCAATCGGAAAGCCAACTCCGACAGCAAGCCCAAGATCTAGAACAAGCCCTGATTGACCTCCAGCAAGCCCAAGCCCAGTTGATCCAAAGCGAAAAAATGTCTTCTCTGGGACAACTCGTGGCTGGGGTGGCGCATGAAATCAATAATCCCGTAGGATTCATCTACGGCAACCTCAAGCCTGCCACCCTCTACACCCAGGATTTGATCGGTCTAGTGCAACTTTACCAGGAGCATTATCCCGAACCCATCGCTGACATTCAAAAGCGGGTGAAGAAGATTGACCTGGAATACCTAGTTGAGGATTTGCCCAAGCTGCTGTCCTCTATGAAAGTGGGAGCCGATCGCATCCAGGAAATTGTCCGTTCTCTCCGCATTTTCTCCCGCATGGACGAAGCCGAAATGAAAGCGGTCAATATCCATGAGGGCATTGACAGCACGCTGATGATTCTCCAAAACCGCCTCAAGGCACAAGGGGAACGTCCGGCGATCGCCATCTGCAAAGAATACGGCGACCTCCCCCTCGTCGAATGCTACGCCGGACAACTCAACCAGGTCTTCATGAACATTCTCAGCAATGGCATCGATGCTCTCGAAGATGCCCTCCACGACGAACCTTGGGTGACCGCCAACCTCCAGCACCTCCTCACCGCAGATCCAACCCTAGCCGACACCGAAGACCTGGAACCCAACCCCGAGATCCGCATCACCACCCAGCTCATCGACAGCGACACCATCCAAATCCAAATCATCGACAACGGCCTCGGCATGACCGAAACCACCCGCCAAAAGCTATTCAACCCCTTCTTCACCACCAAACCCGTCGGCAAAGGCACTGGCATGGGTCTCTCCATCAGCTACCAAATCATCACCGAAAAACACGGCGGCACCTTCCAGTGCATTTCGCAACCCGGCCAGGGCGCGGCATTCGTGATTGAGATTCCGATTCGACAGCCGGAAAATTAGGGAGTAGGGAGTAGGGAGTGGGGGAAAGGGAAAAGGGGAAGGGGGAAAGGGAAAAGGGGAAGGGGGAAAGGGAAAAGGGGAAGGGGGAAAGGGAAAAAGGGAAGGGGGAAAGGGGTGATCAGGGATGGAATTGTAGACCTTCTGGAAGTTACGTAGAGACAGGTGAACTTTCCTAAAAAGTCTATTGATGACGAAACAGTGTAGAGAACAGGGAAGGAGTTTCTATGAAGCGTGCAAGACAAAGGGAAAATGATGAATTACTAAGGGTGAACCACTAAAGATAAATGACGAAGGGCAATCCCCAAAATTCTGCTCATCGAATTTCATTGTCCACCCTTTCGCCCTTCCCCTTTTCCCTTTCCCCTTCTACTCCTGCGATCGCCCATCCCTCCGCCCCAACTCATACACACCACAGCCAAAGCAGGCCAAAATCCCCACACTGATCGCCCAGCTTCTGCCCAGGCTAGCTTCGATGCCCCAGTTGCAGAGCCAGCCAACGAGGAGAAACGGCACGATGCTGAGGAGGGAGGCGTAGAAGGCGTTCATCGATTCTCGGCCTTTGCGGGTGCGCTCGAATTCTTCGGTGGAGGTGTAGAGCGATCGCTCGGCGAAGTTCATCCAGCGGGCGAGTTGATCCATGACCCAATCGCTGACGGGCGACAAGCCCAGGTAGAGTGCCAAAGCCCATAGCCCGATTCCGGCGAGCGTGGTGGGGTTGGGGGCGATCGCGAAGGGCAGGAGATCTCGTAGCATGGGGGGCACTCAAAGATAGAGAACTTTACAAAGAAATATTAACGATTATCTCACGATTATCCATATCTAAGGATGGCATTGTTTGCACGATGGCATTGTTCGCAGTAATGAACGGTGATGCTAGATCAGCCTTAGCCTGCCTCATTTAGGAGAACCTAAGAGAATATACTGGCTAATTTCTCTAAGCAATTCTTGTAGTCGAGACAGACTTATTTTTTGCACTTTTCGTAATCTTTATTTAGGAAATCCAACATTAGAGCGGTTGCAAAGAAGGCTTTAACTCAGAGGAATCCGTATTGTTGGATACATTCGCTTCCTCCGCATCTCCTCCAGGGGAGAGGCGCTAAGGCAGAGTGGGAACCGTTTTATGGGTAAGAAACTTTACCGGATTGCCTGAATTCCGCGAGTCGCCTAGAACTGCTGGTTTACTTCACCTATCGAGTTTTACCCGAGATTCTATGCTCATGGAAGATAAAGTTCTATGAACGATTCTTAACATTCTTTAGTAGAATGACTTCATGTTCCAATAAGTATTTATTCTTATCGCCATGATAGCGGACCAATTTCCTTGGCTGACTGCGATCATCCTGCTGCCTCTTGTAGCTTCCCTAATCATCCCTGCCTTGCCGGACAAAGACGGCAAGAGCGTTCGATGGTTTGCCCTAGGCGTAGGTTTCGCAGATTTTGCTTTAATGTGCTACGCCTTTTGGAAGCATTACGATGCCAGCAGCGCAACTTTTCAACTCGTTGAAAAGTACGCCTGGATACCCCAGTTGGGTCTAAACTGGTCGGTTTCGGTCGATGGGCTTTCCGCCCCGCTTGTGCTTCTGGCCGGGTTAGTGACAACCCTGGCAATGTTTGCGGCTTGGCGAGTCGATCGCCGTCCCAAACTCTTCTACGCCCTGATGCTGGTGCTGTACGCTGCCCAGATTGGGGTTTTTGTCGCTCAAGACATCCTGCTCCTATTCATCATGTGGGAAGTGGAGCTAATCCCGGTTTACCTGCTGGTCTGCATCTGGGGTGGTCAAAAGCGTCGGTATGCGGCGACCAAGTTCCTGCTCTACACCGCAGCCTCCTCCATCTTCATTCTGGTAGCTGGGTTGGCGATGGCTTTCTACGGCACCAGTTCGGGCAGCCCCTTCACCTTTGATATGGCTGAACTGGCTTTGAAACAGTTCCCGATCGGGCTGGAAGTTTTGCTCTATGCGGGTCTGCTGATTGCCTTTGGTGTCAAGCTAGCCATCTTCCCGATGCACACCTGGCTTCCGGATGCTCACGGTGAAGCCTCGGCTCCGGTTTCCATGATTCTGGCAGGTGTCCTGCTGAAGATGGGCGGTTACGGTCTAATCCGGCTCAACCTGGAACTGCTGCCCAATGCCCATGTTTACTTTGCGCCGATTCTGGCGATTCTAGGTGTCGTCAATATTATCTACGGCGCGTTGAGTTCCTTCGGGCAAACCAACATGAAGCGGCGGTTGGCCTACTCTTCGATCTCTCATATGGGCTTTGTCTTGCTAGGAATTGCCTCCTTCACCGATGTGGGAGTGAGCGGTGCCCTGCTGCAAATGCTCTCCCACGGCTTGATTGCTTCGGTGCTGTTCTTCCTGGCCGGGGTGACCTACGATCGCACCCACACCATGGCCATGAACGAAATGGGCGGCATTGGTCAAGCGATGCCCAAAGTCTTTGCTCTCTTCACCATGGGCGCAATGGCTTCTCTGGCACTCCCCGGCATGAGTGGCTTTGTCGGAGAAATCTCGGTCTTCGTCGGTCTAGCAACCAGTGATGCCTACAGCACGCCGTTCCAAGTGGTCACGGTCTTCTTGGCGGCAGTCGGTTTGATTCTCACCCCGATTTATCTGCTGTCGATGCTGCGTCAAGTCTTCTACGGCGATAGCGCCGTCTGTGACATGGCCAGTTCTGGCAAACCCAGCCAATCGGACGAAGCGGTTTGCTTTGGTACCAACTGTGTCCTGCCCAGCGAAGCCATCTTCAACGATGCTAGCCCCCGCGAAATCTTCATCGCCGCTAGCTTCCTGGCGCTGATTGTGGGCATTGGCTTCTATCCCAAACTGGCAACGCAGATGTACGATGCCAAGACCGTTGCTGTCAACGCTCAAGTCCGACAATCCTACGTCGAAATTTCCCAGTCCAATCCCCAGCTTTATGCCAAAGGCTTGGCCTTCCCTCGCATTGCGGAGGTTGAGTCGGCATCCCTTCTGGGTGTTGTGAAATAATCTGAAATAACGTTTTCAGTTGTCTGCCTCTAGTCTGTTATGTTGCGATCGCCCAAGGGCGATCGCTTTTTTATGGCTCTTCTTCCGCGCGCCAATAGACCCAGGGACGACCGGATACCAGTTCCCTAGAAACAACCGTGGCCGAAACCTGAGCCGAGGGTTCAATCTGAAAGAAGACTTGTCCATCGCGGAATTCAAAGCGATAGGCCGCAACTTGGGGAGAGGTGGCCTGTCCGACACAGGTGGCAAAATTAGTCGGCAAAGGCGCGGCGTAGATTACTGATCGCTCGGTTGATGCAGTCACCTGAGCCGGACGAATATCGGCCACAACGATGTGATCGGCTCCACCTTCTAGGGGTAGCAGCATTTCCCAAGCGCCAATACTGGTTGGGCAAGTGCCCGATTGGCGATCGACTGCAAAGCTGAGGTTGGGTTGTTCGGGGGAGGAGGGGGCTGGCGTTGCTGAAGGAGTGGGCGAGGGGACGGGGTTTGGGGTGCAGGCGAATAGTCCAGAGAGGGCGATCGCCGCACTCGAAAGTAAACCTGGGTTCAATTTTGGCAACATAGAATTTTCGCGATGTAACCCTGCGTTTTAAGGTTTTGCTGGTTGTTGTGATTATTGAAGCGATTGGCGATCGCCAGCACCTCTGCCCACAGGCTTGAGTCGCGGGGATATTCCTTGACAAGTTACAAAAACGAATGCAGGATATTCTGGTTTTTTTGGTGTCATTCCTGGTATTCACCATTGGCCATTGTTGAATGGGAACTCAGGAAGACCCATCTTGCGAGGGAGCTACATGAATGGAATGAAGAGCCATGATATGGGAGGTTTCGTCCAAACAAGTAGGAGAAATACAACCATGACTCAGGAAATGCCAGCAGGAACTTCCCCATCCTCCAGTTCTCAAGCTTCTACTCAAGCTTCTACTCAAGCCACTTCTACTCAAGCCACTTCCACTCAAGCCACTTCTACTCAAGCCAATTTGCCCCTCCTCCGCAACGGTTCGCGCGGGGATGCGGTGACGCTCCTGCAAGATCTGTTGCTGGCTCAGAGCTATCGTCCTGGCGTTGTCGATGGCATCTTTGGCCCGACCACGGAGCAGGCTGTGAGAACGTTTCAGAAGAACTTTGGGCTAACGCAGGATGGAGTCGTTGGCTCTAAAACCTGGTTGAAATTGGGCGATCGCTTCATCAACCCTTAAGCCCAAACCCTTAAGCCCAGACAGTCGTAGACCATTGTAGGTTGGGTTGCGCTTTGCTCGACCCAACCTACGACTAGATCGCTGGGACTAAATTCGTTGATTCTGCCAGTGAATCAAGATTTATGGCTGTGAGGTTAGGTTACGCTGCGCTCCACCCAGCCTACAGTAACCCAACCTACAGTAAAAGATGGGTCAGGCAGGCGGATTATTAGGTGCGTTCTGTTTCGTTTTGTGCGCTTTACTGTGAATTTTTTCCTGAATGGCCTTAGTAAACTTCTGGGACAAAGGACTGCTCATTCATGGGCGGACGGACATAGTGTTTCTTGATTCTGCGGGGTGGTAGTTCTAAGGGGATGGTGTCGGTGCGATCGTGGGGGACTTGGCTGAGGATATGCTCCATCAGGTTAAGTCGGGCGCGGCGTTTGTCGTCGCTGTCCAGGTTAAACCAAGGGGCTTCGGGGATGTGGGTGTGAACCAGCATGGCATCTTTGGCCTTGGAATAGTCCTCCCAGAGATTGCGCGATTCGAGATCCATGTCGCTGAGTTTCCAGCGTTTGGTGGGATCTTTGAGGCGGGCTTGCAGACGCTGTTCCTGGACTTCGGGGCTGACGGAAAACCAGTATTTCAGCAGGATGATGCCCATGATGCCCGATCGCACCAACATCCGCTCAAACTCGGGGCAGGATTGCAGAAACTCCTGGTATTCCTCTTCGGTGCAGAATTCCATGACCCGTTCGACTCCGGCACGGTTGTACCAACTGCGATCGAACAGGACAATCTCACCGGCGGAGGGAAGATGCATGACATAGCGCTGGAAATACCACTGCGTTTTTTCCACATCGGAGGGTTTCCCCAGTGCCACAACTCGACAGCCCCGAGGATTGAGGCAGTCGGCAATGCGTTTAATGGCACCGCCTTTGCCTGCTGCATCTCGCCCTTCAAAGAGAATGACCACGCGCAGTCCATGCCGTTTGACCCAGGCTTGCATTTCTACGAGTTCAGCTTGCAGACGGTCTAGGGCTTGTCGATAGGCTTTGTTTTTTAGCGCTGGATCTTTGAGCAGATCGGCGGGTTCTGTCTGGGGTTGTGGTGTGGCTAGATTGCTGCTGCTTTCAGGCTCAACAGCAACTCTCATTTCAGCCGAGTCCAGTTGAGGGGCAGACTGCTGACCGGGTTGTGTGAAAGGTTCTGTCAAAGAGTCCGTCTGCTCGTTGGCTCTATTGTTGGCCTGATTGTTGGCCTGATTGCTGGCCTCGTTATCAGTGGAGAAGTCGATGCCAGTGGACATGGCACTCTCGGTAGAGGTTGCTTTTGCTCGTTTTTTAGACTTTTTCTTGGACTGCTTGTGTTTATCCGGCAGGCTGTTTTTGGGGTTGGTCGGATGGGATTCTGGGAGAGGGGAAGTGGAGTGATGCCCTTCGGAGATGTTCTCAGTGGCTAGGCCACCGTTGATTGAAGCCAGCTTCATGGGTTCTTCTCTTGTTAATGAGTTGATTGAGGGATTGCAGGGGTAGCAAGAGCAGGGCTGGGATGAACCCTAGAATCCCAATGGCTTTACGCCGATTTAGGGGGTTCATTGACCAAGGTGCGATCGCAAAAAGATGGGTGAAAATCCTGCAAGTTAAAAAGCTTATCGCCATCTCAATCGAAAAAGAGAGATTTTAACAAAAATGTTATATTTGCGACAATCTACAGCAAATAATCTATAACCCCTAGGAATTGGGCGATCGCCCGTTACCTTGGAGTTTTACCGTCCCAAAGCGTTTGGCCGCTGGCTCTTACAATCAAAAACATACTCGTAATTACACTGAAATAAAACGCAGTTATAAATTAATTAATACAAGTATCTGTGACAAGTCCAGTCAAACTTTTTGTATCCCTTTTTCATCCCTAGAGATACAACAGCGTCAATCCCAACTCAAGGCAAATTTATTAAACGCAGAGACGCAGAGACGCAGAGGGGAAAGGGGAAGGGGGAAAGGGGAAAGGGGAAGGGGGAAAGGCGAAAGGGGAAACAGCGAAATGACCATTAAGGATTTGCATTGAAAGCTCATGGAATTCCCCTACTCCCCACTCCCCACTCCCCACTCCCCACTCCCCACTCCCC
>JALOOP010000124.1 GCA_025454315.1 Oculatellaceae cyanobacterium Prado106
CCCCATCTCGCTACTCCCTACTCCCCAATCCCTACTCCCCAATCCCTACTCCCCACTCCCCACTCCCCACTCCCCACCGACTCATCTTCAAAAAAAATCAACTGCCGCTGTCATCTTCCTGATTTCTGTGATACTATGAATTCTGCCAGCAAGGGCATGTAGCTCAGTGGACTAGAGCACGTGGCTACGGACCACGGTGTCGGGGGTTCGAATCCCTCCTTGCCCGTTTCTAAACCTGCATAAAACATTAAAGGGAGATTGCATCTTGTGCGACCTCCCTTTAATGTTTTGTCCCTTAATCTTTTGTAGCTGTGGGATTTTACGACTGTGGAACTCTAGCGGTAGGATTTTGCGACGGTAAACTTTTGCCTTAAACCTTTTCCGATCGCTCAAGGGAATATTTGACCTCAGCAAAATTTTTCAGCATCAGTTCGTCCTTGAGGCAACGTCCCGATCGCCGATCAATGCGCGATCGCCAAATTTCGTTTGTCCGAAAAGTTCTGCCCGAGTGGCAAATGAAGTGATGATTCTTTTCGTACACCCGGTAGGTTGCTCTAAGCGGCTGATCGACTAGCACCAAACCCTTCAGGTTTTCCTCATCGATCCAGACCCGCAGTTGGAAGGTGCGATCGGTTGGGTTATAAAAGCGCAAGTCCCAGTGATTGAAAGAGACACTCGCTCCAGTCCCAAACGGTAGCGTCCGATGATCGTCGGGGAATGAGTCAAAACTTTGATGGTGGCGCTCCAGGACTTCTAGGGGAGTATGCAAGGCCATCCAGTAGAGCAGATTGGCCAGTTGACACAGTCCACCCCCGATCACAATTTTGATATCGCCTTTAGAAAGTTGCAGTCCTTCCAGGTAGCCTTTGGCGCGGGTGGGTTTGCCAATTTGCTGCCAAAAGGAAAACACTTCACCCGGACGAATCAAAATTCCATCTAGGCTGCGGAGGGCGATCGCCAAGTTCGTAATCTTATTTTCCTGGTACCGAGGGTCAAGGTTTTGAAGCTGTCGCCGGAGTAGCAGTTGATGCGCTTTGCAGGCATAGGGCAAATCTTCAATCGAACGATGCCAAGAAAACTGATTGGCGTGCAGCCAGTTGTCCAGATGGCGCAATAGACGCTGCTGTTGCGTTTTTAACTGTGTCTGCACAAACTGCATGGAGTTCAACTGCGTCTTAAGCAGTGAACAAAGCGGATGTCCTGCTGAAAGCTTAAGCATGGGGAGGAGGGAAGCTATTCAAAAGTGACGATAGAAACGAAGGGGCAATTCAGTCGTGCCGTCTGGTTGTATCAAGTTGTATTAAAACAGACAATTTCATCGTCTCTGGTTGCTCCCAATTTTGAGCAAAATCTCCCAAACTCTTAATTTATTTCTTGGGAGAATTCCTGCGATCGCCCATCCTCATCCCTTTCATGACGCAGACGTTACACTCTCCCGAAGTTAAGTCCAAAAACTTGCTTCCGTCATTGAGAGATCCTCAAAAAGTTATGGTACATTTGCTCTATAAATTCTCAACAAGGATTCCAAAAAGAACATAGCAATTCCTCATTCTCTCCGCGAACCATTTTTAACCGCGGAGACGCAGAGGAAGAAAGGGAAAAGGAGAAAGGAGAAAAGGAGAAAGGGAAAAGGAGAAAGGAGAAAAGGGGTTTTTCTCCAGATCCCCCCATTCGCTCCCCACTCCCCACTCCCCACTCCCTACTCCCTACTCCCTACTCCCTACTCCCCACTCCCTACCTCACCAAAAATGCCAAAATATATTCAATTCTCCTAGCCGCAGAGGGATGTTCCATGACCACTGCCTTCACCCCTTCCAATCCCGAAACAGCCCTACCGGATCACACTCAGTTGCCAGAGTCTGATGGAACTTTTGTGAAAAATCTACAGGAACACCCTCAGAGCGTTTTGCTGACCGATTCGCTGACTCCGGTTTTGCGAGAATTACATCCCGATGGGCAATATTGCATCGGGCAGGACTCTGGCATCTACTGGCGCTTGACCGATCCACCCGAGCGGGGGGCAGAGGCTCCTGATTGGTTCTACATTCCGAATGTGCCGCCGACATTGAATGGGCAAATGCGTCGATCCTACGTGCTTTGGCAGGAATATGTTGCCCCGCTCATCGTTCTGGAATTTGTCTCAGGGGATGGAGAAGAAGAGCGCGATCGCACCCCAATCACCGGAAAGTTTTGGGTATATGAGCAGGCCATCCGCGTTCCCTTCTACGGCATCTATGAAGTCTCGAAGGCACAGGTCGAAGTCTATCACCTGGTGGAAAACGCCTATCACCGCGTTCCGGCCAACGATCGAGGACACTTTCCCATTACGCCGATGGGCATCGAGCTAGGCATTTGGCAAGGCCATTATCAAAACGCTGATCTTCCTTGGTTGCGCTGCTGGGATCTATCGGGAAACTTGCTGCTCACCGGGGATGAACGGGCTGAGCAAGAGAAACAGCGGGCTGAGCAAGAGAAACAACGGGCTGAGCAGGAAAGACAACGGGCTGAGCAAGAGAAACAACGAGCCGATCGGTTGGCGGAATATTTGCGATCGCAAGGCATCAACCCCGACCAAGTTTAGACCTCACTCCCTATAATTCTGTCGCAACATTCCTTATGCCTGATACGAGGTGAAATTCCTTGTGTCAGGCATTGTTTTTCATGCCCAATGCGTATTTCCTCCTCTTCCCTTAACGTGCAATCAGGCAAACCCTAGCGATAGAGGAAATGCCTACTTAAAGTCTAGAGGAAATCCAAGTACAAGGGTTCTTTGTTATACCCCTGTTCCATTTGGGAACACTCAGCTTGTCCAAAGAAGGCACTATCAGGGCAGTAGAGACTTTGACAATGGTTCATCTTTTTCCATTTCTTTGAACGAAAGAATGAAAACTTAAATGAATCATTTCAAAGATCAATTGATTCAGATTTTTCGTTGATCGGTGAACAAAGTTTTTACAGCAGAGTTTACAGCGATCGCCCTCTCTTTCACCCATCTAAAGAACACTTTGGGGCAGGTAAAACTCCCCCACCAAAACCTGACGTTCCCTGTTATTGATCCATCGTGAGCCATGCTCATCTCATCAGGTCTAGTCAGTATTTTTTAAGGAAAATATCCCTATGAAATTTGTCACTGGTCTAACTGCGATCGCAGTTGGATGCCTCAGCGCAGGTTGTTTTGGTCGATCGATTTCGATTAATGTCACTGCCGATGGGGCAACGCCTGCACCCCAAGCCCCCCCAACGGTTCAACAGGCTGCTGCAACCGCACCAGCACCCGTTGCCTCGCCCCAAGCCGTTGCTGCTGCTCCGGCTCAACCTGCGCCTGTGGCTCCTGCATCTGCTCCGGTTCCTGTCGCGTCAGCACCCGCACCTGTGCCCGTCAGTTCTGGGGGGTCTAATGGCAGTACCTATGTGGTTCGCACTAATGATGGCAATGGCGTGAATGTGCGTGCCAGCAACAGCGCTCAATCGGCTAAGGTGGCCGGTTTGGCAGAAGGTGCCCGAGTGATTGTGCAAGGGGGCGATCGCAGTGGAGCCTGGTTAGAAATTACCGCTAGTAATAATGTCCGGGGTTGGGTAGCAGCACAGTTTTTGCAGCCTGCGGGACAAAGCACCGCCAGCGCTCCCCAGTATTCGGCCAACACGCTCTATGTCAAAACCCTGGATGGAAATGGCGTGAATTTGCGGGCAGAGCCATCCCTGAATGGGCGCATTGTGACCACCCTCAAAGATCGCACAGCGGTCACCTTCCGGGAAAGCGTCGGCCAATGGTCTTACGTGACGACTTCCAATGGAATGGTGGGGTATATCGCGTCCTCTTATTTGGTCGGCCCCTAACCCGCTTTACAGAGGCGATCCGGTTTGATTTTTTCAAAAACCATTTCGGATCGCTATCGAACCCATCTCGTTTTCCAGGGGCGATCGCCCCCCTTTCCCATCTCGTTCAACTTGAGGTATTTTCTGTGAACTCATCCTCCGGCCATCTGCGTCAATGGATCTTTTTCCTGCTCTTTCTCGTGCTGGGAATGGCGCTGATTCGCCTGGATCTCAAAATCACAATTACAGAAAATCCAGAACCGCAGGGGAATTCCAGTCGAGCCGTTGCCGCTTCAACGCCGACAGCGGCGATCGCCTCTCCCCTAGCATCCCCTCAAGCCGCAGCAGTACAACCGCCCAATTCATCACTCAATTCACCATCCAATTCATCTTCCAGTAACGCACCTGTGTACGAAACCGCAGCCGCACCCCCCGTGCCCGTGCCTGCGATCGCACCTCCCCCAGCGAATCCAGCACCTGTGACGGCTCCATCGTCCGCTATAGATACCGGAGTGGCGATCGCAGCTATCCCCGAAGCCAATAGCCGCTATGGTCATTTCGCCTATGCCGAAGCCTCACCTGGGGAATTGGTAGAAGTGGGACAGTATCAGGGGCGATCGGAATACTTGCAGTATGAAGCGGCGGATGCCTATCTACAGATGGCACAAGCGGCTCAGCAAGAGGGCATTGAGCTTGTGCCGATTTCTGGATTCCGTGATGTTGCGTTGCAGGCTGATTTGTTTACGGCTCAAACGGCTCGTCGCGGTTCTGAAGCCGCCGCCGCCCGAATCAGCGCACCTCCGGGGCATAGTGAACATCATACGGGATATGCGATCGACATTGGCGATGCGGCTTACCCCGAAACGGATGTGGAAACTAGCTTTGCCCAAACCCCCGCTTTTGCTTGGCTCCAGCGGAATGCGTCGCGTTTTGGCTTTGAGATGTCGTTTACCGAAGGAAATGCCCAAGGGGTAAGCTACGAACCCTGGCATTGGAGATTCGTGGTTTCGCCTCGGGCAAGCCAGGTTTTTTCACAGGCTCGTTGATTCGATCGATAACGAAATCTACCATGAAATGCTAACGAGATTCGTCATCAGATTTGCAATGAGTTGATAATGAAATATACAGCGCATTTGGTAGTGAAACTGCAACGGAATTCACGAGAATAAAATTCAGGCTGTCACTGAACTTACACAAAGATATACATCATCGTAGGATGCATTACGCTTCGCTAACGCATCACCGATTCACGTTAGAACAAGGTCGGTGAAGATAGAGATTTAGGCTGAGAACAGATCATCGAGTTCGGCATAGTCGGGTAAGGTGGCATCGATCGCCCTTCCCGATCGCAGCACAATGCGATCGCCCTGAGGACGCGCCAGCAGTTCGCTGTAGTAGCGAGCTTTGAACAGAATTAAATCAGCAGGTAAGCCAACCCCAATCCGAGCAAGCTGGGGCAATCCCATGAGATCGGCAGGGGTTGTCGTCACGGTTCTGCACCAGTCTTCGTAGGGGGCATCGAGGTGGGCAATGCGAACCGCCTGGGTGAACACTTCCAGGACATCGTGATCGCCAAAGCCATAGAACGGATCTCGGCAATTGTCGCTGGCCACCGCCACGGGAATGCCTCGCTGTTTTAACTCATGCAGTAGGGTGACACCGCGCCAGCGAGGGGTTTTGGCTTCAACGCTGGAAGGAGTGCGGTCTTGCAGAAAGAGATTGCACATGGGCAGGCTGACGATGCTGATCTGGGCTTCATGCACCAAACTCAGGGTTTTATCGACAGCTTCGGGGGATTGGACGGCGAGACTGCAACAGTGCCCACAGAGAATGCTGCCCTCGAACTGGTGACGCAGAGCCGCAGCGGCCACATGCCGTAAGGTAATGTCGTGGGGATTGCCGCTTTCGTCGGTGTGAAAGTCGAGGTTAAGCTGACGATCTTTGGCTAGTTCAAAAACGCGATCGAGTTGGCGATCGAGGTCTGGGTGCATCCTGGGAACACCGCCTAAAACACCTCCCGATTCGGCGACAATATCCGCGATCTGTTCACCTTCTGGGGTGAGAAAGGTTTCTAAAGGCAGCAGAGAGACGGCTTGTAAGGTGATGCGGTCTTGCCATCCTTGACGAAGCGTCCGAAAGACTTCAAAGCTGATTTGAGTTTGTTCGCCGATGCTGTCGAGGTGAGTGCGAATGGCCTGGGTGCCATGGGCATAGCTGCATTTCAGCCCAAATTCCATGCGGCGGTAGACATCTTCGGGGTTCCAGTGTTGGCGATCGCTCCCCACGGTTTCCAAGGCATCCTGGAAGGTTCCGGTAGGGTTGGGCGA
Source organism: Oculatellaceae cyanobacterium Prado106 (assembly GCA_025454315.1). Classification (GTDB taxonomy): domain Bacteria; phylum Cyanobacteriota; class Cyanobacteriia; order Elainellales; family Elainellaceae; genus Prado106. Next base: position 6,144 of record JALOOP010000124.1, read on the forward strand.
TCGCTCCCAAATATGTCCCTTGTCAAGATGCGTATGCACATCCACAAAGCAACTCCAAACCTGTCCGCGTTTAAGATCAACGGCAGCCACTGAAGTATCATGCATTGTATCCGCAGGTGTGATCGATGCAATGATGCCGTCTTTAATTTCTAAATCGACCCAAGCATATTCTTCAGCGTTCTCAACTACAGCACCAACTAACAGTGGAGTGGGGACATGAGCATTGATTAACCAGTAGTGACTGCTGTTTTTTAAGATGTCTTTCATAATTAATTCTCTTGTTTCACTGCACTCTCATGCCAATATCTAAGGAGATAATCCGACAGCAATGTGAGCGCCGCGAAGATCGTCACGCCTAGAACGGTGGTCATCAGCAAAGCTGCAAACATGCGAGGAATTTGCAGATTAAAACTGGAAATGAGAATCTGATAGGCAATGCCCGATCGCGTTCCGCCTGTGCCTGCAACAAATTCGGCTACAACTGCGCCAATCAAAGCCAGTCCGCCGCTAATTCGCAACCCGCCTAGGAAGTAGGGCATGGCGCTAGGCAACCGCAAATACAGCAAAGCCTGCCAGCGAGACGCATGGTAAAGCTGAAACAAATTGACCAGATTATGATCGGCGCTGTTTAATCCCAAGGTGGTGTTTGAGAGGATAGGAAAGAACGCCACAATCCAGGCGCAGATGACGAGTGAGACAAAGGTGGAGTTATCGCCAGGGACAATCTGTCGAACCCAGATGATGATCAGGGGAGCGATCGCCACAATCGGGGTGGTTTGAAGAATCACCGCATAGGGAAAAAAGCTGCGTTCGATCCATTTACTTTGGGTAAACAGGATGGCGATGAGGAGACCAGATGCGATCGCCGCCAAAAACGCTACCAAGGTGATTTGCAGCGTAATCAACAACGCCGGAAACAAAGAACCCCATTCTTGTACCAGGGTTTGTAACACCAGGATGGGGCCAGGGAGCAAATAAGGCGGAATGCCACTGACCCGAACGGCGATTTCCCAAAGGCTCAGTGCCAGTAGGCCGACACCCAAAGGAGCCAGAATTTCGGGGGATAGCCAACGGGGCGTTGCAACTTTCACAAGGGTTCTCCTTGGCTGGCTCCAGCCAGTGCCTGGGAAATTTGACGGCAATATTGATTGTAGAGGGGTTCGGTGCGAAAGGACTCAGACCGGGGATAGGCAGAGTCGATCGCCAAATCAGCCACGACTCGTCCCGGACGTGCCGCCATGACAACCACCCGATTCGACAGGTAAACCGCTTCGTAGATATTATGCGTCACAAAGACGACCGTCCAGCGTTTCTGCAACCACAGATCCAGCAGGTCACTGTTGAGACGACTCCGCGTCATTTCATCCAAGGCTCCAAACGGCTCATCCATCAGCAGGATTTCGGGCTGGGTAATTAGGGCACGGGCGATCGACACCCGCATTTTCATGCCGCCCGATAGCTCACGCGGGTAGGCTTGCTCAAAACCTTGGAGATCCACGAGGGCGATCGCTTCTGCCACGGCTGCGGCTGCGGCTCGGGTGGACAGCCCCGCAAGTTTTAACGGCAAGCGGACATTTTCCTGGACGGTCGCCCAAGGCATGAGAGACGCTTCCTGAAAGACAAAGGCCAGCTTTCGTGAATCCTGCTCCTTGCCCCAGTGGATCTGTCCCGAATTCATCTGGCCGAGTCCGGCAATCAGCCGCAGCACCGTACTTTTGCCACAGCCAGAAGGCCCGACAATGCTGACAAATTGCCCTGCTTCGACCGCAAGGTTAAAGTCCTTTAAGGCTGTGGTGCCATTGGCGTACACCTTACGGACATGATTCAGGGTAATGGCAGCAGAAGTCATGGGGAAAGAAGGCTCAATCGGTTTAGCTGCGGTAGGCCGCTGCTCCTTTGTTGATGAATTGCAGGGAGTAGGCTTTTTTGTAGTCGGTGTCAGACTTGAATACGCCCTCTGAGGCCATGGTGTCAAAGAAGGACTGCCAGCGCTCGTCCGTCATTGCGCCAATGCCTTTGGCTTCGGCATCTCCTGAGAGGACAATGCCATATTCTTTCATTTTTTGCAGACCATAGGCCAGCTTTTCATCGGTCATTTCGGGGTTATCTTTTTTGATCAGATCATTGGCAGGCTTCGGATCGCCCTCCAAGTAGCTGTACCACCCCTTAATCGAGGCATCGACAAAGCGCTGTACCAGGTCGGGATTTTTGGCGACCAATTCTTGCTTGGTTTCGATGGTGGTGGAATAGGGAGAATAGCCATAGTCCGCTAGCAGCATCACGGTCGGTTCAAAGCCGCCTTCTTTTTTGATGGAGAAGGGTTCTGAACTGAGATAGCCTTGCTGGGCGGAGGATTTATCAGCGAGGAAGGGGCCAGAGTTGAAGTTGTAGGGGCGCTTTTGGTCGTCGGTGAAGCCGTACTTGGCTTTGAGAAACGGCCAATAGGTAACGTTTGCGGCTGAGGAGATGAAGATGGGTTTGCCCTTGAGGTCTTCCAGTTTGGTTACGCCTGTGCCGGGGTGGGCAATGAGAATTTGGGGATCTTTTTGGAACATGGCGGCGACGGTGACCTTAGGGATGCCTTCTTCGATCGCCTTTATCGCGTCCGAGGCATAGCCCATGAAAAAGTCGATCGCCCCTCCCATCAACAACTGGGTTCCGTTCACCTGGGGGCCGCCCATCTTGACCGTGACATCCAAACCATATTCTCGATAAATGCCCGTTGCAACAGCTTGGTAAAAGCCGCCATGTTCGGCCTGGGCATACCAGTTGGTGCCGTAGGTGACTTTGGTCAGTTCACCCGCAGCCGGACTGGCATTGGCGGCAGGGCTGGCCGCTGGACTGGCCGCTGGCGATGCAATGGGAGTGGAATTACCCGTACAGGCCGAAACCAAACTGGTGCCAGCAGCCAGGGCACTGTACTGCAAGAACCGACGACGCGAAGCAGAGTAGGAAGTTGGATTCATGCGATCGTGACCTCTTTTCGAGAACCAATGTCTTCAAGAACTAATGCCTGCGAGAACTAATGCCTTCGAGAACCAATGTCATTGAGCGGAACCATCTATACGCGATTAAATTTAACAGATATAGATGGGTTTAGGAGATATTGAATCGGCAGGAGCGCTGTTTGAGTTTTATGTGGTGTTGCGGCCATGCTCAAGCTACCGAAGTTCTAGAGTAGACGATGTATTCACGGCTACTTCGCTGGGGCGTTGCCGGAGGGGAAAAGGGGAAAGGGGAAAGGGGAAAGGGGAAAGGGGAAAGGGGGACGTTGAATGAATCCCAGAAGAGATTACTGAACAAACGCCTAAGAATCTTCAAGGGAATCACAGGAGAGGATTCCGAAGAGTTCCCCTTTCCCTTTCCCCCTTTCCCTTTCCCCTTCTTCAATTCCGCCGCTCCACCACCCACTGAATCACCTGCTCTCCCAACCGCACATCATCGAGGCGATCGATTTCTCGGATTCCGGTGGGGCTGGTGACATTGACTTCGGTGAGGTAGCCGCCAATGATGTCGATTCCGACAAAATATAGTCCGTCTCGGGCGAGGGTGGGGGCGAGTTGGGCGGCGAGTTGGCGATCGCGCTCTGTCATCTCCACCTGCACGGCCTGCCCACCCACCGCCATGTTGCCCCGAAACTCGCTGCCTGTGGGGACTCGATTGACCGCGCCGATGGGTTCGCCGTTGAGCAGGATCACCCGTTTATCGCCATCTTTGGCCGCAGGCAGATAGGCTTGCACCATGATCGGCGTGTTGCCCTGGGTGCTGATTTCGATCAGGGAATTGAAGTTGCGATCGCCCGCCTGCATCAGCAAAATTCCTTCGCCCCCTTTGCCACCCAAAGGTTTCAAAACGGCCATGCCCTGCCGTTCGACAAATTCCCGGATTACCTGTTTGTCCTGGCTGATGATGGTTTCGGGGATAGCCTCGGTGAACTGGAGCGCGTACACCTTCTCATTGGCGGCTCTCAGTCCTTGCGGGGAGTTGACCACGAGGGTTTTAGCGGGATCAATGTAGTCCAGGATGTAGGTGGCGTAGAGGTAGGGGACATTGACAGGCGGATCGGTTCGCATGAACACTGCGTCCATTTCTTCGAGACGGAGGTTGCGGCGATCGCCCACCTGAAACCAGGGTTGTGGAATCACCCAGCGACCTTCTACCAATTGCACCGGGGTTAGGTGCAGGGGTTGAGCGATCGCCCAAGCCTGCCCACCCACCACACTCAGCCGCTGAACTTCCGTAATCCACACCTCATGCCCCATCAACTGCGCCGCTTCCATCAGCGCCACACTGGTGTCATGCCCCGGATCGAGTTTTTCAATCGGGTCAATAATGAATGCAAATTTCACAGGAGAACATCCTCAATGGGGGCAAATCGAGCAGGAGCAATGGGGCTGGTGAGCCAGGACTCGTCTGACTGAAGGAGACTCACCGTTGAAAAAGAGAAACTAGCTGTCCCAATCTAATTGGCCAAATCTAGCTGGCCAAATCTAGCTGGCCAAGAGGGGATCAAGACTGCCCCGAGCATCGAGGGCATGGATGTCATCACAGCCGCCCACATGCTGGTCATTGATGAAAATTTGGGGGAGCGATCGCCGTCCCTGGGAGCGTTCGGCCATTTTTGAGCGAGCCGCCTCGTCGCCGTCAATGCAGTATTCCGTGAACTCAACCCCTTTTTTCTTGAGCAGAGACTTCGCTCGAATGCAGTAGGGGCAGGTACTCCAAGTATAGATTTCAACGTTTGCAGCCATAGGAACCTTTTGCACGAGATATATTTCTTAATCTTACCGGGAAGCAGCGGCGGTGGGGCAGGTGGGGGCGATCGAATGGGGCAAGGGGCGATCAAGCCAGGATTGACAGGCTTTTTGCCAATTAGCCCCGGCGGATTGCATCTGACCACCTTATGGAAATGCGTTTAATATCATCGCTCAATCATTAAAAATCAGCAACGCACTGGAAGATTTTAGCGAGGATGGGTAGCATGATGAGGAATCATTGACAACTTCTTTTCCAGACAGGGTTTCGGTTTTTTCTATGAGCAAGTCTATGAACCAGTCGCTATTTTCTCCTCTAGGACGGTCTTTTCGGGGTGTGATGGCTGGGGCGATCGCCGTCACCGCTCTCAATGCAGGGGTAGCCACCGCCCAAACCGCACCCCCCTCCAACCAGGTTTACCGTCCCATCCCGCTACCCGCCTCCAACGAAATCACCGATACCTTGACGGACAAAGACATCCCCACGGGGGTCGGTGGCTTCTCCCGAGACTATGCGGTTGAACTCAAAGAAGGCGACCAGGTGGTGATGGACTTGACCTCTGACCAATTCGACACCATCCTCACCCTGATTGGCCCCGACGGAGCCACCATCAGCGAAAACGACGACGGCCCGGATGGCACCACCAACTCGCTCCTCTTCTCCCGCATCAGCCGCAGCGGCACCTACATTGTGCGAGTCGCACCCTATGCGGGTCAGGGCTTGGGCAGCTTCACGCTGAAGGTGAGCCGTCTCAGACCGATCTAACTCCTTTTGGGAAGGCTGTTTGGGGATGATGAACCCATGAGCGAACAAGGATCGCCTGTCGCCTCATCTCATCATCCCCTGATTTACTCGTTTACCCCTTGCCAAAATTTCCTATAATCTGTTATCTTAACTAAGCGCTTGTGAAAGCCCTGCCGGGATAGCTCAGTTGGTAGAGCAGAGGACTGAAAATCCTCGTGTCACCAGTTCAAGTCTGGTTCCTGGCATTCAAATAAATCAACTGAAAAGCCCTAGCACCAACTGGTCTAGGGCTTTTCACTGTCCATGTCTGATGAACATCTGTCCTACTTTTTGGGTATCTTTCGGTGTGTTTGGGGGACTTATTGGGGGAAAATTGGGGGAATTTTTAGACGAAGAATAATCAATTCAGGTAGCATGGAATACATTGATACTGATGCTCAGGAGCATGGCCATGTATTCCAGAGAGAAAATCGCCAGGAGCAGCAAAGGGTCAGTCCAGTTCAAAAACACCAAGGGGCGATTGCAAATCGTTTTCTCCTACCCCGTTCAGATTGCAAATGGCGAGTTCGAGCGGAAGCGCTTTTACATTTCCACAGGCTACGACGACACGCCGCTCAACCGTCAGCGAGTTGGCAACACGGTTAGAATCCTCCAGCGAGACATTGACTACGGCGAGGTAGACCTCACCCTCCAGAAATATTCGCCGATAGCATCCTTGAGTGCCTCTGCCATTCCCCCAATTTCCCCCAATCCGCCTGAACCCGATCCGCCAGAGCTACAGGAATTTTGGGAAAAGTACACAGCATTTAAACGTCGCAGCCTTTCGCCCAGCACGATCGCCAAGGATTATGTCCGGGTTGCCCACTGCATCCAGAACGAATTTCCGAGTCGCAAATTAAAAGACGCGGTGCTGATTCGGGATTGGTTGGTAGCGAACAAAACGCCTGACACCGCCAAACGACTTTTGACTCAGCTTTCGGCCTGTTGTAAGTGGTCAATGAAATCTCAACTCACAGGTGAAAATCCGTTCAAAGGGATGGCAGCTGATATTAAAGTGCCAAAAGGGGATGGCAATGATGAAGACACCGACATCAACCCCTTCACCCTGGAAGAACGAGATCGGATCATTGCTGCGTTTAGGGGCGATCGCCATTTCAGTTGCTATGCGCCACTGATTGAATTTCTGTTCATGACAGGTTGTAGACCTTCAGAGGCAGTAGCACTGCAATGGCAGCATATTTCCGCCGATTATCGAACCATCCGTTTTGAGCAGGCGATCGTCGTGTCGGAGAATGGGTTGGTGTGCAAGAAGGGACTCAAGACCCAGAAGAAGCGCATGTTTCCAGCCAATGGCAAATTAGCGGCGATGTTAGCGGCGATCAAACCTGCCCATGCAACCGGAGACACGAAAGTATTCCCCTCACCGAGAGACACCTGGATTGATGTGCATAACCTGACCAATCGAGGATGGCAAAAGATACTCAAGCAACTAGACGGGATTGAGTATCGCAAGCTGTACCAAACCCGGCACACATTTATTACAGCAGCGCTGGAAACTGTAGTAACGATGGCAGATGGAAAGGTGAAAATGCTGGATGCGAAAGATGTTGCTCGTTTAGTGGGGACAAGTCCCAAGATGATCTATGAGCATTATGCAGGGCAATCCAGGGATCTGTTTGTCCCTGAGTTTTAAGGTGATTGCCAGGAGATTATCCCCAATTTTTAAGAGAGTGTCTGTAGCTTTGCCGTACACGCTCTCTTAAAAATTGGAATTTTTTTGCAAGAAATTACCTGATTGATAAAGGATTGAGCCGTTAAGGTTAAAAATGGTTAGAAATTTGCTTTAAAAATAACTCTCCTTACTTGGAACTATTTGACTGGAAAAGATTGTCCTGCTTGAGTTTGAAGATTTAGATAATCAGTTGACAATCAGTGGGAGATTTATTTATTATCCACATACAACCACTAATAACCAAAGTCATGGATGGGTTGTGTCTACCCGTTTAACAACCTAGATAAATGGAGGGATCTATGGGTTTATCACACCTACAAAAAGGAATTTTGGCGGCAGGTGGAGAATCGTTTTTTGTCAAGCGACAGGAGATTTCTAATTTGACGGGGCTTTCGGGTGAAACGCTCAAGAAGTATCGGCTTTCGGGGATGTTGAGCGAGGATGTTCATTGGGTACGAATTAATTCTCGTCTGGTTCTGTACAATGCGCCGCTGGTGCTGGATTGGCTTCAAAACTTTAACCATCCTCATTTACATGAGAAGACGATCGCCAACTACCAGGCAAAAGCTTCTGGTAAGAAATTGGGTCGAAGCTAATCCTGTTCGTCTGCTTTTGTTCCAATCACGGTTTATCAATAGCTCCAGTCATCAATCTGTAGTTCTGGAACTTGTTCAAAATCGCGTTGATTGCGGGTGATAACCACTGCTTGATTGGCGATCGCGATCGCTGCTATTTTCACGTCTTTTTCGAGTCGTCTTTTGTTAAGTCTAGGGTAGCTTTGGAGTCAGGCGATCGACAATTGCGGCGTTTCCTCTGAGTGCCAGGGAGATAGGGTCAGTATCAAGTAGGCAGAGGCGCATGGGCTATGTGTAGGCTGGATTGTCGTCGTCTAGTTCACGTTCTTGACGTAGGCGTTGCAGAATTTCATCAAAGTAGGGATCGTTTGCAAAGACTCCGAAGGGCAGAGGCTTTGGGATAGGGGTGTTGGCTGAGGGAATGAGTTGAGATGATTGAGATGAAAGCAGGGCATTGATACGAACAAGCTCGGCTTCAATGCTGGCGATGCGTTGCTCTAGAAGTTGAGGGGTGGGAATCAAAATCAGGCGTGATCGAGGTTGTTTCTATTAGTCTAGGTTAATTCTCCTCATTCCAACTCCACGCCGGATTGCCGCTGCACCGATCGCTCTGCTGATTTCTGTGGTGAAGACCGCTCCATTTTTTGCACCGCTTTCATCACCGTCGATCGCACGTACTGACTCATCGGTGCTAACGGGACTTTATTCGCATGTACCAGCCCTTTAAAGGTCAATTAAACTACCTTTAATAATTTATAGAATTTAAGCTAGTAGAGGATCACAAGGTTTAAGTGAGAGAAATTGAATCCTATAACTCTGGAGGTTACTAACAGAAACCAATAATTGGTAAAGGCGAAATAATAGAGTCATCCATAAATCTGGTCATTTTTCGGTAAATCCTGGTACCTTTGTTCTTGTCTGAAGAAAGGAAAAAATGATTCAAACCTTTGCTGAATATTGGGTTCAGCCAATTATTAAGCCTATTGGCGGCACACATTGAAAGGGCTGTTCGCATGTACCTGATACTGCAAATAAGGACTCTGGTGCAGAATTCCAACCACTTCTTTGGGCGAATAACCTGCCCTCAATGCAGACAGTGCGATCGCATCATCCAACTTGATAGCTGCCCAGTCATTCTGAGCAAACCGCTGGTAGAGCGTGGCATAGTCTAGCCCTGCCTCTCCCGTAATTCGTTGGGCATGTTCCAGGTATTGTTGACGGGCTTGTTTCCCGGTTTCGGTTTCGGGTTCTTTCGGTTTGAGCGGCATAGGAAAAGACGAAGAAGTAGTTCAAAAAAATCTGGA
>JALOOP010000125.1 GCA_025454315.1 Oculatellaceae cyanobacterium Prado106
GTATCTGGGAGGGGAAGGGGGAAAGGGGAAAGGGAAAAGGGGAAAGGGAAAAGGGGAAAGGCGAAAGGGAGAAGGTCGAATCTCTGCGTCTCTGCGTCTCTGCGGTTTTTTCCTCTTGGTCAGCCCCTGCAGTTCCAATCCCAAAAATCAGCTTCATCGAATATCTCCCACGCTTTCAGTTAGCCGCAGGAAACTCCAGGGAATTCCTAGATCAGGACGCAGCCTACCGGATTGATTTCAGCTTAGATTCACCCCTTCACTCCTCAGAAATCCCGTGAGATTGCTATCCTCCCTCTGGCTCCGGTTGAGCCTCCTCTTTTTGCTTGGCCTTCTCCTCTTTTTGGGCATCAACACCCGACGGCAAGGCACCGCCACCGTTTCGCTCCTGCCGCCCCTGCCCCAAGACCCCCAGATTCAGGTCTACTTCAATCACTCCCCATCCGCCATGTATGTCGAACCCTATCGACAGCAGCGCCGCTTGGGAGATGACTTAGAAGCGGAAATTGTGGACGCGATCGCCACCGCCCAGTCCTCCATCGATCTGGCCGTCCAGGAACTCAACCTGCCCCGTATTGCCCAGGCTTTAAGGGAACGCCATCAAGCCGGAGTCCAGGTGCGGGTCATCGTCGAAAACACCTACCGCACCCCCTTCAGCAGCCTCACCTCACAAACCACCCAGAGCCTAGAAGATCGGGCACAGCAAAAATATCAAGAATTTCTCCAATTGGTCGATCAAAACCGAGATGGCCAGATCACGCCCACCGAAGCCGAACAGCGCGATGCCATCGTCATCCTGCAAAACGCAGGCATCCCCATCCTCGACGACACCGCCGATGGCTCCAAGGGCAGCGGTCTGATGCACCACAAATTTGTCATCATCGATCGCCGTCAAGTCATCGTCGCGTCCGCCAACTTCACCCTGTCCGACATCCACGGCGATTTCCTCAATCCCGCCAGCCTCGGCAATGCCAACCACTTACTGGCGATCGCCAACCCTGCGATCGCCCAAACCTTCACCCAAGAATTCAACCTGATGTGGGGCGACGGCTCAGGCGGTCAACCCGATAGCCTCTTCGGCGTCCAAAAAACCTACCGCCCTCCCCAATCCTTCAAACTGGCCAAGAATTCCCAAATCACCCTCCAGTTTTCGCCCACCTCCAAACGACTTACCTGGGAACAGAGCGGCAATGGACTCATTGGCAAAACCTTGGCACAGGCTAGACAAGCCGTTGACATCATGCTGTTTGTCTTCTCTGAGCAAAAGCTGGCCAATATTTTGCAAAGCAGTCATCAGCGCAATGTCAAAATCCGCACCTTGATTGAACCCAGTTTTGCGTACCGGGATTATAGCGAACTCCTAGACATGACAGGCATTGCGCTGCTCAACGCCCAATGCCGCTACGACAAAGAAAATCAGCCTTGGCGATCGCCCATCACCACCGTCGGCATCCCTGACCTTCCCCAAGGCGATCTGCTCCACCACAAAGTCGCCATCCTGGATCAGCGCATCGTCATCACCGGCTCCCACAACTGGAGCGATGCCGCCAACCACAATAACGACGAAAATATTCTGATTATTGACAATCCCACGGTCGCGGCTCATTTTCAACGAGAATTTGAGCGATTGTATCGGGGGGCGACGCTGGGAATCCCGGAGAGTGTGAAGGAAAAGGTGCGATCGCAATCAACCCGCTGTCGTTGAACCTTTTAGGAGACTGAGGGGGGACGAATGAGTTTGCTGGCAGATGCGGCGAGTTTGAGGGCGATCGCCTTTTGGTCTTGCTTCTGTAGCGGCCAGCCTTCGATATCAGCGTGGTTGGGATTGCTGGGTAGAGGCTTCTCAACAACCCGTAAAGCATCCACAGTGCAGTCACGAGCTACAATGTCTGCCCTTCCATAAAGGGTTCGTCCAGACGCGACCTCATGACCCACAGCCCAGATTTCTGCTTCAGTAGCTTGTAAATGGCGGGTTACAGACAGTTCCTGATAAGGGTGAGGGACAAAAAGATCAGGCTTGACCGTTTGGTCGCTAGAGCGAAATTGACTACTTTGAACCACATAACGAGCTAATAATTCAGTTTCAGCAACAGGAGGTATTTTTTCAGGGGCAAGCATGTTCGGAGGCAAGGTAAAGATAGACCCGTTGGATTAAATCTAGAATCGATTGAGGCACAGTCCCCAAGAAAGGTTCTGCCCCCCGGACATCCCGATTGCCAAAAAGGGCTGCATAGTAAAGCATTCCTTCTGGGCTAATGCTGACAGACAACAACCATCGAGGGTGGCGATACCACTCCAAGGTCAAGGCTCCATCCGCTTCTGCCCCAACCGAGGGCATTGGATAATCTACTGGCAGTGCCTGAATGACAGCAAGTGCATTGCGTAAGGTTCTGGGGGCAACAGCAATGGCTTCATAGCCATCCCAACCGGGAACACAGCATTCGTTCCAAACCATCGCCAGTTCACTGTAGACAGTCTGCTTCCCAAACGCAATGGAATGGTGGAAATGTTGAGCGATCGTTTGACTGGCGCGATCGAGATATTGAGCCGTTTGGGTCGTGCCTCTGGGCATGCCTCTGGGCATCAGGATAGTCATTTGTTCAAGCTCCAAATCTTTCTAAGGCCGATTGAGTCATGCAACTGAAAAAAAACTTATTTTTGAGCCACCGCATTTCAAGCAGCCGCCGCGCTAGAGTTCTCTGATCAAAATCCAGCAAGTCAGTGATAAACACATCAATATCGACCAACAGTGCCCGCCTATTTCCTAACTCAACCCCTTCCGGTTGGATCGTTCGCACCCAATCTATGGAATAAGGATAACCAGGAACCTGATAGAGATCCTGATAGAAGAAGGAGGGGTTTGGCAGTTCCACGCCCGATAGACTCGAAGGCACTGATTTCAGATAGAGAGAAGGCAGTTCTCCATCCCCTAGCAAAATTCGATTAATGTATCGAACCCCCAAGCGATCGATTGCAGCAGGTGCAGCTAGCTCCACAAAGACTTCCCAAAACCGCATCGCTTCAGATTGAAAAGTATTCCATTCTTCATAGGGCGCGAGGCGGCTGAAAACAACGCCCGCTTGAGTAAATTGCGCCACATGTCGAGCTTGCTCGTCCTGGAGTCTAAACCCACTCCATTGATTTCGTTGAGAGGTTTCAATGGAACCCTCTATAGATCCCGTAGCACTCACCTGAAAATCATACATGGGTTGGCAGATAGGATAATCAGGCAGTCGCCGGGATAGTTCTGCTTGAAGAGTGGTAAAGTCTAGCGTTTTTTTCGCTGGAACTTGCCAATGGATCACGGCTTCAATGCTGGGTGAGGAAGCCAGTGTGGGAAACTCCTCATTGAGGTCAATGCTGAATTTTTGGGGTGGGTTCATTGCATTTCTCTCAAAGCCTGGAATCAATCATACAGCCTGTTTGCAGCCCCGAAACAGGGGCAACGGGTAGAGATTCCCGGTTCATCCCGCTCAAGTCAATCTCCAGCGCACTCGCCTCTGAATTGTAAAAAACTCGTATCCCGACCAAACAGCCGTAGATTCAGAAGTCTTTCCAGAGTATGATACGAAATCACATCCCTAAAATAGGGGGTGAAATCATTTTAGTTCTCTGTTGGATGACGCTATGAGCGGGTTGAAGGTGAAAATGTTGAAGCAGAAATGGAGTCAATTTTGGCAACGGAGGCGACTTCGATATTCACAGCAAAACCCACAACATAAGGGTTCGCTGTTTTGGAAGGGACAGGGCGATCGCTTCCAACTCCCCCGATTTCTGACCGCCATGGGGTTTGGCCTGCTGCTCACCTGGATGACCACAGGGCTAACCGCCTGCCTACCCGTCGGAGCCAGCACCCCCATCGAAGTCACCCTGGTGTCCTTTGCCGTCACCCGCGCCGCCTACGAAAACATCATCCCGCAATTTGAAGCCAAGTGGCAGCAAGAGCATGGACAAACCGTCAGCTTCAGCCGCAGCTACGGCGGTTCCGGCTCCCAAACGCGAGCCGTCATTGACGGGCTACAAGCCGACATTGTGGCGCTGGCCTTAGCCCTGGATGTTGACAAAATCCAGGCTAATGGCTTGATTCAACCAGGCTGGGAAGACCGCACCCCCAATCGCGGCATCGTCCACCAGTCCGTCGCCGCCCTCGTCACCCGCCCCGGCAACCCCAAAAACATCCAAACCTGGCAAGACCTGGCGCAAGACCAAATCCAGGTCGTCACCGCCAACCCCAAAACCTCCGGTGGAGCCCGCTGGAATTTCCTCGGCATCTGGGGAGCGATCACGGCCACAGGAGGCGATGAAACCGCCGCCCTCAACTTCACCACTGAAGTCTTCAAACATGCCCCCGTCCTCCCTCGTGATGCCCGTGAAGCCACCGATGTGTTCTTCAAACAAGGCCAGGGAGATGTCCTGATCAATTACGAAAACGAGGTGATTTTGGCACAACAAAACGGCCAAGAGTTGCCCTACCTCATCCCCAATGTCAACATCTCCATCGACAGCCCCATCACCCTCGTTGATGAATATGTCGATAAACACGGCACCCGCGAAGTCGCCACCGCCTTCATCGAATACCTCTTCACCCCCGAAGCCCAGCGCGAATTCGCCAAGGTCGGCTTCCGTCCCGTCAACCCCACCGTCTCCCAAGAATTCGCCGCCCAATACCCCAAAGTCGATCGCCTCTTCACCGTCCAAGACCTAGGCGGCTGGAGCAAAGTCCAAAAGCAATTCTTCGCCGACAAAGCCATCTTTGATCAGATACAGGCTAATGTTGGCAAGCGTTAGGGGGTTGGGAGGGGCGAAAGGGGAAAGGGAAAAGGGGAAAGGGGGGACAAAGAAACAGCATTGTAGATCTTGGCTGGATAGATCCTTAACCCTTCGCCCTTTCCCTTGCTCCGCCCTTTTCCGCCTTTCCCTTCCCTCATTGAGATTCCTTGACTGGCTCTTCAAAAATTCTCCGCTTACATCCGCATCTTCCCCTTTCGCCTTTTCCCTTTCCCCTTTCCCCCAATCCCATGCCCAAAATCTCCCTCCCCTGGCGCGTTACCTGGCTCTATCTGACGCTGATGCTGTTCATGCCGATCGCCGCTCTCCTCCTTAAAGCGGCTAGCACCAGTCCAGCAGAATTTTGGCGAATTGCCACTGATGAAGTGGCGATGGCCACTTATGATGTCACCTTTGTCACCGCATTGGTGACGGCCTTGTTTAACGGGGTGTTTGGCTTGCTAATTGCCTGGGTGCTGGTGCGCTATGAGTTTCCGGGGCGCAGGATTGTGGATGCGGCGATCGACCTGCCCTTTGCCTTGCCCACGGCTGTAGCGGGGTTAACCCTGGCTACGGTGTACAGCAACAATGGTTGGATTGGCTCCTTGTTTGCGCCTTTTGGCATCCGCATTGCCTTTACGCGGTTGGGCGTGGGCATTGCCATGACGTTTATTTCCCTGCCCTTTGTGGTACGGACGCTGCAACCCGTGCTTCAGGAAATGGAGCAGGAACTGGAAGAAGCGGCTTGGAGTCTGGGGGCATCCCGGCAACAAACCTTTTGGCGGGTAATTCTGCCGCCGCTGATGCCAGCACTGCTGACCGGGATAGCGCTAGGCTTTTCACGGGCGGTTGGGGAATATGGCTCGATCGTCATTATTGCGGGCAATGTTCCGTTTCAGGATTTGATTGCGCCCGTGCTGATTTTCCAGCGGCTCGAACAGTTTGACTATGTGGGCGCAACTGTTCTGGGAACGGTGCTGCTCTTAATTTCTCTTGGAATTTTACTAGTGATTAACCTGCTGCAAGCTTGGGGGAGACAATATGACGCCTAGTTCCTTAAATCCTTTTCCCAGCCCAAATAATGCGCCAAATAAGGAGCCAAATAAGGAACCAAATAATGCGCCAAATGATTTGCCAAAAGTGGCTCCCCAGAGCGAATCGAAGGGGTTGAAGCGGGTGTTGATTGGGGTGGCGATTGCCTATCTCGCTCTGGTTCTCTTCATTCCCGCCCTCAATGTTTTTGTGCAAGCCTTCAATCGCGGCATTGGCGCTTTCTTCAGCAACTTAGTCGCCCCTGACTTTACCCATGCGGTGGGGCTGACGCTGATCATTACGCTGATTGTGGTGCCGATTAATGCGGTGTTTGGCCTATGTGCGGCTTGGGCGATCGCCCGTAACCACTTCTTCGGTCGCACCCTCCTGATCAGCCTGTTGGATCTCCCCTTCTCCATTTCCCCGGTCGTCGCTGGCTTAATGATCGTTCTGCTGTATGGCCGCAGCGGTTGGTTTGGCCCACTGCTCAGAGCCGCTGATATTCAAATTATCTTCTCTTGGCCAGGAATGGTCTTGGCTACCGCTTTTGTAACTTTGCCGTTTGTCGCCCGAGAAGTCATCCCAGTGCTGGAAGAAGTGGGCACTGACCAGGAAGAAGCCGCCAAAACGCTGGGTGCCAAAGACTGGGAAATCTTCTGGCGTGTTACCATGCCCAATATTCGCTGGGGGTTACTCTATGGTCTGTTGTTGACCAACTCCCGAGCTATGGGTGAATTTGGAGCCGTCGCCGTAGTCTCTGGGAACATCATCCGCAAAACCCAGACTTTGCCGCTGTTTATCGAGGAGTCCTACAAGCAATACCAAACCCAGGTTGCCTTCTCGGCTGCCGTGCTGCTGGCTTTGCTAGCCGTCGTGACCCTCGTCTTTAAAGAAATCGTGGAACGCCGCACGAAGATTAAGCAAACCTAGGGTTTTGGATGAGGAAACCTGAAAGGCTGTAGGGTCTTGTGCCGTTGATACCTTAAGGTAGTCTCTGAGCAAGAAAATCCTAGATTTTTTGGTATGGCTTCGCCACCAAAAATCTGGGATCTTCTTTTAGGGAAATGTCTTTGGGGGAATTTGAGGTTGGGCGATCGTATTCCCCCATTCCATCACGATTTTCCAACGCCATTTTTCAAAGTCATTTTTCAAAGTCATTGGCAAACATCATTGGCAAACGTCATTCAAGGAGAGCAAAGACAAAAGAGGGATGTCGCATTTTCGGCGGCATCCCTCTTTGATTACACCCTCATTAATTCCTTGCTGAGGATTAGACTTTGATGAACTTTGATAAAGATGAACTTTGATGAAACTTTGACAATCCCTATTGAGAATCTCGATGGGGCTAAGCAGCAAGTCCTAGGCCATGCTGTTCTCGATCGCCCACCGTGCCAACTCAGTCCGGTTATGCAGCCCCGTTTTGCCCAGCATGTTGCTGACGTGACTTTCGATCGTGCGCTGACTGACATTGAGTTCTTCAGCGATTTCTCGATTGGCCATGCCGCGTGCGACAAATTGCACCACTCGCAGTTCCGTCGGAGTCAACTCCACATCAAAGGGGACTTGAATCTTGGGCGCTGAATCTGAGCCTTTGTCTTGTCGTTGAATCAGCCGAGAAGCTTGTTTGAGAGAGGACTCTACCTGAGCCACCAATTCCTCGGGTTCAAACGGCTTCACCATGTAGACATCTGCACCCGTGTTCAGTCCCTTGACCCGATCCTGACTCTGACCTTTGGCCGAGAGGAACAGGACGGGAATCCAACTGGTTCGAGGATTCTTGCGGACATGCTCCACCAGGGAATAGCCATCCATCTGGGGCATCATGACATCGCAAATGATCATGTCTGGCGTGTCCTTATCCAAGACCTCCAGCGCTTCCTGTCCATTCTCCGCTGTGACGACTTCATAACCCCGAAATTCTAAGTAATCCTTCACTAGAAGGATCAAATTAGGGTCATCATCAATCAGCAACAGTCGCTTATGTTCTCCTACACTGGTTTCCTTGCTCATGCCTTGTTACTCGCCACGCTCAGAATCGATAGCAAAACTTGCCAATATAATAACCAGGATTTTCAAATCACACCGAAAAGATCTGAAATTATCTCGGTGACCCAATCGATGTTAAATCCCAGTTCTTTTAAACTCTTCTAAATCTAAACCATTTCCCTATGAACGGATGTTTTTGGCACTAAAAGGCCAAATAAATTTACTGAATCAACCCAAATCTCCGGGCGAATCACTGTGCCTGACTCAATATATCTGATAAATACAATCACGAACCTATCCCAACCCACAAATTTCTAGAAATGAAGGACAAGGGGATGCAGAATTCATCCCCTGTATACAGCGAAATTTGCATCATTCACTGACTGTATACATCGAAAATCCCATAAAACGATCGACTGTATACATCGAAATACAACAAAAATCCCATCAAGCGATCGCCAAACTCTCAACGCGACCCGCAGCAGAACCCCTCAACCCAACCCTCAACCAAACTCTCAACCCAACCCTCAATCGGGCAAAGGATGCACCAAAAACGCATACTCCTGCACCACCTGATTGCCCAGCAAATGCTCCTGAATAATTCGCTCAATCACCTCTGGCGTTGCACTGTGATACCAGACACCATCTGGATAAACCACCAGAATTGGTCCTTTTTGGCAAACGCGCAGACAATTGGCTTTGGTACGAAACACACAGCTTGGCCGTTCATCCGTTGGCTGATCCAGCTTCAGTTCCTTGAGTCGATTTTTCAAATAATCCCAGGCCACCAAACTATCCGCATGGCTACAACACTTGGGATTCGTCTGGTCAGCACAAATCAACACATGGCGCTGAATTTTGTCCAGCCCCAACGCTCGTATACAGGGTGCAAGCGCATCCGGAGATAAAATATCGCAATCGACAGACGAATCAGCAGATAAATCAACAGACATAGGACTGTCATTCCACAAAGATCGACTTCTATGTTACAAAATATACTCTGCAAAACCCAGATTTTTTCTCTAAAATCTGCACCCCAAGTCACTCTCAGGAAAAAATAAATTTAGTAAGTCAGTATCCTTTCATCCAATAAATCAGATTTTCCTCTGTAAGTCCCTCTTCAATTCACAAGCTCCATAGGGTTCCGATTTGATTTCTGATTTGATTTTTGAAATGTTTTCTGAAGGGTGGGCCGCTCCTTTCAGAAGACATTTCGGATTGCTATATCTGTCCACGCGCTCCAGCCCAGAATTCCCTATGCTCCAAAAGTTCCCAGCAAGTCAACAGCAAAAAGCAGGAACGAAACAGGAAGCATTCCGCCGTCTCCCTCGAATTCTTCAACCACAGATCCTTCAACCCAAGAGACGTAGAGAAGATCTAAGAAATGACAAGGTAAGACACCGGAAAAATCAAAGTCCTTCCCTTTCCCCCTTCCCCTTTCCCCTTTCGCCTTTCCCCTTTCCCCTTTCCCCTTCCCCCTTCCACTCCGCTCCCCTAATCACTCTGAACATTCTCTGGCTGAGCCGATTCATTCGCCTGAGTACCATTGAAGTAAGTCTCTAGAACTTGACGCACCATTGGCGCGGCCACAGAACCCCCGCCTCCACCCGAGTTTTCGGCAAAAGCCACGACCACAATCTCTGGATTTTCGGTAGGCCCATAGGCTCCAAACCAGGCGTGGGACTTCCGGGGTGGGTCTTCTGCCGTTCCGCTCTTGCCCGATACAGACGGCAAGGTCGAGACATTCAAAGCCTTGCCCGTTCCATTGGTAATGACTTGGCGCAGCCCCCCCTGTAGGTTTTCAATGACGGCAGGACTAATGCCCAGCGGCTTGCGCCAACGCTTAGCGGTTTGGTTGTCCATTAGCAGATGAGGCTGCACCAAATCCCCACCGTTAGCAGGTACGGCAAACATGACGGCAACTTGCAGCGGCGAAGACTGTAGGTATCCCTGGCCAATGGACATATTGACCGTATCGCCCACATACCAGGGTTCGTTGAGTTCTGCTTTCTTCCAGTCCTCGTCAGGCACCAGACCCGCCGCCTCTTCCTTGGCCAGTTCAATGCCCGTCTTTTGGCCAAAGCCAAATTTCCGAGTCCACTGAATCAGCGGCTGTTCGCCCATTTTCTGAGCAGTTTGGTAGAAAAAGGTGTCGCTACTCCAGGCCATTGCCCCCTGAAAGTCGAGCGGCCCAAAGCCCGCCCGATTCCAGTCCCAAAATTCAATGCCGCCAATCCGCAGAAACGGAAAGGTGGGCAGCACGGTATCTAGGGGGAAGTTGCCGGATTCGATTGCCGCTGTCGTGGTCACGATCTTGAAGGTGCTGGCCGGAGGGTAGCCCTGCAAGGCGCGGTTGACAAAGGGAAAGGACTTACTCTGCAACTGCTCCCACTGGGCGCTAGTAATCCGGGTTGAAAACAAATTGGGGTCAAAGGCCGGACGGCTGACCATAGCCAGCACCGAACCATCCCGAGGATCGAGAGCCACAATGGCTCCAATGCGATCGCCCAATGCCCTTTCTGCCGATCGCTGCATATCAATATCAATGGTCAACTGCACATCCCGTCCTGGACTGGCCTTCTTCTCGCCCATCACACCCAGAACCCGCCCCTCGCCATCCACCTCAACCTGTTGGCCACCCCACTCTCCACGAAGCTGCGGCTCAAACGCAGCCTCCACGCCCATCTGACCAATCACATCCCCTAAGCGATAGCCCTGATTCGATCGCGCCTGAAAATCCTCATCGCTCATTTCCCCGGTGTAGCCCAGCACATGCGCCGCTAAATCCCCATTGGGATAGTCCCGCACGGCTTCCGCTTCAATATGGACACCTCTAAGGTCATGACTAAGCTCCGCCAAGGCAGTGACCTGCGCTGGACTAATGCCCCGCATGACGCGCACCAGTTCAGGCGAGGTATATCCGGCTTTTTCTAAGGGCTTTTTGAGCGTGTCAACGGGTGTTCTGAGAATCTCAGATAGTTTAGTGAGAATGCTTTGCCAATCGGCTTCGGGATTGGAGATCGGCCAGAGAAACACCGAGTAGGAAAGACGGCTGCCGGCCAGGATGCGGCCTTTTCGATCGAGAATCTTCCCCCGTTCGGGCTGGCGAGGAATCAGTCGAATCCGGTTATTGTCAGCAAGTTGGCGGTTGCGTTCCCCCTGAAAAATTTGCAAGTAGGCCAGTCGGCTACCAATTCCCCCCAGCATCGCAATACTAATGAGCATCATGACCATTAGAGACTGATACTGCCGCCCAACGGTACGGGCAGTCCGAGTCGTGCCAGCAGGCTGATGAAGGGGAGTCTGGGTAAGCGCCATAGATTGACCATAAAACCCGCACCCGCAGGCACAGGAGATTGCCATACCAGTTTACCCCGTCATTACCTCGAAATCCGTAGAATTGACAGTGCGAATTTGTTATGGATCAAGTAGGGAGTGGGAAGTGGGGGGATGGGGGGCGAAAGGGGAAAGGGGAAAGGGGAAATCCTGGAAATAATGAAGGGGGAGCCTGGAAACTATCTGGATGAACGTCACGGATTGAAATTCACAGATTGCCTTCATAGATCGAACTGCATTAGTTTTATGGATTGCCCCTTCGCCTTTCCCCCTTCCCCCCTTCCCCTTTCCCCTTTCCCCCTTTTCCCTTGCCCCCTCTCCGCGTCTCTGCGTCCCTGCGCTTATAAAAGTTAAGAGAGGGTAATTAAAAGGTTAACGGTAGGTAATTAAGTTCATTGGAAGAGACACAAGACTTGGAGAACACGCTAAGCTAAATTCCACCGGGGTTAGAGGCGGCTTTGCGCTTATGGGTAGACCTTGGGACAGGGGT
This sequence comes from Oculatellaceae cyanobacterium Prado106, assembly GCA_025454315.1. Classification (GTDB taxonomy): domain Bacteria; phylum Cyanobacteriota; class Cyanobacteriia; order Elainellales; family Elainellaceae; genus Prado106. The sequence continues at coordinate 11,609 of JALOOP010000125.1, forward strand.
TCGTTTTATATTGGATTGGGCATCCTGTTGTTGGACATCTTACGGACATTTGACCGTTCGAGTTCTCCGCTTGTTTTCCGCTGGTTTAGCGTCTTTCTCAAACAAGCTTTGTGTCTTGGAGAGAAATAACAAAAGATTTTTGGAAACAGCAGAATCCTTAAGGGGATGGTTTACTAGTTCTGTAGTCTACGTAACGATCGCCCCTCCCCAACTCCTGAAAGATGGAATTACACAAAACTCGCTGAGCATCCTGGTTTAGAAATCGATTCGCTTTCAGTCTCTGAGCGTACTATCAAGTTCATTCAGCAACCCATCCCAGTCTCAAATCCAGTCACCTTATTCAACATCCAGCACTCCTCGGTTGGAAATCTCTGCAAATGGGGGAACCTCGCCAGCTATGTCTCAAACTGTGATGCAACGACCCACCTCGGAGGTGGAAACCCAGCTTGACGTTGAATTACGCAAGGTGTTCAAAGTCTTTAACGGTGAGACAGCAGTGCGAGGCATTGACCTCCATATCCAACGGGGCGAATTTTTTAGTATTTTGGGGCCTTCCGGCTGCGGCAAAACCACCACACTCCGCCTGATTGCCGGATTTGAAGAACCCACAGGCGGCGAAGTCCTAATCCGGGGGCAGTCCATGACCCAGGTTCCGGCACACCAGCGTCCCGTCAACACCGTCTTCCAAAGCTACGCCTTGTTCAACCACATGACCGTCTGGGACAACGTAGCCTTTGGTCTTCGCATCAAAAAATGTGGCTTTGCCGAAACCAACGAGCGCGTCAGCAGTGCCCTCCAGCTAGTCAAGATGGACTCCTTCGCCCGTCGCTTTCCGGCACAACTGTCCGGGGGACAACAGCAGCGGGTTGCGCTAGCCCGAGCCTTGGTCAATCGCCCCACGGTCGTCCTGCTGGATGAACCGCTCGGCGCATTGGATCTAAAGCTTCGCAAAGAGATGCAGGTAGAACTGTCGAATCTCCATCAAGAGTTGGGCGTTACCTTTATTATGGTGACCCATGACCAGGAAGAAGCCTTGAGCCTCTCCGATCGCATCGCCGTCATGAACCAGGGCAGGGTCGAGCAAATCGGCACCCCCAGCGAAATCTACGAATTCCCAACAACGCCTTTCGTGGCCGACTTCATTGGGGACACCAATCTGTTCCAGGGCAAAGTTGACGGCACCTACGCCTCTACGCTGGAAGTTCTGACCGACAATGGCCTGAAGATTGCCGCCAAACGCAACGAATCCTGGAATGGTTCCTCTCCTCAAGACGTGGTGATTAGCGTTCGTCCTGAAAAAATTCAGGTTGCGCTACATGAACCGGATGAGCAGGTGAACTGCTACGAAGGACGACTGAAGCATGTGATGTATCTGGGCACCCATGTGCATTATGTGGTGGAGTTGTTGACGGGCGATCGCCTCACGGTGATGCAGCCAAATCGCGCTGAAAGTCTGATTGACTTGCATACCCCGGTGCATGTTTACTGGTCAGCAAATGATTGTCTGGCGCTGGCCTCTCTTTAATAGGTCTTAATAGGTCTATTCCATGAATGGGCTTAATAAATGGGCTTAGTAAGTGGGCTTAGTCAATTGGATGGAACCTATTGGCGACCGGATGCTCGGGTAGATGGGAGGCGATCGCACCTACAAAGACAGAAGACTTTAGCCCGATCGCCTTAGCCGAAATACTTGCACCAGGACGATTTGAGCAAACCAGCAGCAGGAACACAGGGCAGAAATCCTATCACAAGGCAGAATAGAAAACAGCGATCGAATCCTCCCATTCCTAACCCTGATTGATCTCAGACCCAGTTCTTTATTCACTCAAAAATACTGAAACAGCGCGATGCCTCCCACGAATCCTAAAAAACCGAATCAGTTCTTGCATTCGACCTCAGCCTTTGCCACTCGTCGCCGATTTCTACAGGTTTCTGCCGCTGCGGCATCGGGAGTCGATGCCTTAGTAGCTGGTTGGAAACAACGTGGGCTGGGGGGACTCTCAGCTTCAACTTCAACGTCAACGCCCAGTAGCTCGATCAATAGTCGGCAAACAGCGCGACCGCAGTTAACTTGGCAAGACTCACTGGGAGACAACTACAGCGTCACTATCGTCGCGGGAGGATTGGGAACTGAGCTATCGAAGATCCCCGGTCCGTTGGATGAATCTTCCAAGCTTGATCTGAACAGCCTCGATCTCGATGAAGAGAGTGCTGTGTATACGCGGAAACGGTTGCTGACACTCCCTTCGATGACACCACAAATTGCCGATGCGATTCTGGATTGGATCGATGAGGATGAATTGCCGCGCGAATTTGGTGCTGAATCGAACTGGTACGGTTCGCGTGGTTTAGCTTACTCGCCGCGCCAAGGAAAAATCGAAAGCCTGCACGAATTGCTGCTGGTGCGTGGCGTGACGCGCGAGTTACTGTTTGGAGAAGATGCGAATGGCAACGGTTGGCTCGACCCGGAAGAGAACGACGGCACAGCAATGCTACCCAGTGACAATCAGGATGGCAAACTGCAACAAGGTTGGAGTCGCTGGTTAACAACTTGTGCCGCTGAGTCAAACCTTGACGGCTCGGGAAGATTAAAGGTTTGTATCAATCAAGACTCGCTAGTCACTCTGTTTCGTGAACTTGAGCCGCTTGTTGGGAGAGATGCCGCACGTTTTATTGTAGCCATGCGGATGACGGGCCCGATTAACAACGAGGATGTAGCCAGATTCGATTCGCAGGAGGCGATCGACGAGCGACTTGCGACCGCAGCAGCTCGGTCGCGTCAGCAACGTGAAGGAACGGAAGTGTACGCAAACACTCAACGCGAAACGATCGATGGCTTTGAAATTAGTTCAGCCGGAAACTATCTTATTCGCTCGATGGTAGACCTCATTGATAGAGTGACCGAAGCGAGAATCGCTGGCAAGCCTGAGATCTTGGAAAGCCCTTGGGGTAATGATCCGCAAAGCGTTGTTACCACTCTCAATTTCCTCGAATCACGTTTAACAACTCAGCCCGGCCCGAGGTTGGTGGGAAGAATCAATCTCAACGTTGCAGAACGTGAAGTCTTGCTGACCGTTCCAGGGATGGGCCTCGATGTTGCAACCAGCATCTTGCAGTTGCGCGGGCCTCGGGGCCCACAGCCATCGCGCTTCGGTGCAGGTTGGCTCTATCAACAAGGGATGGTGAATCTTTCTCAATTGCGCAAAATGGCTCCCTACCTGACCGCTTCCGGGGACGTGCTCAGTGGAATTGCAGTTGGGCAGATTGAAGGTAGTCGCCAACTGGCAGCGGCCAGCTTTCTGATCGATGGAACAGGTGTTGCACCAGAGATTTTGCGACTGCAGTACCCAAGTCCGTTGCCAGCGGGTTCCTTTTTCGAACCAGCAGAATAGGAACGAATGCGATGAGCTTGCTTAAATCCATTCGCCTCGACTCGATCGCTGCGAATCAAACGAATTCAAAACTGCAGGAGCTTTCCAGCCTGCTGTTGCTTGAAACAAGCGAAGAGGGAATCAGCGTTTGCAGCATTGAACGAATTGCGTCGCAATGGAATCCTCGTAAAGAACTGACGATAACGTGGAGTTCAGCAGATTCCAAACTCGCC
>JALOOP010000531.1 GCA_025454315.1 Oculatellaceae cyanobacterium Prado106
CATCCTTTTAATCAAGCAGCATTTCAGAAAACTCTTGGTGCAGGCTAATTTGAGTGTGGGCTAATCAGGCTGATGCAACTGGTTAGTTTTTGTTGCAAGTGAATTCTTTGGGTGAGGATGAACAGGCCGAACCTGTAGTCAGCCGAACCTGTAGTCAGCCGAACCTGTAGTCAGCCGGACGATCCCTTGCTAAACACTTACATTGCTGAACACTTAGCATTGCCGAACACTTGCATTGCCGAACACTTACATTGCCATCAGACTGCATTACCGAACGACTGCATTGTGTAAGGCTTCAATCACCTAATCCAATGAATGATTTTAATAACTGATTCGGATTATCGATTTGGATCTTGACCTGGCAATTTCATAACCACCTGTTTGATGAGGCGAAAAGATGAAAGCAAGAAAACTCCTAGAACTCTATCGGCAAGGCCAGAGGGATTTTAGTCAACAAAACCTACAGGGGCTATCTTTCCGAGGTCAGGACTTGTCAGGTGCCAATTTCACGGGCGCAAATATTCAAGGAACTGACTTCACAGAAGCCAACCTGCAGGGTGCGGATTTCTCGTTTGCCAAAGCGGGGCTACCTCCTCTGGGTGCGCTGGGATTGCTCCTCTTAACCTTGGCTCTCTCCATTCTGCTGGGCTTGGCAGCAGGCTGGGTTGATGCGCTGGTGGAACTGGATTTTCACAGCGAACAAGGGTTCTTTGGCATTATTAGCGCGAACATCGATATCGATGCGAAGTGGGTGGTGCTGCTGATCCTGCTGGGCTTTGGCATCATTGCGCTACAAGCTGGGATGATTGCTGGTTTAACCACTTTGATTCTCGCTTTGGTGGTTGCAGGGGTCAGTGCCTTCACCGCAACTGTTCTGGTGCCTTGGGCTGCTGTGATTGTCATGGCGATCGCCGTTGCGGTCTTTGTAGCGGTCGTTGCTGCCATGGTGGTGACCCTCGCCCTGACCACAGCCTATGCGCTCAACTTGACGATGGGTGCCTTGGTCATCGGCGTTTTTACCCCCGCTTTTACGATTATTGCTGTACCGACTGCGGGTGAGTCCGCCGTTGCTTTGGCGATCGCCATCACCCTCGTCAGTGCCTATGTCGGCTGGGGTGCCTACTGGGGAGACGATCGCCACCGCATCCTCCGGCTCATTGCTGAGGGCTTCTCCACGCTAGGGGGCACCAGTTTCCGAGGAGCCAACCTCACCCACGCCGACTTCACCCACGCCCGTCTCAAAAGCACCAGCTTCAACGATGCTATTCTGCATCACACCCACCTCAAGGAAAGCGTCGGCACTGGATACGCCTAGATAGCGTTCATCCATAAGTTCATCTGTCATAAGTTCATCTATAAAAAGAGAGGGGTTGACGCAAGGCGTTTCGCGCCTCATGTCAACCCCTCCCCTTTTTGAATCAACGTACCGGGAAACCAGACAAAACTCCTGTATCAGAAGATACTGGCGATCGTCCCATCCAGGGTGCCAGTTCCAAAAAATGAAACAACCTTCTCATTTCCTCAAACTCAAGGCTAGACTAAGGGGCAACAGACAGGGTTTGCATCGACATTGATTCTGCTGACACGCAACATTCATCTGTAGAACTGTTTATGGAACTTTTCAATCAAGCTTTTTCGTTGAAGTCATAGAACGCTCCTGGAACTTCCTTCGCACTTCTCAGAACGGCCTGTAGAAATCTCTGTAGGACGATTTGTGGATCTAATTTATGGATCTAATTTGTGAACTCAATTTGTAGATCTACTTTGTGGATCTAATTTGTGAACTTAACTTGTGAACCTGACTTGTGAACCTATCTCGTGAACCTATCTGTAGAACCAGCCGTGACTCAAGAACTGGCGATTTCAACCCTTGGTTTAACCAAACAATTTGACCGCAACCCGGTCGTCAACGATGTGGCATTGTCGATCGCCCCAGGCGAGGTCTACGGCTTAATTGGCCCTAACGGAGCCGGGAAAACCACCCTGATCCGCATGTTGGCTACCGCTGAAGAACCCTCTGCTGGAGAAATCTATCTCTTTGGCGAACGACTATTGCGCGATCGCAGTCATGCCACCCTCAAGCGTCGTCTGGGCTACCTGCCCGATGACTACCCGCTCTACGACGACCTCACCGTTTGGGACTATCTCGACTATTTTGCGCGCCTCTACCATCTCCGGGAACCCGCCCGCAGTCGCCGCATTCTAGAAGTCCTGGATGTGGTCAGTCTGTCGCACAAGCGCAATAGCCCGACGGTCAGCCTATCCCGAGGGATGAGACAACGGCTCAGTCTAGCTCGCACCATTATTCATGAACCTGTCCTGCTGCTGCTCGACGAACCCGTTTCGGGGTTAGACCCGATCGCCCGGATGGAATTCCGTTCCATTATCAAAACCCTCCACGAAGCTGGGATGACGATTCTCATCTCATCCCATGTCCTCAGCGACCTGGCCGAGTTTTGTACCTCGATCGGCATCATGGAACTGGGCTTCCTGGTGGAAAGCACTAGCCTCCAGGACATCTACCAAAAACTCAGCCGTCCCCAACTGCTGCTCTCTACCCTGGGTGACCCCGAAAAACTAATCGAAGCCCTGAAGCACAACCCCCAGGTGGAAGACTGGGAAGTTCTCCCCAAAACCCAGCAGGTCAAAGTCCACTTCTCCGGTAACACCGAAGACCAGGCGGAATTACTGCGATCGCTCATCCACCAGGGCATCCTCCTCCGCGAATTCCACCCCGTCCAGGAAGACCTCGAATCGATCTTTCTGCGGTTGGGGCATCAGCAGTCGGCGTAGGAAGGGGAAAGGGGAAAGGCGAAAGGCGAAAGGGGGATCATTGAGCCTGTTGTCTTGGAACTTCCTGAGCCTGGTTCGGGGAAAGGCAAAGGCATAAGCCTTGACCCTACTCTGCCCCTGATATCGAAACTTTGATATCGAAAAGTACAGAGAATGAATCCCTAAACCACCCCAATCCCCACCTAGAAAGCCCCTTCCCCTTTCCCCTTTCCCCTTTTCCCTTTTCCCTTTCCCCTTTCGCCCTCCTTTCCCACTCCCCACTCCCTCCCCAATGAAACTCCTGAACTGGCTCGGGGAACTGAATCCCCAATTGCTTCGTGAACTGAAAGGGCGGCTCAAGCCCTGGAACGTGATGGGTGCGATCGCCCTCTCCCTCATTGGGCAGTTCCTCTTTGTGATGAATCAGTACAGCCGTTTGCCCTCGGTGCAATATAGCTATACCAGTGACCTGCAAAATATCACGCACTGGCTTTGCACGGGAACGGTCAGCACCTATTCTAAGGAAGAGTTTAGCTGTGTCATTGATGCCTTCGGATCGATTCAGATCAACTGGACACTCTGGTGGCAAGAAACCTTTGTCAATCTCAGCAGCGCCGGAGTGTTTGTTCTGATGGTGCTGGGCACCTACATGCTGGTCAGTAATCTGGGTCAGGAAGAACGGCGCGGCACCTTCAACTTCATTCGCCTCAGTCCCCATCCCGATCGCAAAATTCTCCTGGGAAAACTCCTGGGAGTGCCTGTGCTGCTGTATCTGGCTTTGGCGATCGCAGTTCCTCTCCACCTCTGGGCTGCTGTGCAGGGGCAGATTCCCCTGGTGAATGTCATTAGCGTGTATGGAACCTTGCTCACGGGCTGGTTCTTTTTCTATAGCGCGGCTTTGCTTTGGAGTCTGGTGACCCTGCCCTTGGGAAACTTTCAAACCTGGGTGGGCACGGGTTTGCTGCTCTTTACCTTCACCCATCTGACTAGCGGCTATGAAGCCAACAACTTAATTCAATGGCTGTCTGCCTTTGATCCCACTTCTGTATTGCTTCATATTGAGCGAACGGTGCCCCGCACCTGGCAGACCGATCAACTCAAAATGTTGGCCTCTCTGGAATGGTTTCATCTGCCCTACCGCAGCAGTAGCCTCAGCACGGCGCTCTTTGTGGGAGCGCATCAATTGGCTTGGAGCTATTGGATTTGGAAAGGTTTGGAGCGACGGTTTCGCAGCCCCCATGCCGCCGTTTGGAGCAAGGGACAGAGCTATGGCTTGGTCACCTTTTTTGGCCTGCTGCTGCTGGGGTTTGTTTGGCAAACCGGAGAGGAAAAGGTTCTCTATCAGGATTTTCTAACGCAGTTGACCCTCACTTTCTGGATGTTCCTGGGGTTGATTATCGCCTTGTCCCCCCAACGCCAAGCCCTCCAGGACTGGGCGCGCTATCGCCATCAGGTTTCTACTCAG
>JALOOP010000532.1 GCA_025454315.1 Oculatellaceae cyanobacterium Prado106
ATGCCGAAAAAACAGTCTGCGTTTTTTTCACAACTGGCTAGAGCGCTCTTAGATGCTTGGTTTCAGCCTTTTCGAGTTGAGCTTGTGAGAAATCCGGGTCCAAGCTCTCCAGCAGCACAAACTGATTCTGCCTCCACCCATTCAGCCATGGGTGATCCCAAAATTAACATCAACTCAGCCATCCTTTCCGAACTGGACAAATTAGAAGCCCAGTTGGGTGTTCCGGCGCTCTCTAACAAAATTCAAGCCAGTCGCCCTTATGCCACCACCGAAGATTTGGTGTCTAAAAGTGTCATCACGCAGGCACAATTTGACCAGATCAAAGATCAGGTGACCATTGAAGACATTGTGCTAACGGGTGAAGCTAAAGATGTCGATTACATGACCAAGCTGGGGCTGATGAAAGGCCACATGCTGGTCGCTGGCGAACTCCTGGCGCTAAATCAGCCGCAGCAAGCAGAACCCCACCTGGGACATCCCGTCGAAGAAATTTATGTGGATCTACAACCACAACTGCCGGAGCGCAACGTCGCCGAATTCAGTGATGTCTTGACCAAGGTTCAGGATCTCGTTAAAACCAAACCCACTGATCCCCAGGTTCAACCCGCTTTCGATGCCGCTATGGCCGCTATTGATGGGGCGATCGCCGCTCTCCCCGAAACCCAGCGCAAATCCCCCAGCTTCATGCTCCAGGTGATCAACGAAATGCTCGACACCGCCGCCGCCGAATACACCGCCGCCATCAGCGACGGCAAAATCTCAGCCGCCATTGAATACCAGGACTCACGCGGCTTTGTGCAATATGCCAAAGACTTTTTGATGAAGGACATCAGCGCCCCCTTGGCGCAAAAGGATGTTAATGTCGGCGGTCAACTTACAACCCAACTCGAAGAACTGTACAAAGCATGGCCTGAGCCGATTCCACCTGCCACTCCGGTGATTAGTGCGGATCAACTCGCCACGCAGGTCAAAACCATCGAGCAAGCCTCGAAGTCGGTGATTCAGTCTGCCTCTTAGGGGGCTAGGTGGGGAGATGGGGAGATGGGGATAAAAGCCTGATCTGTCCATCTCCTTAGTTAACTTGCTGCCTGGTTAACTTAGATGTTTTCTTTTTGGAAATTCCTTTCTTCTCATCTCCTGTCTCAAAACTCTCCATCCTCAAAATTCTCATCTTAAAAATCTTTGGATTTCTTCCAAAATCACCTCAGTACTTACTCCCTCACACTCATCCGATCGCCCTACTCTCATGGATTTCAGCACCTTTCTACCTACCTTTATCATCACGCTTCGAGAAGGCGTTGAAGCGGCTCTAGTTGTGGGTATTGTGTTGGCTTGCTTAGCCAAAGCCAAGCAGCCTCGTCTCAAAATTTGGGTTTACTTTGGCATTTTTATGGGGCTAGCGGTCAGTGCCCTGATTGGTGTTTTGTTTGGGTGGCTGATTCAAGTTTTGGGGGCAGCTAGTCCGGCGGCTGAACCTCTTTTGGAAGGAATCTTTAGTTGGGTTGCGGTGATCTTGCTGAGCTGGATGCTGCTGTGGATGACTCAGCAAGCCCGCAGTATGAAAAGTCAGGTGGAGGAGGGAGTGGCGATCGCTCTCAAGTCTGGAACCCAAAGCGCTCTCACAGTTTTTCTATTGATTTTCTTTGCGGTTCTGCGAGAAGGCTTTGAATCGGTCGTTTTTGTTGCCGCCAAGTTTCAACAAGGGTTTTTGCCTGCGATCGGTGCAGTAGCAGGCTTAGCAACCGCAGCGGCGATCGGGGTTCTGCTGTTTAAGTGGGGCATTAAACTCAATTTGCAGCTTTTCTTCAAGGTAATGGGAATTTTGCTCCTGCTGTTGATTGCGGGATTGGTCGTGACGGCGCTTGGGCACTTTGATACCGTCATGCAGACCTTGGCCAGTCAAAGCCGTGCCTCTGAATCCCTCTGCTTTTTCTACGAACGATTCACCCGGAACCCTTCCTGTATTCTTGGGGCGGCGGTCTGGGATTTGTCCAAGGTGCTACCCGAGGATCGCTTTCCAGGTTTGCTGCTGAGCGCCCTCTTCGGCTATACCCAACGGCTGTATCAGGTGCAGGCGATCGCCTATCTCCTCTTCCTCTTCACCATCGGCACCCTCTATCTCCAAAGCCTCTCGGGACGCAAGTTCCTAACCCGCAAAAGCTCAAAACGCATCCTCAAGCCATAATCCTTAAGCGGTTGAAGTCACAATGATCGATCCGACTTTCCCTTTCACCGCTTGCAAGTAATCCGCCGGAGACAGTTGCACCAACAGCCCTCGCATTCCACCTGAAACCGCAATCTGGTCAAATAGCTCGATCGCCTCTTCCACATAGACCGGATACTCCCGCTTACAAGCCAAAGCGGTGACGCTTCCCCGAATATAGCCTGTGAGATCCTGAACCTCTTTGAGCGGCACGGGGTCTACTTTGCGATCGCCCGTTAATTTTGCCAGCGCCTTCAGGTCAAGCTGGCAGTTTGCGGGGATGACTGCCAGACAAATGCCGTGGCGATCGCCCCTAACCACCAGTGTCTTAAACACTTGTTCGGCTGGTAGCCCCACCTTCTGCGCAGTTTTCTCAGCCGCCAAATCATCAGGGTCAACCTCGTAGGTCAGCAGCAGATAGGGAATCTGGAGATTTTCTAAAATCCGAATAGCGTTGGTTTTCATACTCGAAAGACAAAGGACAAAAGATAGCAGGATCGACCCGATTATGGTTGTATGAATATATAAAAGGACAGATGACAAGTTAGGTTTCAAGCAATAAGAGCTTCACTCGTCAGACACCCCTCCCCCCTGCCGCTCATGAATCGCGAACCTAAATCCACCCAACCCACCAAATCTACCAAACAGCGCCGCAAAGCAAAGCCATCCCGTCCATTTGGATTTCTTCCTGGTTTACGAGTGCGTTTTGACATCTGGAGAGGAAAAAAACAATTCACTGGCAGCAACCTGAGTGGTTCTGACCTCACCCGTATGGACTTGATTGGCAACATCTTACTCTGTGCCAACTTTGCCTGGGCGGTGCTGATCTGGACTTTCTTCAACGAAGCAGGTGTGATTGGGGTGGTTTTGGTATGGGCAAATCTAATTTGGAGCATCCTAGTCTGGATCAACCTCCGCGAAATCAGCTTCAACCAGGGCGACCTACAGGGAACCAACCTCCGCAACGCGGTTCTGATTGGCATCATCCTCGTCTGGGCAGCCCTCCTCTGGGCACTGCGAATCTCAGTCTACACCGAGGGCGCATTCATGCTCTGGGCCAATCCAAACATGCTGTTCATCCTCTGGGCGGTTCTCAGCAAAGTCGATCTCAGCGACGCCGATCTCAGCCAGAGTAATTTATTTCGCGCCAACCTCAGCCGCGTTGACCTGCGAGACGCCAACCTCAGCAACACTGACCTGCGCGAAGCCAACCTGCGCGAAGCCATTCTTCGAGGAGCCAATCTGGAAAACGCCGATCTCAGAGGCGTCGATTTAAGCGATGCTGACCTCTGTGAAGCCGTTCTCCGGGGAGCCGATCTGCGCGAAGTGGATCTCAGTGGAGCCGACTTGAGCGGAGCCGACCTGCGCGAAGCAAAACTCAGCGGTGCCAATCTCAGCGCAGCCGATCTAAGCTGGGCAAAACTCAGCCGTGCCGATCTAAGAACCGTAAACTTAAGCTGGGCCAGTCTAGGCCGTGCCAAACTCAGCCATGCCGACCTAAGCCACGCCGACCTCAGCGGAGCCGACTTCCGAGAAGCCAACCTCAACGGAGCCAATGTCAACGGCGTCGATCTCAGCGCAGTCCTAGTCAAGGGCGCACGTTTCGGCAGCAACTCCGGCCTAAAAACCACCGAGCGAGTCAATCTCAAAGCCCGAGGAGCCATTCTGGATGATGTTTCTCTAGAGCGATCAGAGTCCTGAAGGAGCCGGGTTCGGGAGCGGGTGGGGAGTGGGTGGGTGGATGGGTGGATGGGTGGATGGGTGGATGGGTGGATGGGTGGATGGGTCGGAAATCTGATCTTCTCTATAAACCTTTCGCCCTTCCCCTTTCCCCTTTCCCCTTTCGCCTTTCGCCCTTCCCCTTCCCCCTTCTCTTTCCCCTCTTCCCTCTGCGTCTCCGCGTCTCTGCGGTTAATCAATTCCAATCCATAACTCTCGATTCGCGTAATCAAAACAGGTAAAAATACTCACCTCGCTTTACCTTATCCAGGATTTGCCTGTAAGTCTGTGTAAATTTGTGAGGATAAT
>JALOOP010000126.1 GCA_025454315.1 Oculatellaceae cyanobacterium Prado106
GACGATCGCGGGTTTTGTCTTCCTCAATCAATCCTTCACGCCAATTCAATGGGTTGGTATCGCCAGTGTTTTATTCAGTGTTCTCATTGGACAACAGACTCAACAAGGAAAGCAAAGATCAACGGATCGGATGAAATCACGATTTAGTCAATGAGTTGCAACAAGGGCAGAGGCAATGAAGAGGTTTTTGGTGCAATGACTTTTGCTGGGAGAGCGATCGCAGGATTTCAAAGACCTACTATTGGCCAAATTGGCACGATAAAACAAAGCCCCGTTAAGACATGAATCCCCCAACATTGTGTGACTCAAGTCTGCTTCTCGAAGATTTGCCCCGATGAAATCGCAGCCATCGGGCATCGCATTGCTAAAATTGGTTTTCCACAAATCCGTTCTCGTGAAGTCTCCCGCAGTAAGGAAATTCCTGGTGAACCGAAATTTGCAGATCTTTACTTTATCCCTGCTGAACCTCGTTCCGCTGAAATGGCTCAGCTTGGCGTATTTAACCAAATTACTGCGATCGCCTGCTTACTCGAACCTTTCCGCAACGCTCCCAGCGATACCGAAGTTAGGGACTGCATCCTCAAGCTTTTCTGGCTCCACAGCGATCTCCATCGGCAAGCAGAAGCCTCCATTCCCGAAGCCGAACTCGCCCAAGTCTGGATCTTAGCCACCTCAATCCCCACTCCTCAACTTACCCGTTTTGCCGCCACCCCCAAAGCCAATGCTCTGCCAGGAATTTATAGCCTAGGGTCAGCCCTGAAAACAAATCTGGTATCCATTCGAGAACTGCCTACCATTCCAGAAACCCTCTGGCTCCGACTCCTAGGCAAAGGCGAAACCCAAGCGCTAGCCATTCAAGAAGTTTTGGCACTGCCCCCCACAGTGGCCTACCGTTTTCAAATTCTAAGACTCCTTGCACAATGGAAGATATCGCTAGAATTGCTACCTAACCTAGATTTCAATCCTGATGACGAAGAAGAGAGGTTAATCTTTATGGCTCTATCGCAGGCCTATTTGGAGTGGGAGAGGGAAACAGAACAGCGAGGCCAACAACGAGGGTTTGAGCGGGGACTTGACCAAGGACTTGGTCAAGGGCAACGTCTGGTTGTAGAACAACTGCTGCGATATCGATTTGGCGATTTGGATTCCCAACTCAGCGCCATTATTCCATCGGTGCTAGAGTTGTCGCCTGAAACCTTCACACCTTTGTTGATGCAACTCTCACGAGCAGAACTCTTAGCTCGATTTCAGGATCAGAGTTAACGGTGAACTGAATGTCCGAATCCAATGATTCAAACGATGCAAACGAAGCATTGTAAGATGGAGCATTGTACTTCAGCGTCGGCCAGACTCCCCACCCGTGACCATGGAAAAACCCACCCAGCGCCCCCAATGCCCCAACTTTTCCTCCGGCCCCTGCGCTAAGCGCCCCGGCTGGACTGTCGATGTGTTGCAGAATGCTTTGTTAGGGCGATCGCACCGCTCTAAACCGGGCAAAGAACGCCTCAAAGCCGTCATTGACCACACCAGAAACATCCTGGGCATCCCCGCCGACTACTACTGCGGCATTGTCCCCGCCTCCGACACCGGAGCCGTTGAAATGGCCATGTGGTCGCTGTTGGGCGCGCGCGGCGTGGATATGCTGGCCTGGGAAAGCTTTGGCTTGGGTTGGGTCACCGATGCCCAAAAGCAACTCAACCTCTCCGACTGTCGCATCCTTAAGGCCGACTACGGCGAACTCCCCGACCTGGCTCAGGTGGATTGGCAGCGGGATGTCCTGTTTACTTGGAATGGAACGACCTCCGGCGTGAAAGTGCCTAATGGGGACTGGATTCCAGACGATCGCCAGGGTCTTGCGATCGCCGATGCCACCTCCGCCACCTTCGCCATGCCCATGCCCTGGTCAAAGCTGGATGTGGTCACCTGGTCTTGGCAAAAAGTCATGGGCGGAGAAGCGGCTCATGGGATGCTGGTTCTCAGCCCCCGAGCGGTTGAACGCTTGGAGAGCTACACGCCCGCTTGGCCGCTGCCGAAATTGTTCCAAATGACGAAAAAAGGCAAGCTCATGGCGGGTATTTTTGAGGGCGACACCATCAACACGCCTTCCATGCTCTGCGTGGAGGATGCGTTGGATGGTTTGCTGTGGGCAGAGAAAATTGGCGGGTTGGAGGCGTTGTTGGAGCGATCGCAGGCCAATTTCCAGGTGATCCAATCCTGGGTGGAGCAAACGCCCTGGGTCGATTTTCTGGCGGTGGTGCCGGAGACGCGATCGAACACTTCGATTTGTCTGAAGATTGTCGATCCTTGGTACAAAGCGCTTTCCGCTGAAGATCAGGCTAAGGGAGCCAAGAAAATTGCCACTCTGCTCGATCAAAAAGGCGTTGCCTATGACATTGCCTCCTATCGGGATGCGCCTCCGGGACTGCGAATTTGGGGCGGTGCCACGGTAGAAGCCTCGGATATGCAGGCGCTGATGCCTTGGTTGGATTGGGCCTATGCTCAGGTGAAGGAGTAGGGAGTGGGGAGTGGGGAGTGGGGAGTGGGGAGTGGGGAGGTGGGGAGGTCAGTGGTACTTTGTTTTTTAAGGGGATGGGCGCGAGAGTAGCGATCGCCCTTTCCGCTGTACCAATTCACGATCTGGTTTTGTTCAAACCTAGGCTGCAAGACAATTGGGTAGATTAACGACTAGCTGAATTTTAAGGTTAGTTATGAATCGTCATTTTGTTTTTGGTCTATTGCTTGCTCCCCTGGTTGCTGTTTTGGGTTTTAGTTCACCTGCTCAAGCCGAATCCGAGCCTTCGCAGTGTCAGAGCTTTGAAGCCTCATTGATCCGCTACAACGACCGGATTTCAAGCGGTGCCGATGAATTTACCGATCGACGGCAAATTGCGGAAAGTCTGCTCGTGGATCTCAGCATTGAGAGTGCAGCCCTGGAGCGCGAAACCTTCATGGATGCTACCTTGCGATCGCTCCATCAACAACTCCTAGGGTATGTCAGGGCAGGCCGTGACAATATTGCAACTCACTTGTACGCCACAGATCAAGGCGAAGAAGCAGAAGCGGAGACTGCTTTTGGAGAACTACAACTGTTACCGTATCAAGTTTCTGAAGTCATTCAGCAGTTCGAGCAATATTGCAACCGATAAACCCAAATCTAAACCCCTGATTCATCAATCCCCCTTTCCCCTTTCGCCTTTCCCCTTTCGCCTTTCCCCTTTCCCCTTTCGCCTTTCCCCTTTCCCCTTTCCCCTTCCATTCCCTACTCCCGCAAAAGCCCACTCGCCTCTATCTGCGATCGCCAACTTCCCAAAGTCAATCCTCTAGCCTGATCCAACCGAGACACCGCATCCAAAAAGTCAATCTTTGCATTGACCTCCTCATTGCGAGCCAGGACAATATCATTTTGCAATGAAAGTACCTGGAATAGATCCCCGTCACGGCCTCGGCGGAAGCGCTCAGTGGCAATCTCCAGGCGTTGTTCAGCGAGTTGAGTAGCTTGTTGAGCAGCGGTGATCCGAGCGAGGGCAGAGTTAACATCTCGGAGGCGATCGCCCACTTCCAACCGAATCTCTTCAGTGATTCTCGTTAAATCATTTTGACGTTGCTGAAGCGTGACCTCGCTGCGTTGCTGTTCCGTGTTCAACGATTCATCGCCGAATCTTCGAGTCAGCGTTACCCCTGCTGCGACATCGGACGTATCGCCGACTCCCATTCTAGCCTGCACATCCAATCCCCAGCGCTGATTATCCTGTGCAATGATCTGTCCCTGTTTGGCCACTTCGATCGCCAGCAAAGCCTGTTGATACTCCGGACGATTCTCGTAGGCGGCGGGCAACAGTTGTTCTACCTGCATGGCGGCATATTGGGCAGCGGGAATTTCTCCGGTTTGGAATTCAGCGATTAGTTCGGGGGGAATGGCGATCGCCAGAGATTCTTCCAAGTCCAGAAGATTGAGCAAATTCGACTTGGCTTGTTCCAGGGCATTTTGTGCGGTCAAAACGCGCGTTTCTGTGGTGGCAATATTGGCTCTCACCTGGACGAGTTCCGATCGCGCCCGTCGTCCAGCATCCACCAGCACTTGCACAAAATTTAACTCCTGCTGCTGCTGCTCCAGCGAAGCTTGCTCAATTCGCAGCGCTTCCTGTGCCCTGGCTAAAGCGCGGTAAGCCACGCCAGCCTCAGTAATCTGCTCACTGATGCGCTGTTGCAATGCCCACTGATTTTGTTCTTCGGTAAGCCTTGCCTGGTTGACCGGAGCCTGGTTGACCCGTGCGCCAACCCCCCGGAGCAAGGGTTGGGTGACGGTGACACCGATTCGTTGCGATTCAAAGGGGTTGACGGTGACCGATAGACTGGTGCCTAGCGGAGTTCTCAACTGTCCGGCGACTTGTGCGCCACGGGTGATGACGGTGCCGTTGGAGAGGCGATCGCTCCCACCCGACATGGAACCGCCAAAGCCACCAACGGAAGAGGAATTGAGCGGTGCGCCTCCAGCAAAACCTCCGTCTGATAGGGTTTGACTCATGCCAATGCCCAATAGGGGTTGAAATTGGGGTGAAAAAGCGCTTTCAGCTTGGCGTAATTCTTGCCGTTGGACAATGCGCTCTAGGGCTGCGTTTTTAAGTTCTTGGTTGTTTTGCAGAAGCAAGGTAACGACATCAGGCAATGTCAAAGAAACACTCTGGAACTGGCTTTGCTCATCCGTGGAATCTACCCTTTGAGCAACAGATTGAGATTGTAGAGCGTTCCATAGAATGCGATCGCCGATGTTTGCATTGACATTCCAAGATCTAATTTCAGAGTTTTTCCCAGATGTTATCCCTGATATTGACGATAAACGTAAATTTAGTAATTCATTCTCTGTAAACTCTTTTTGCTTTAGAGAAATCTGCTGAGTGTGTTCAGGAATGGTTTCTTTGTAATCGGTAATTTTATTCACATTGGCATTTGCTGGAAGCGTGACACCGATCGCCACTCCCATCCATACGATTCCAGGACTTATCAATTGAATGTGTTGAAGCGATCGCCAAATTCCCATCTCTATTCACTCCTAAGCGCCTTAACAATATCAATCCGAGTCGTGCGTAACGCTGGTAGAAAACTTGCGCCCACTCCCACTGCAACTGCCGCTCCCATGGCCATTGCCGCGTTGCGGGTTGAAAACTGGTAGGGGGTTTGAATAATCTTGGTGGTTGTGAATTGGGTGATGCCGTGGATCGTGGCGATCGCCAACCCTCCCCCCACTAGACTCAACAGCACGGCTTCCAAAATAAACTGAAACATGATCTCAGCTTGGGTTGCGCCAATGGCTCGACGAATGCCAATTTCCTTGGTGCGTTCCATCACCGTTGCGACCGTAATATTGGCAATTCCCACTCCCCCAATCATTAACGCAATCAATCCCACCACCATCAACGCTCTCGATGAAATTTCTTGTGTTTCTTTCTCCTTCAGCAAGTCCTCCGCATTGTCCCCAATGTAGATTTCCATTTGAGGATAGCGCTGTTTCAGCGTCTGTTCCGTTTTCTCTTTCAGTTCTTTGATCTCTTCCAATCGATTTGGGCTAATTTGCAGGCTGCTAAAGCGGAACCCACCTTGAATGGCAACGGCAAAATTTTCGGTGATCCACAGGGTTCCGGTTGTTTTGGACTCCTCGCCTCGGGTCTTGGTTTGGGTAACGCCTACCACGATTAATCGAGTTCCTGCTGCATAGATGGCTTTGCGGATCGGATCTTCGCCTTGAAAGAGGGTATCGGCTAACTGCTCATCGACGATCGCCACTGGACGATATTGATCAAAATCTCCCTGATTAAAAAAACGTCCTAACACCATTTGTCTTCCGGTCGTCTCCAGGTAATTCAACGATACGCTTCTGACACGCAAATCGGAAGCTTCCTGGGCTTCATATTGCACCGATTGAATTGAATACACATCGCCCACCGAACTGATAGAACGAATCGTAGGAATAGCTTGTCGAAGTGCCTGCTGATCGGTTTCCCCCAAGGTCGGCTGATCAAATCCAGTGGTGGAATAAACATAGGGCACGACATAGGGTTTGTCCCTGGCGGCCAATTTAGCGTCAATTTGTGCGGTGGTAATGGACTGAATATTCAGCGTTGCACTGACTGCGGATACGCCCATAAACACGCCCAACGCAGTCAGCCCGGAGCGGGTCAGATCACTGCTCATGGACTTCCAGGTTAACCGCAGCAGATCGAAGAGGGGGAGAGACATGGTTTAATTCCTATTTACTCTGGGTTTGCCCCGCCTTGAATCTGAAGAACGGCTCCTGGAACGAGCGGCACCGTGGGAGGAGCCATGACCAGGCGATCGCCCAGCCGCAGTCCACCCGTCACCTCGATCTGCTGCAACCCCTGCAAACCCAGGGTGACAGGCTGCTTTCTGGCCTTTCCAGCCTCATCGGCTAACCAGACAAAGGGTTCACCCTCCGACCGCTGAATCGCTTCCGGTGGCACCACCACTACTTGCTGCCGCTGCTGCGTCACAATTTCAACACTGACTAATCCACCGGGAATCAGCGTATTGCTTGGGCGATCGAGCAACACCTTGGCCTCCACTTTGGCCTGTCCAGAATCACTGTTGCCAAATCCACCCTGATTGGTTGGTGCGGTAGCAATGGGTGAGAGACTGATCACCCGCCCGGTGAAAATCTTGGCATCGGGGCCAATGGTGCTGACCCGGACGAGTTGATTGATTCGCACCTGTGCCGCGTTCAAGGTGGTCAATTGTAGCTTCACCATTTCCTTCGAGGGGTCACCCAGCGTCAGCATTTCCGTCTCGGTTTTTACCCCGTCCCCACTCCGGACATTCAGCTTCAAGACAATGCCAGCAGTCGCAGCCGTGACAATGCGATCGCCAAACTGCTGCTGCAAGCCCTCCGTTTTTTCCATCCCCATCCGCACATCCAACTCGGCTTTCTGCTGCTCCACTTGAGCATCCCGCAATTCAGAAACCGCCCCATCCCGTTTGGCTTCGTCCTCCTGCAATTCTGTCTCCGAGATAAAACCGCGATCGAACAGTTCCTTCGACTCCTGGACGCGCTCCTGAGCCGCAGCCACCCGCACCTGCACCTCCGCCACTTTTTCCTTGCGACGAGTCAGTTCCAGATCCAGCTTGGCATTTTCCACCTGCTGATTGCGGAGATTGTCCTGGACTTCGCGATCGCGCAACACCACCAGCGCCTGCCCTTCCCGGACGCGATCGCCCTCCTGCACATTCACCTGCTCCACCGTCACTTCTCGCGGAGACTTCAAGGTTTGCTGCCCTCCCAGTTCCACCACCCCACTCTCCGTCACCGTGATCTCCACCGATCCCACTTCCACCGGCATCACCGCCACCGCCACCGCAGCCTCCGGCGACTGAAAAATCCGGTTGTATCCCACCCATACCCCCACCCCACCCAAGGTCAACAAACCCGAGGTGACCAACCCGGCGATCGCCCTCCGATACTTCCGACGAACAGGAATCATCGGCGTGCTTTCAGCCTTCACATCATTCGCTTGCGGTTCTGTCATCATTCTCAAGGTAGATTGACTGCATCCTATGCCCAGGATACAGGGTGGATGAGTGGATGGGTGAATGGGTAGATGGGTGGATGGGTGAATCAAAGGAGAACTTTTCTTTGCTCATGTCTCTTTTTCCTTTTGCCCTCCCTTTTTGACGATCGTTAACTTTTTAGATGCAAAAGCAATTCAGATGTAAAGGCTAGATCAGGAGGAGGAGAAGAGTCGCAAAGGGATTTGATTTTTATATCGCTCTCGTTTTGTATTTAAGAAAGAAAATTCCCCTTTGATCCATCCATGGATAACTATCTTTTCCGCCTAGAAATACCCATTCACCCATCCACCCATCCACTCCCCTGTTTCCACTCCCCTTTTCCCACTCCCCCTCTTCTCTCTGCGTCTCTGCGGTTAGATAAACGAAAAGTGAGTGTCACACACTCTATGCCATTTTGTATCTTCGATCTCAAATATTCTGCATCAACCGATCGTCTAATAAAAAGGAGTGTGGAATACACACCCCAAAAAAATAAATGTTAAATTTCGTTCCCAAATTTTTCCTTACAACATTCTCCTTGATTAATCCGTCCGTTCAATCACAACTTCTACAACCATAAACCCCCATCTCTGACAAGAGGTCTGTCACCCTCCATCTCCCCATCCCCCCACCTCCCCAACTCCCCATCCCCCATCTCCCTACTCTTCCCACCCCAGCGCCTCCCGAATCTGGTCTGCCAACTTCAAGGGACGAAAAGGTTTTGCAAAAAATGCCGCCACATCCAGTCCCTCGAATCGTCCCTGATCCGATTGCTGCACCTTCGCTGTCATTAATATCACTGGTATCTTTTGGGTGTCTATATTATTCTTCAACTGCCGAACCGTTTCCCGCCCATCCATCCCCGGCATCATCCAATCCAGCAAAATTACATCCGGCTGATGCAGCGCCGCCAATTCGATCGCCTCCTGCCCCGAAGTCGCAATCAGCACCCGCCAACCCGCCCCAATTTCTAGGCCCAGTTGCGCGATCGCCCGCACATCTGCTTCGTCATCTACTAGTAGGACTAATCGACTCATTTTTGGTGGGGAGTGGGGAGTGGGGAGTGGGGAGTGGGGAGTGGATGGGTGACAGGGTGGATGGGTAAGGGAGGGTGAGGCCATTTCTTTGTTCAGGAATTTCTGCTTGTGGAATTTCTGGTGTCTAAGAAAAGGCATTCCTTGAAATCAAGAATTTCTACTAATTGAGAATTTCTTGTGCCTAAGAAAAGGTGTCCCTTAAAACACCCATCCACCCATCCACCCATCCACCCATCGACCCATCCAGACTCATCTGTGTCCATCTGTGTTCATCTGTGTTTCTCCTCTCTGCGGTAGCCACACCCAAAACCGACTTCCCTGCCCCAACTCACTTTCCACCCAAATCCTTCCGCCATGCTGTTCCACAATATTACGGCAAATGGCCAGCCCTAATCCGGTGCCACCCTTGCGTCGTGAGTCTAGCGCATCCACCTGCTGAAACCGCTCAAAAATGCGTTGCACCATATCAGCGGGAATGCCCCGTCCCTCATCCTCTACCCCGATCAGCAGTCCCGGAGCATCTGAAGAAAAAGACTGCACCGAACTAAGGACAGACCCAGGAATTTCCCCATCTGAGGCGATCGCACTCCCATCACCCCGCTCCACAAACTGCGATGGTGCAACAATTTGCTTCCTCACCCATACCCGTCCCCCCGAGGATGAGAACTTAATAGCATTGCTCAAAAGATTGATGATCATTTGCAGCAGGCGATCGGGATCAGCCTCAATCGTGGGATCAAAACTGGTATCGGGGGCTTGCAAAATCAAAGAAATTTCAGCCTGATCGGCCATGGACTGCATCGCATCGATCGCCTGCTGCAACAAATCTGACACTTGACAAGGGACGCGCCGAATCTCAATTTTTCCCGATCGCATCCGTTCCAAATCCAGGATGTCATCGACGAGACGATTGAGGCGATCGGTATTCGTCGTGGCGATCTGCAAAACGCGCTGTCCCTGTTCCGTGAGATGTCCTAACTGTCCAGAAGCTAAGAGATCGAGCGATCCCATTAATGAGGTGAGCGGCGTTCGCAGTTCGTGACTGACCAGTGAAATGAACTCATTTTCCAGACGTTTGCGCTCGGTAATATCGTTGATCATCAGCAGCACACAGGTCATGCCCACCAGTTCAATCGGCTCAAGGGAAAAAAGAATGGTTTTGAGACTGCCCGAGCGCGTCAGAAACTCGGCCTCTTGATTGGGCATAGCGGATGCTACGAGGCTCTGCCAGCCTTGCATCGAGAACGGCACCATCGCTTCCCCCGATCGAAACAATCCCAATTCATCAACGGTTCGGCCAATCACCTCGTCAAACGGGTAGCCTCCCATGGTGAGGAAACTGGGGTTGACATCTAGCAGGCGGCCTTCGGAGTGGGTGGCGATCGCAATGGGGTTGGGACTCAGGCGAAATGCCTTGGAAAACTTTTCTTCCGCCTGCTGCCGTTCCAGCATTTCCTGCTGTAGCTGGGCGTTTTGCGCCTGAAGCTGGCGCTGTAACCGCCGCAAAGTCAAATGGTTTTCAATGCGAGCCAGGACTTCTTCCACCTGGAATGGCTTACTGATATAGTCCACGCCACCGACCGCAAAGGCATTCACCTTGTCCAGCACATCGCCCAGGGCACTGATAAAAATCACGGGAATATCGCGCGTTCGAGCATCCGCCTTAAGCCGCTGACAGACTTCACGGCCATTCATCTCCGGCATGTTGATATCCAGCAAAATCAAATCGGGGGGCGCAACCTGTGCCCCGCGCAGCCCGGTTGTGCCTTTGGTCACACTCCGCACCTTATAGCCCTGCTGCATCAACATAGCAGCCAACAGGTTTAGATTCTCTGGCATGTCGTCAATTACCAGAATATCGGCCTTGGGAGCGGGAGAGGGGGAATCAGCCATGGGGGAACATTACCAGCGAAGTCCTACTGCATCCTCCCCAAAATATCAAACTTTGAACCGGGCGATCGCAGAGTCCCCAGAAGGATAGGGTGCAGCACTCCCCTTGACGACTTTCCGCCAGTCCCCAAGGCTCGAAAATCTCCAAGGCCCGAAAATCTCCAAGGTTTGACAATCCTCAAGATCCGAAAATCCCTAAGATCCGAAAATCCCTAAGATCCGGAAATCCCTAAAGTCCGCCTATCTCGAATGGAATTCCTTGGAGTGAATCCCAAAGATGTTCTCAAATGTAAACCTGAAAAGTGGGTTAGTTGGGGAGATAGTGAAGAGGTGCGATCGCCAATGGATCTAGAACTAAACTTAGAATCGGTGTTCCACGCTACCTAATATCAAAATTTTGCATTCTGAAGCACGCTTTTGGCTCACTATTTGGTCTGGAAGTGATGCATTCCAGAGTAAAGGACTGGGTTACTCTTTCTAAGACGCTGTCTCAGTAAATGGCATATCTGAATCATTAACTAATGATAAAAGAATACCCAAATCATTGAATTGACAAGATTGCTCCACGCAATCCTTTCGCAGTGGATTACGCAATCCTTTTGCAGCGGATAAAAGGTTGAGGAATTTGCCTTCAGCAATCGGGAGCAAGTCAACCCAGGCAAGACTTCTGGAGCTAGTTGAACCCAGTTTAGATACAGGAAATTATGCAGAAAAGCAGTCTCTGCCAAAGCGAAATAGATTCAACAATGTTTAATCTATTTCGTCGTAGTATTCGCCATACTAAGGGTTTATGGGCTTGCAGCTCGTTACAAAAGATACTATTTCTCCCCTAAAAAGCGGTTGTATTGCGAAAAAAATGGAAATTTAGCAGACATTCTCTAAATCCTTCCTTTATGAAGCGCAGGTTAAATTTAGCCTCTGCCATCGATTTGACTTTGTTTTGGGAGGTTTTGGAACTGAAAGAGGGCGATCGCCAATAACGCTGATCTCAAATTGTTATCTCAATTGATTTGCATCTCTAATCTAATCAAGGGCAAAAAACAGGAAAAATCCAGCATTTATGCCCAAAACCCTGATAGGACGACCATCTAGATCAGGCGAACTCTCGAAATTATTCATATCAGAACATACTGAGTATGCTTGACAACAATGACATCATTAGCGAATATTACAGAGTGTATATACTTAAAAAAAGCCGCATTTGATTGTGAAATGTCGGTAAAGATGGGTGAAATCGCTAAGTCCGCTTAGCGATTTCGTGATATTCCTTAACAGAGTGTTAGCTTGTTTATTAGCTCTATCTAGTCGGACTCACTTCAGTTGTATACATTCAGTTGAAGAGAGCGCAGGCGGATAATTTTGCCTTAGGTAGATTTCTGCTTAAACCTGTTTTATTCAGAAAGCCCTATCTGAACAAGCGTCATCTAGACAAGCACCATTAGAAGTCCGTTCAGTTGAAACCCGTTCAGTTGAAACCCGTTCAGTTGAAACCCGTTCAGTTGAACCTGCTTAGATGAGCCAACTCAGTTGAACCCACTCAGATGAACCCACTCAGTTGAATTTGCTTAGTTGAATTTGATCGGTTGACTCTGCTTAATTGAATCCCAGCTGAACCCCTTCAGCTCAATGCATCCAATTGGCAAAGGTCATCGTATATAAGATTGATTCCTTTCAATCGTTTGATCACATCTCAAAGATAGACTAGAATTCTCTCAGTGCTTGGTTCTCAGGTCTTTGCGCTTTGAATCTTAGCCATTTCACTTTCCTGATTTCTGTTTCACCTGATTTCTATTTCTGTAGAGTCTTATTAGGGTCGTGTATACCAATTTTGAACGAGGAGGTTTCTTGTTAATGGTTAGATTATTGCCTGAGCAGACGAGGCGAGAACAAGCCTGGAAATCCGAACAAGTCCTTGACATTGATCTCATTACAATCAAACATTTCATCACCATCAAACATTTCATTGCCATCGAGAATTTAAATCCGAACTAGGCATTTAAATCATGAATAGGCAAGAACGTGAATAGACAAAGACTTTAAATTTGCCAACTGCTTTTCCTTGTATCTTTGAGTAGTGTTAAGCTGGGTGTAGCAGAAAAGCAGCAAGTCTAATCATTCATCCATTCTTTCAAGAATCATTCCTTTTTGATTTCCTGAAAGCTATCCCCCCTAAGGATTGACAAGAGGATTAGCAAGCTAACTCTGTTTGTTCTTTAAGCCTCTTGCCCTCTCGGTTTCTGACATCAGTTCACCATCACAAAAGCGGGTTGCGGTGTCGATCAAACGAGATTCGCAGACTGTAGTTTCAGCAATCGCAAGTTCCTACTACGGCAACCATCGCCTGAAATCGTCACCCGACTTATATCGGTTTCCATGGTGGAGAGAGCAAGAATGATTTTCCTTTTCTGATATCCATTGGTTTAGAATTCTCTCTAGCTGCTCAGCTTCGTGCCAAGCAGTGATGCCTATGTATCCTCTAGCTGATTATCCTCTGGTTGACAGATATGACTACGGAGCATATTCTACCGATGGTTTCAATCAGTGTTCTAGACTTGTTTTTTGGATTGGTTCAGTCTGTCGTTGGGAAAGTTGTGATTTGCAGGTTTAGTTTTACCACCCAGTTCACGGTTGCAGCAGTTGCAGCAGGAAAAGGCTAGCGTCGCACCGCGTTAAACCTTGAGATTAGATTGTTTGTATTTCAGCATTAAGTAGGGTATTCAGTGCCTTTAGGAAGTGCCTTCAAGTGCCTTCTGTAAGTGCCCTCACAAGGTTTTATTGTTTCAGGGGTATTCGTCTAGATTGAGTTTCAACTTTGAGTTTCAACTTTGGGTTTCAACCTTGATCTAGGCTTCCGAGTTAAGGGCTTAAAAATTCGGTGGTTCTCCAGGAGAGGAACCCTCGGATATTTTGCCTAAAATGTCCTATTGATAAAAACTAATCACAAAGTGAAGTTAGAGATATGTCTGCTCACCGCGTTATCGCTGCTGCTGAGCGTGTACAGCAAATCAAAGATGAACTGGAAGTGGTTGAAAAGCTTGTTATGGAACAGATACAGGGGAAGAAAAAGATGAGTGAAAAACCATCATCAATGCCATTATCAATGCAACAAAGGGGTAATCCAGTGAGCCAGCAACCTCATCCCCTCCAGGGGAGCCGACTCAACCAGGAGCTACAAGCAAATCCCATTGCCATTATTGGGATGGCCTCTCTCTTTCCCAACTCTGCCAATCTGCAATCCTACTGGGAAAACATTCTGGCCGAAGTAGACTGCATCACCGATGTTCCTAAAGAGCATTGGGATGCTGATGACTACTTTGATCCCGATCCCAAAGCCCTCGATAAAACTTACTGCAAGCGGGGCGGCTTTCTGCCCGAGATTGATTTCAACCCGGTCGAATTTGGTCTTCCCCCCAATCTTTTAGAAGTCACCGATGTCTCCCAATTGCTTTCCCTGGTGGTTGCCAAAAAGGTGCTAGAGGATGCGGGTTACACGGGCGAAAAAGCGTTTGATCGCGATCGCGTTGGTGTGATCCTGGGTGCTGCTGGAACCAAACTGGGCGCACCGCTGGGGGCAAGATTGCAGTATCCCATTTGGGAGCGCGTCCTCCGCAACAAGGGCATTCCCGAATCGGAGATCGCGGCGATCGTCGAAACCATGAAGTCTGCCTACCTGGGCTGGACTGAAGATGTGTTCCCTGGAATGCTCTCCAATGTAATTGCTGGACGCATTGCCAATCGTCTTGACTTTGGCGGCATTAACTTCACCACCGATGCGGCCTGTGCTAGCTCTTTGGCGGCAGTCAAAATGGCGATCGGCGAACTGGTCGCGGGCGAATGCGACATGGTCATGACCGGGGGAGTAGACACCGATAACTCGCTCTTTACCTATCTCTGTTTCAGCAAAACTCCCGCCCTCTCCAAGCAGCAGCAAACCCGCCCCTTTGATGAAGCCTCCGACGGCATGATGCTGGGCGAAGGCATTGGCTTTTTGTTGCTCAAACGACTGAGTGATGCGGAGAGAGATGGCGATCGCATTTACGCCCTAATCAAAGGCATTGGCTCCTCCAGCGACGGCAAATACAAGAGCATCTACGCGCCTCGTCCCGCTGGACAAGTGCGCGCTTTGGAGCGGGCTTACCACAACACGGGCATTGATCCCGTCACCGTCGGCCTCGTCGAAGCCCATGGTACCGGAACCATGGCGGGCGATCCCGCCGAATTTGAATCCCTCAAAACCTTCTTCACCACCCATCAAGCAGCCAACCAGAGCATTGCCCTCGGCAGTATCAAATCCCAAATCGGCCATACCAAGGCCGCTGCCGGAGCCGCTAGCCTAATCAAAGTGGCGCTCTCTCTGCACCACAAAGTGCTGCCGCCGACCATCAACATCACCCGCCCCAACCCCCGGCTAGAGATGGAGCAATCGGCCTTCTATCTCAACACCGAGCCGCGACCCTGGATTCCAACGGCCAACACCCCGCGCCGCGCGGCTCTCAGTTCCTTTGGCTTTGGCGGCACCAACTATCACCTGGTTCTAGAAGAATACGAAGCTGAACAAACCCAGCCCTACCGGATTAACCAGGCTCCCCAAACTCTCCTGTTCCAGGCGGACACGCCCGATCAACTTCTGGCGCAATGTCAGCAAAGCTT
>JALOOP010000127.1 GCA_025454315.1 Oculatellaceae cyanobacterium Prado106
AGGCACTTTTCAGCCCAGAGAACTGAGCAAATGAGGCTAAATTAGCCTGTTCAAGTGGCTGAAACCCGCATTCTCTCGTTACCCCCCTGAACGGTTACGAACAGCAGAGGATGAATTCAAGCTAAGAACAACAAATGAGGGACACTACCGCATGGGTAGCATCCCTCATTTGTTTTAGATTCTGTGTTTTAGATTCTGCGTTTTAGATTCTGCTTGTCTGGGAATCTGCCAAAGGTTGTCCCAGAAGATATTCAAGAAGAGAATTCAAGAAGAGAGCAAATGTTTTATTTCTCTTCGACGAGGCGGACTTTTTTGGCCAGTCCAACCAGTTGCAGCAAACGAATCGTCATCCAGGTCATGTCGATTTCCCACCATTGCATACCGTGACGGGCAGAGTATTGATGGGCATGGTGGTTGTTGTGCCAGCCTTCACCGTAGGCCAGGATGCCGACCCACCAGCAGTTAGTGGAGCGATCGGGCGACTCATAAGTGCGGTAGCCAAACTTGTGGGTGGCGCTATTGACTAGCCAGGTGATGTGATAGACCAGCACCAACCGGAAGAAAACGCCCCAGAGGACAAAACTCCAGCCGCCAATCAAAAAGAGGACACCTGCAAAGACCACCTGGAGCGGCAAAAAGTATTTGTCCAAGAACTGATAGAACGGATCATCCGCAATGTCCTTGGTGAAGCGGGGAATTTCGGCTTCTGCGGGAACTTCATGGAGCAACCAGCCCATGTGGCTCCACCAAAACCCCTTGCTGGAGTCATGATGATCGACATCTTGATCTGAGAAGAGGTGATGGTGCCGATGCAGCCCGACCCACCAGATGGGACCTCCCTGCATGGAGAGGCTACCAAAGAAAACCAGCAGATATTCTAGCCATTTGGGGGTTTGAAAACTGCGGTGGGTGACGAGCCGATGCCACCCTAGGGTAATGCCCAAGCCCCCCGTCACCCAATGGAGAAACAGAGCCAAGCCTAACCCCTTCCAGCTAAAGTTTCCAGGGAGGACAGCAAAGACTGCCCCGATATGAATCGCAATCATGAAAATGATCACTCCCCAATCCAGGGAGATCTTTGTCGAAGGCGCTGTAGTCGTCATGCAGTAATCTCAGTAAAATGTAAAGCCCATGTAGGTTGTAAAGTCTTTTGTGACTTTCAGTCCGATGGGACTCTGTGCAGTCCTCTGTGATTGTAGAGTCCTTTATGGCTGTAAGGCTATCGATGACTGACAGTTTTGAACTGGTAGTTTTGAACTGGTAGTTTTGGACTGACAGTTTTAACTTTTGACTAATTGTTTTTAGCAATTGAGACTGGGCGTTGCTTTATCCCCCATCCCCATCTCTAACTGAAAGTTTTGAGATAGCCCTTCATCTCATTTTGGGGACATGAGTGAAAGAAAAGACCCGGAAGGAATTCGCAGTAGGATAACCACCCAATGAGTAGCATCGAGCAGATCCAGCAAGCAGAGCTAGCACTATCTCAGATTTTTTCTGGTATTGACGCGCAGGTCAAGCAAAATCTTCGGCGGGTGCTGGCCGCATTTCGTCAGTTTCAGGTTGGCGTTCATCATTTTACTGGGGTCACGGGCTACGGCCATGATGATTTGGGTAGAGAAATCCTGGATCAGGTTTTTGCCCAAGTTATGGGCGCAGAAGCAGCAGCCGTGCGGGTTCAGTTCGTCTCCGGGACTCATGCGATCGCCGCTGCCCTCTACGGCGTTCTCCGTCCAGGGGATGAATTATTGGCCGTTGCTGGCGCACCCTATGACACCCTGGAAGAAGTGATTGGCCTCCGGGGTGAGGGACAGGGTTCGCTCCAGGATTTTGGCATCCGCTATCGCCAACTGGAATTAACCCCAGATGGAGAAATCGATTGGTCGGCCTTAGCTAGTGCTGTGCGAGCGGAAACGCGGATGGTCTTGATTCAGCGGTCTTGTGGATATTCTTGGCGATCGAGTTTGGCGATCGCCGACCTTGAAAAAATTGTGTATCTGGTCAAACAGCAAAACCCCAACACCGTTTGCTTTGTCGATAACTGCTACGGCGAATTCGTTGAAGACCGCGAACCGCCAGCCGTTGGAGCCGATTTGATTGCA
Organism: Oculatellaceae cyanobacterium Prado106; assembly: GCA_025454315.1. Lineage (GTDB taxonomy): Bacteria > Cyanobacteriota > Cyanobacteriia > Elainellales > Elainellaceae > Prado106. Next base: position 2,100 of record JALOOP010000127.1, read on the forward strand.
GGTTCGCTGATCAAAAATCCGGGCGGGACGATTGTTCAGGCGGGGGGCTATGTTGCGGGACGAGCCGATTTGGTGGAAGCGGCGGCCTGTCGGCTGACCGCTCCTGGGATTGGCAGTGCAGGTGGCGCAACCTTTGACCAAAATCGGCTGTTATTCCAGGGCTTGTTCCTGGCTCCGCAGATGGTGGGGGAAGCGATTAAAGGCAATCACTTAACAGCCTATGTTTTTGAACAACTGGGCTATCCGGTGAATCCGCTGCCGATGGCTCCCCGGCGCGATGTCATCCAGGCGATTAAGCTGGGTTCCCCAGAGAAAGTTATTGTCTTTTGCCACGCGATTCAGCAGCATTCGCCCATCGGTTCCTATCTCAGCCCCGTTCCCGCCCATATGCCTGGTTACGAAAGCCAGTTGGTCATGGCAGGCGGCACCTTCATCGACGGCAGCACCTCCGAGTTTTCTGCTGACGGGCCGCTGCGGGAACCCTATGTCGTGTTTTGTCAGGGTGGCACTCACTGGACCCATGTGGCGATCGCCCTAGAAGCCGTTCTGGAAGCATTTGGCAAACTCAGCTAGGCGTGGTCAAGATACAGCGTCGCAAAAATAATTTCAAAAATCAAACGGGAACGCGATGGGGAGCCAATATCTGGCAAAACCTGGAGATATGGGGAACACTCAATCAGGGTTTTCCTGAATGCCCACTGGATTTGGACTGTGACTGGAGCGATTCCTAACTCTCTGGTGTCGGAGCCGAATGGTTCAAAATCCAAAGTTTCCCGGCATCACTTCCCCATCTACCGTTGCTGCGATCGCCCATGTCTTCAAACGATGCCAAAACCTGGTACGACCAGGCCAATCAACTATTTCAATCCGGACGATATGAAGGTGCCTTAGCGCACTTTGACAAACTGCTGGCCATTCAGCCCCGCCATTTCCAAGCCTGGGGCTGGCGAGGCTGTACATTGTATGAATTGGGCTTTCATGCAGAGGCGATCGAGAGTTTTGAGCAAGCGATCCAGCTTAAACCCAAGTATGCGCTGGCATGGCATGGACTCGGCACCGCACAGGCAAAACTGGGCAAACCCGATGAAGCGATCGCCAGTTTCACCAAAGCCCTAAAAATTGACCCCAACGATGCCAAAGCCTGGTACAACAAGGGTCATACCCTCCTTTCCCTGAGCCGTGCCCAAGAAGCCGTCCCCTGCTTTGCCAAAGCCACCCAACTCAACCCCAACCACTACCGCAGTTGGTTCAACCATGCAGTTGCCCTAGCCGCTCTCCGTCGCTACAAAGAAGCCCTGGCCAGCCTGGGCGTGACGCTATCGCTGAAGCCAACCTGTGACTATGCCTGGAGCTATAAGGGCATGGTGCTAGCTAAGCTGAATCGGCATGAGGAGGCGATCGCCAGCTTTGAAAAATCCCTCCAGTGCAAATCCGACAACCCCAACGCCTGGTACGGCAAAGCCTGCTCCCACGCCCTACAGCGCCACATCGAACAAGCCGTCAAATATCTCGATCGCGCCTTCCTCCTCAGCCCCTACCTCTACCCGATCATGGCGCAAACTGACCCTTGCTTCGATCGCATCCGCGACTCCGAAGCGTTCAGGAGCCTGATTGAGAAGGCTGGTGGCGGGTAGATGGGTGGATGGGTGGATGGGTGGATGGGTGAATTCAGGAGGGACTTTTCTTTGCTAACGACCTTTTCTTCTCTTGACCTTCCTTTCTTTTCCGCTTTCCTTTCTCTTTTCTGATTTAATTTTTTCTGGTTTACCTTTTTAATTTCTTCTGCTTTACCTTCATTTTTCTGCTTTATCTTCTTTTTTTGCTCTCCCTCCCTCCCTTGTGGTGGTTCTTTTTGTAGATAGGCAAAAAGTTTGGATGTGAAGCAATAAAGGGGTAGAAAGGGAAGTTTATTTTTGTAATCGATCCTGTCGTCCATCAAAACATGAAGGTCAAACTTTGATCCGATTGATTAGACGTAGCAACATTTTCCGCATAAAAGCACCCATCCACTCATCCACCCATCCACTCATCCATCCATCCACCCATCCACCTATCCACTCCCTCCCCACTGCTCCCAAAAAATTGGCAGCGAAAACCAACACAGATCACTCACGGAATATCGGTTAATCTCATAAAATAGGGTACTGCAAGATTTAAGAATTCATGACTTTATTGCCTCCCCCAGCTGACGATCTCCAATCCCTACAGACCGAGATCAAGGAACTTTTCACACAACTGCCGACGATGAAGCATGGTGAGCTAATCCAGCAAGCCATGATGACCCTCATCCGCATGGCCGAGGTTGAGGCCGATCGCCTCGACTGGAAAATTCTCAACGCCTCCCTCCAGGACATGGAGCGTGCCTTCCGGGTGTTCTATCCCTATCGCCATGTCCGCAAAATTGCCATCTTTGGCTCCGCTCGAATCAAGCCCGACACAGCCGAGTACCGCATGGCGCTTGACTTTGCCCAGTGCGTTACTCAGCAGGGGTTCATGGTGATTACCGGGGGCGGCCCTGGCATCATGCAGGCGGGGAACGAGGGCGCGGGCATTGACAAATCTTTTGGCCTCAACATCCAACTGCCCTTTGAGCAAGGCTCCAATCCCTTCATTGAGGGCGACCCCAAACTGGTCAACTTCAAGTACTTTTTCACTCGTAAGCTCTTCTTTTTACGGGAAAGCGATGCCCTGGCTCTCTTCCCTGGTGGCTTTGGCACCCAGGATGAAGCCTTTGAGTGTCTGACGCTGATGCAAACGGGCAAAGCTGACCTGATGCCGCTGGTTCTGGTTGACCCACCCGGTGGCAGCTACTGGAAAAGCTGGGAAGCCTATCAGCGCGACCATCTGCTCAAAGCTGGCCTGATCAGTGCTGATGACCTGCATCTGTACACCATTACCGATCGCCTCGACGAAGCCTGCAACGCCATCTCCAGCTTCTACCGCAATTTTCACTCCAGCCGTTACGTGGGCGAAGATCTAGTGATTCGGCTCAACTTTGACCTCTCCGATGAGCAGGTCGAATCCCTCAACCAATCCTATAGTCGTCTCCTGATCGACGGCCAAATCCGCAAAGCCAAAGCCTTCCCCCAAGAACTCGGCAGCGAAACCGCCCATCTGCCCCGACTGGCGCTGCACTTTAACCAGCGCGACTTTGGCCTGCTCTACCAAATGATCCGTGAAATCAACAGCCTCGATGTGGTTGCTCCTGAGATGACGCATCCTGAACAGAAGTGATGGCGTGATGAGTTAACCGCAGAGACGTGTGGGAGAGAGGGGGAAAGGGGAAAGGGGAAAGGGAAAGGGCGAAAGGGGAAAGGGAAAAGGGGAAAGGGGAAAGGGAAAAGGGGAAAGGGGAAAGGGGAAACCCTGATGGGGGCAGGGAGTTCTTCAAGGATTAGTCAATGGCAACCCACAAAATAGTCCCTGCATCTCCCCACTCCCCACTCCCCACTCCCCACTCCCTACCCCCCACTCCCTTCCCAAAAAAATACGCCATTCCCAGAGAGAATGGCGCGATTTCCACGCAAAACTTTGAATGGTTCTAGAACTTTCTAGAGGGTAAGACTAGATTAGTCATCGACGAGTTGCAAGCGTCCGATTTGGAGGTAGTCGAATGCTCGGTTGATGAGGCGGCGCTCTTCGTCGGTCATTTGGGGGTCGGAGAGGATGGCTGAGGTGAGGTGGATATGGTCTTGACGGCTCATCTGTCCGGTGGCCAGAATTTGCTCAACGGTGGGTCTAATCATCTTGAGACGGGTTTTATGTTGAGCTAACCGCACCATAACATCACTCCTGAATAGGACTTTTTAGAATAAGCACAAAATCGATCGCCAGACAGATTTCAACCTCTCACCCGTGATGCCTCCCATTCGATTGAGCCTCATCTATTCTCAGGGTTATGGTAGAGAGATGAGCAAAGCAGAGGTGAGGACACTGTGAAGAGTTGATGAAAATTTAGAATCGTTGCGGGTTTCTCGGAGGAAACTTCCCTTAAGAGCCTAAAACAGGCCAGCTTTGAGCGATTCAGTATTGATTAAAAGGCTATCTTGTCTTTTGCTACATCATCATGGGAGGAATCACGCAAATGCAGATTTATCGGCTTGCGGTTCTGTCGGACAACTATGTGTTTGTCCTGCATCAGCCTGAGATGGGCATTGCAGCCGTGGTTGATCCGGCGGTTGCTGAACCCGTGCTGCGCTGTTTAGACCAGCTTGATGCAGAGCTTGTGGCAATTTTTAATACCCATCATCATGGCGATCATGTGGGGGGTAATCTGCAACTGCTGCGACGGTTTCCCCAGGCGATCGTCTATGGGGGGGCGGGCGATCGCGATCGCATCCCCGGCCAACAAGTCTTTTTAGAAGAGGGCGATCGCGTTCCTTTTGGCCACCACACCGCCCAAGTTTTGTTCGTCCCTGGCCATACCAAAGCCCATATCGCCTACTATTTTCCGCCCCAATCCCCAGAGGAACCAGGAGAACTGTTCTGCGGCGACACGCTCTTTGCCGGGGGCTGCGGCAGACTGTTTGAGGGTACGCCTACCCAAATGGTTAATTCGCTGAGCAAAATTCGATCGCTCCCAGATGCCACCCGAGTCTGGTGCGCCCATGAATATACGCTGAATAATTTGAAGTTTGCGATGACGGTGGATGGAGAGAATGGGGTGTTGCGCGATCGCTTCACCCAAGTTCAGGCTCAACGGCAGCGCTCAGAGGCCACCATTCCAGCATGGCTTGGAGAAGAAAAGGCGACGAATCCTTTCCTGGGCTGGGATCGGCTAGAACTCCAAACCCGCGTCAATAGCCAAGACCCTATCCAGACCTTTGCCCGTCTGAGAGGAATGAAAGACCAATTCTAGTCGTTCGTGAATCTAATTTGTGTGTAGCTAGTTTGTGTGTAGCGGCAATGCCGTCACACGCCAATTTATCCCAGCGATCCCTAATCCCCTGTTCCTGAGATTTACAGCAGATTTCATCTGAGTCAGATGCGGAGTGTACCTCTAAAATTCAACGGTTAAGATTCAACTAAAACTCAACGACGACAGGCGTGTGGTCACTGGGCTTTTCTAAGGATCGGGGGGATCTATCAATCCAGCAGCTTTTGGCTTCTTCGTAGAGCAGCGGTGAAAGATAGTGGTGGTCAATGCGCCAGCCCAGGTTGCGCCGGAACGCAGCGGCTCGGTAGTCCCACCAGCTGAACTCACCGCCGCCGGGATTGAACTTGCGAAAGGCATCGGCTAGACCCAGGTCAAATACTGCCTGTTGCAATGCCTGTCGCTCTGCATTGGTGGCCATGACGCGGTTTTCTCGTCCGGTCGGATCGTGGATGTCTAGATCTTCGGGGGCAATGTTGAAGTCGCCGCAGACGAGGAGTTTAGGGTGCTGTTCCAGCAGGGTTTTGAGATATTGGCGCAAAACGCCCAGCCAGCGAAGCTTGTACTCATACTTTTCGCTGCCGACTTCGGAGCCGTTGGGCACGTAGAGATCAATGATGCGAATATCGCCCAGCATCCCGGTGATGACTCGCTTCTGTTCGTCTAGATCAGCGGTGGTGGCTTCGCCGACGATCGGGGCAAAGCCAATGGTGACATCGGTCAGGGGAGATTTGCTGAGCAGCGCTACGCCGTTGTAGGCTTTTTGTCCTGAAATATAGAGGTGATAGCCCAGGTCTTCCAGGGGCGATCGCGGAAAGTCCTTGTCCACTACCTTCGTTTCCTGAAGGCAGAGCAAATCCACAGAACTCGTTTCTAGCCAACCGACTAAATGATCCAGACGAGTCCGAATGGAGTTGACATTCCAGGTCGCAATTTTCATAGCAGATATGTGGCCAGCATGGCACAGGAGAGAATCGGGCGTTAGACCGTTCCAATTTTGCCATGATTTTTGCCCTCCGTCGGGAAATCCTGACTCGGTGCCTGACACTGCGGCGCAAATCGGGGTGCTGACGGTGCAGGCTGTCCTGTGAAGGTCAAGGTGGCCTCTGTGTCTTGTCCCAGTTGCAGTAAGGTGAGGGGCTGCGAAAGGTTGAAGGGCACCGGGGCAACCAGTTGGAGAAAGACTTCCTGGATGCCAAACTTTTGCTGGAGGAAGGTTTGTAGCTGAGCTAGGAGGCGATCGCGCCCACTCCCTTCTTTGATCGTCACGGTCAACTCTGCCGTCAGGGCTTCCTGGTTGAGCGCAATGCTCCAGACCCGCAGACGATCGACCGATTTCACTCCGTCAAAACTCTCTAAATCGCTTTGGATCTGAGCCAGCTCCAAGTGGGCGGGAGCCTTTTCCAGCAGGATGTGCAAGCTTTGTTGAATCAGCGGGATGGCTCCTAGCAGGATAAAAATTGCGACCGCTAGGCTGATGGCACCATCGGCTCGGTTCCAGTGCAGCGCCCAGACTGCGATCGCCGCCAACATCACCCCCACCGAGCTAATGGCATCGGCCACCATATGCAGAAAAGCCCCTTGCAGATTCAGGTCATCCTGCCGATGGTCGTGCAGCAGGAAGGCATTGAGGCTGTTGACCCCCAGCCCGATCGCCGCAGTCACCAACATGGGCAGGCTCAAGATTTCGGTGGATGGGCTTTGTAGACGGGCGATCGCTTCCCAGGCAATCAACACCGCCACCAACACCAAGCCCATACCATTCACCAGCGCCGCCAGAATTTCGACGCGACGGTAGCCAAAGGGAGCCTGGGGAGAGGCAGGGAGGCTAGCAACCCAGGTGGCCAGCAGGGCAATGCCAAGGGCGATCGCATCAGAGAACATATGCCCCGATTCTGCAACCAGTGCCAGACTATGGCTGTTCAACCCCACCCCCAACTCGGCAGCGGCAAATCCACCAATCAAGATCAGCGCAATCCAAAGCTGGCGGATTTTGCTGGAGGGGAGGGTTTCACCGCAGTCACAGTGGCCGGGGGAATGGGGATGGAAGTGGAAGTGCATCATGCGGATCGGGGTGGAACTGGGGTTTGAGAATCTGGAATTGATTGGAACTTTGGAACTTAGGAAACCGGAATTTAAGAAACTGAGTTTGAAAAACTGGGTTGGAAAAACTGGACTTGAGAAACTGGAAATTCAGGAAGTGGGGTTTAAGAAACTGGGGTTCAAAAAACAGGGATTTGAGAGAAGTTGGCAATAAAGCTGAGCCGTGAACGTTTTGAGGAGAGCATTATCCAATGCTGGAGGGTTGAGGTGGAGGGGATTTCAGGTGGTTTTCAATGGCTGGACTAGGAAGTTTCAATGGCAGGATTAGAGATAGCCGTGATCTGCGAGAAAACTGGGCGTGATTGCGTCGAGGTCGGGCGATCGCAGCGTAATCTCTAACTTAGAGACGACGGACTGGTGCTGATCGTTGCCCAACCGCAGAAATTTTTCGACATATTTTCCGAGGACATCGCCCTCTAGATTGACCGGGCTTCCGGGCTGGAGGTGCTGAAGATTGGTCTCTGAATAGGTTAGCGGAATCACCGCCACCTTGAACCAACTGCCGGAAGAATTACAGCTTGCCACGGTTAAACTAACGCCATTGATGGAGATACTGCCCTTGGGGACAATATAACGAGCAATGCGGCCATCGGGCACCTGAAAGCTCATCTCCCAGGCAATTTCAGTTTGCACCGAGGATTCCAAATAGCCCGTGCCATCGATATGTCCCGTGACAAAATGGCCGCCGAGTTTGCTGCCCACTCTGAGGGAGGATTCTAGGTTGACCTGGATTTCACCGGAACCATCGTTGAGGCTCATTAAAGTTGTCCGGCTCAGGGTTTCGGGGGAAACTGCGGCGACAAAACCATTGTGTGTCATCCGGGTGACGGTCAAGCAAATGCCATCAACGGCCACGCTATCACCGATTTCCAGGTCTTTGAGGATCGTGTGGGGAGCGGTTGTTCCACAATCGACCTGCACTAGGCCACTTCCGAGCGGTCGAAGTTTGCCAATGGTTTGGATGAGTCCGGTAAACATGGGGGTTGCAGCGCGTTGCAGAAAGAGGTGGGGCGATCGCAGAAACTGCCAAATCGGCAACTTCCTGCTCTGTTTGATTCTAATCCTTAATCTCGATCGTCGATGGAGTCGATTGGAGGCTATGGCGATCCGAAATATTTTTTAAAGGGAGAAGCGGGTGCAGCCCTCTCTTCCAAAAATATTTCAAAAATCAAATTGGAACGCTAGATTGGGATCTGCTCTATGGATGGCGATTTGCAAATAGGTAGCGTTAGGCATGAGAGAATTATTCTCAATAAGGAAGCGCTCTTGCAAATGGTCAGCGAAATTGTGTATCCTTCTCAATAAGAGCATCCTTAATGGGAAAAGGGGGTATTGGGCGATGTACACCACATCCTCGCTAAAAGCTGAACTGAACGACCGGGGCTGGCGGTTAACACCCCAGCGGGAGACGATTTTGCAGGTTTTTCAAAACCTTCCAGAGGGCAAGCATCTGAGTGCGGAAGATTTGCATATGCTGCTGGAAGAACAGGGTGAAGTGATCAGTCTATCCACGATTTATCGAAATCTGAAGCTGATGTCGCGGATGGGCATTCTGCGTGAGCTAGAGCTAGCAGAAGGCCACAAACACTACGAGATTAACCAACCTTCGCCCCATCATCACCATCATCTGATTTGTGTCCGGTGCAATAAAACGATCGAATTTAAGAACGATTCTATTCTCAAGGTGGGTTCCAAAACGGCTGAAAAAGAAGGCTATCATCTGCTGGATTGTCAACTGACGATCCATGCAGTTTGTCCTACCTGTCAGCGATCGCTCCTCCCAGTTTATTAGACCCGGTTTACCAGATCAGGTTTACGAAATTAGGCTCACGAGATTAGGTTTACAAGATCAGGTTTACAAGATCACCTGTTGCAATCAACCGTTAGAACCCATCGTTGAAACACAAATTTTTGAGTATGCTGGGATGCAGGGCTTAGCTCTGTATCCCACATTTTTTAGGAATCCCATTCTTAGAAATCTATCCTGAGAAATCCCATCTCAAAATTCGATGTAGAAGTTCTATTTGGGAAACTTGCATTGCGCGATCGCAGAGTTTTTTAGAGATTTATTCAGGATTGAACATCAAATAACCTGATAATTTTCTACCAAGGTTTACGCCAAAGAATGCAGATCCCTCTGTGTCTGGTGCGTCTGGTACGGTTTAGAGGTATTGGATTAGCTGTTTGCTGCTCGTTCCTCAGCGATCAAAGCTCTGCGTTGGAGTTTCTGCCCCTTCTTCAGCGCCTAAAGAGGAGAGGAGTCTGAGAACTGCATTGGGATCTTCAAGTTCGCCGACAATGCGTTTCATCGGGGTTGGCCAGACTTTGAGGAGCGTGGGTGTTGCTGCGACCTGATCCGCCTCGGCTAAATCAGGGTGTTTAGACACATCAATGACTTTCAGGGTGTAGGGTTGCAGCAAGGCTTTTTCGAGCAGTTGGTGGAGGTTGCGGAGGATGCGCTCTGTGCCACTGTGATGCCCTGCGACGAATAGCCGCAGCACATAGCCTTGGGTCATTGGGTCGGAGTCTAGTGATGACCAGGCCGAGGCCGGATTGCCGTTGCTGCTGGCATCCTGCAGCAGAGGTTCAGATTTTTCGTAGCGAATCACCAGGTCATGGTCTTGCCAGAGTTGGGGAAACTGTGTTCGGTAGGAGTCAATTACAGCTTTGTCGCAGACTTCTTCGATGCCGGGGGTGGGTTGCCAAGTGCTGATGGGTGTGCCAAACAAAACATTGAGCAATGCCTGATGGCGCAGCACTAAGGGCGAGGCTTCGGCGAAGGTTTTTAGCTCTTGGGTTTTGGGGTCGAGCCAGCGATCGACCGTTGCGGTATAGCAAGGCACTAGAAAATGGGGCGGTTCGGGCAGACCCAGCACTTCTTGCATGACGGCGCAAAGCTGGAGATGCCACCGAGCCTGTTTTTGGGAGTCAATGCAGTACACCAAGTCGCCGCCGGGGGTAAACAGCGCAATGCCTTTGAAGGTTTCGCTGGGTTGTACCGGGGCAACGGATGGACGGATGGATTGACCGGGAGATGGATAGCCAGAACTCGAAAACATTGGGTGGAGGGCGATCGCGCAAGGGTGGACTCGGGGTCGTTTGCGAGTCATTGGACTCTGAAAATTGGACTCTGCTAATAGTCTCTGCTAACAGTTCTACCCTATCTGCCCGATAGTGCTGGCAAATCAATAGAAAGGTCATAGATTTTGGAAAAATTCTTCTGAGGCGATTTCTTGTCGATTTCAAAGCAATAAGCTGGAGTTAATTAAACCGCAGAGACGCAGAGACGCAGAGGGATTATGCAGTTCTCTGCCAATTTCAAAGCAAATAGCAAAAAATGGCAAATAGCTGAAATGGTTTAAACCGCAGAGACGCAGAGACGCAGAGGGATTTGTTTTCTTGGGTTGGTGTATTGGTGGGAGAATATCAGGTGATTTGAGGTTCAATTCTAAGACTAACTTCCTAAGAGGATATCTGCTGCCAATTCTTCTCCTGCGGTGATCTGGAAGGTGGCGGTTGTTGCTTGTGGGGAGAGGGCATCGACAAAGCGGGTGAATTTTTTGGCTAGTCCTGGACGGGCATATTCGACTTGGGCAATGAGATCTTGCTCGGGTTGGCCTTGGGCATTGTTTACGATCACGGAGAGCGCAAAGCCTGATTTGCGGAGTTGAATGACGTAGGTTTCGGTGGAGGCGAGTTGGATGGTGTCGCGGCTTTGGAGATCGGTGATTTTGGCAAAGTCGCGTTCTCTTTCTTGGCCACTGGGGGATTTGTAGAAAGATCCGTTGCGGCGATTGCCTAGGATAAAGGTGTCTGCCCCTGAGCCTCCGGTTAAATCATCTCGCTCTCTGAAGTTGAATCCTTGAGCGACTGCGCCTTGCAGTATATCATTGCCCCGTCCGCCGTTTAATATCTCCGGATTGCCGCTGATAGAAATTTCAAGGTTGCCGCCCCCGATGAGGCGATCGTTGCCGTCCCGTCCCAGCAGGGTATCTAATCCTTCTTTGCCTTCTAGCAGATTATCCGCACTGTCTCCCGAGATTTGATCTGCTCGTACTGTCCCGGTGACATCGACAAAGTTTTCAACTGTAAACTGGAGCGTGTCAAATAAATCACTGGAGATGGACACCGACTGTGCTTCCAGATCTGCTGTCAGTTGTCCACCCCGAACACTCGCCAGCTTGGACGCATCGATCCGATTGTTCACATCCAGGGGGGCAATAATCCGCTCTATCTGCGTAATCTCGTTGCCGCCTCCAGAATCCTGGATAAAACTGACGCCCACCCGGCGCTGCACCGTTGGGTCAAGGTCAGACTGCACCAAGGTGGGACGAATGGCCAGTTGCAGGGTAATGGGTTCGCTGCCAAAGTAGCGCAAGGTATCGGTTCCATCGCCGCCCTCGATCCGGTCATTGCCCTCGCTATCGGTGAACCAATCATCGCCGCCTCTGCCCCAAAGCTGGTTGTTGCTGGAGTTGCCTCGGATGCGATCGCCATTATTCGTCGCCCTCACATCCTGAAAATTGACCGGATAATAACTCGCTAGTTCTCCAGTCGGCGTCTTCACCACCAGTTGACGCGCACTTTCAAACCCTTCAAACTCGACATCAATGGACGCATCCCCCGGCAAATCAGTGGCATCAATGATATTGGGGAAATCGGGCTGCGATCGGGTTGCCAGAATCGACTCAATATCCTGAAGCTGATCGACCGCTGCAACTCCCCCCACGCTCTTCAAAATCTGCTGCTGCCCCACTCGAAAGATTAGGCGCTTGTCAGTGGCTGGAATGTTTGGGTTATCTCCCCAAGTGGTTAAATAATCAGCGGTATCGCGCCCCGCACCGCCATTGAGACGATCTGATCCGGCTGAGGCTTGTAGGGTATCATCGCCGCCTAGTCCCAGCAATTCGTCATCCTCTGGTGTGCCAACTAGGATGTCATCTAGATCGGTTCCTTGTACGATCGCCATGCTCTGATGCCCCCGTTGTGATTTGTCAATTGGTTGATATGGGTGAAATTGAGTCTTTTTATACCGTTATTATGCAGACAAGATGTCGGAATCGAAGACATCAAGATGTAAAATTTTATGCACAGAACAGTTACCGTGTGGGAGATGCAATTGTTGAAACATTGCGTAACAAATCACGTAGTCCATGAGAATACGAAAAATCTGAATCGGGAATACAAGATCGCCTAGAAAGACATAATATCGATCGCATCTCTTGAACACCTTGATCACACCATTGCCCCAACTCAGTTCACAGTCTGAATCAGCCTAGGCGATCTCTAGCAAGTACAGCCCATAACGATTTCGAGGATTCTCCCAGTACAAGCGATCTTTTAAGGAGGAGTTTAGCCTGCCCTCTTTGCCCCTATTTTTGCCCAGATTTGCCCATTGAACTGCGCCCTGCTAGCGACACCCTCGTTAGCCTCAAGGCAAAATGCAAGAATACCTCGGCAACGGCGTAAAACTGGGATTCCTCATCGGTCAAGAAAGGGAAAAGGGAAAAGGCGAAAGGAGTTGCGTTGAGTGGATTCTAGGAAGAGTCTCAAGAGAATTCTCTGATTCCCCCGCCGATTTTACCTGTGGATTCCCGATGGGACAAAGCCAAAGAGCCGTTTCAAGGAACAGTCCAAGATGTCCTTTTCGCCCTTCCCCTTTCCCCTTTCCCCTTTCGCCCTTCCCCCTTCCCCTTCAAGCTCCTTAACAAAGACGTAAACTATTTCAACAAAACTCCACTTCGGTTGACACTATCTTTGATAATCCAGGTAGACCTGAGTCACGAAAGGCGTTTCGATGTTTTGCGATCGCCTTCATGACCCATTGTTTGATGTCTATATTCGATATCAGTATTTGAAGTATAAAACCTTGACTCATATGACTTTATTTTCCACTGGATTCCCCGCCCTTCTGGCAACCGCCCAAACCCCCGAGTGGTCGTTCAGCGTTGCCCTGGTGATGATTCTCTGCAACTTATTTGCGATCGCCATCGGCTACTACGCCATCAAAAACCGAGGCGTCGGCCCCAAACTCCCCGTCGAAGTCCCCGCCATGTTCACCGGCTTCGGCATTCCCGAACTCCTAGCCACCGCCAGCTTCGGCCATATCCTAGGTGCAGGCATTATCTTGGGCTTGGGGAACGCGGGTGTCCTTTAGTTGAGGGGAGTGGGGAGTGGGGAGTGGGGAGTGGGGAGTAGGGAGTAGGGGATGGATGGGTGGCAGGAGGGATGGGTGAGGGGAGAGGGACAGATTCACACTTAAAGAATTTCCTTCTGTAGAATTTCTTGTGTTGAGAAGAAGGCATCCCTTGAAACACCCATCCACCTATCCACCCATCCACCCATCCACCCATCCACCTATCCACCCATCCACCCATCCACCCATCCACCCATCCACCTTTCCACCCTCCCCCGCTCCGGATCTCCCCATCTTCAGTAGAATTAAAGAGGTCGCACGTTTTTGGCAAAAACCATGAAATCAGGTTGGCAAATTGGCTCTATTTTTGGCATTCCCTTGCACCTTGATCCGTCATGGTTTTTTATTCTGGCTTTGTTTACCTTTTCCTACGGCGCAGTTTGGCAGCGAACGCCCTGGGGAGCCGCTGGTGTAGGCTGGATTGCCGGGTTTATTATGGCATTGCTGCTGTTTGCTTCGGTGCTGCTACACGAACTGGGGCATAGTTTGGTGGCGCGATCGCAAGGTATCCAGGTCAACTCCATCACGCTCTTTTTGTTTGGCGGCATTGCCTCGATTAATCAAGAATCCAAAACCCCGGCGCAGGCGTTTCAAGTGGCGATCGCCGGCCCTACCGTCAGTTTTTTATTGTCCATCTTGCTTTGGATCTTGGGGCTGTCCTTTCCCCTCAGCGCCCCGGCTCGCACCGTCCTCACCAGTCTGGCCGAAATTAACCTGGTGCTGGCACTCTTCAACATGATTCCAGGACTGCCGCTGGATGGCGGACAGGTGCTCAAGGCCGCTGTCTGGAAAGCGACAGGTAGCCGCATCAAGGGCGTTCGCTGGGCGGCTCGGGTGGGGCAGGCATTGGGTTGGTTTGGTATCATCTTTGGGCTGGGGGCAGCCTTCACGCAGGGGATCAGCTTTTTGTGGATTGCTTTACTGGGCTGGTTTGGCGTACGAAATGCCAGTGCTTACAGCAGCATCACTGATCTTCAGGAAGCCTTGATGAATCTCAATGCGGGAATGGCTATGACTCGCGATTTCCGGGTCGTTGATGCCAATATGCTCTTGCAGCAGTTTGCCAACGAGTACCTGCTCAACGAAAACCAATCGCTGATTTACTATGCCTCCTCTGAGGGGCGCTACCGGGGCATTGTCTCCAGTGACGAACTCCGCGACATTGAGCGCAGTCTGTGGGACAAACAGTCGATTCAGCGCATTGTCCACCCGCTAGACGAAATTCCCTCTGTGCGGGAAAACACGCCCCTCACCCAGGTGGTTGATCAGCTTGAAGCCCAGTCTCTTCGCAGGATCACGGTTCTCTCTCCTGCAGGAGCCGTTGCGGGGGTCATTGACCGAGGAGATGTGGTCAAAACCTTAGCACAGAAGCTCAATATCCCCATTCCGGAAGCGGTGATTAAGCGCATCAAGGAGGAAGGGATTTATCCGCCGGGGTTGCAGCTTCATGCGATCGCCAAATCTGCGATCGATCCCTAGCTGTCAAATTGAGTTCAATCCGCTTAATCCAAAAGAAATCGGGGCGGAGTCAGCCAAAAAAGATGGCTACTGCCGATCGGATTACCCTCGACGGGCACCTCAATCCCAATTACACCTGCCTTTTTCACCACCAATCGCTGACGCGCTTCGCCCCAGACCAAGCGTTCTGCCCATTCGCCTAAGTCTGGCTCATGCCCGGTTAGCGCGAGGGTTTGGCCTCCGGTCTGCTGCCAGTTTTGGAACCAGGTTAGCCATGCCTGTATGTCTCCACCTGGGGCTAGATTGGGCGATCGCTCTAACTGCTGGCTCAGACCTGCCGCTTGCAGAATTTCAGCCGTTTGGTGGGCGCGTACTAGAGGACTCGTTAAAATCAGATCGAATTTCAATCCCAACTGGCTCAGTCGTTTTGCCACTTGCTTCGTTTTCTTTACGCCTTCTTCGGTCAGCGGACGCTCGTCATCATTGGCATAGCTGCCATGTTCCCCTGCAAGCCCATGTCGAATCAGATAGAGTTCTGTAGTTGCCATTGCTCTGAGTCACCCATTGTTTGTTTTAAGCCATGAAGTTTCAAGCTGTGAAGTTTCAGGCTATGAATTTTCAGGCCATGAATTTAAACCATGAATCAAGCCATTGATCGAATGATTCATCTCATTCGTCTAACAAAGTTCGACCAAAACAGTTCGTTCACAACAATTCGCTCGATCAAAACAGTTCGACCAAAACAATTCCTTCAGAACAGTTCATCTGAAACAATCTATCTGAAATGAGAGGCCGAACATACCATATGTCCGAATCAATTGGCGGATCGAATGTCGAATTGAAGTCCTAGACCCCAGTGATAGGCTAAAGTGATGATTGCGTTGTGTTTGCGGCAAAGAGCTTTATGAAATCCTTACTCTATCGTGGTTGGGTTCGATTCGTCAGCGTCCTGGGAGTGATGCTCCTGGGTTTTCTGCTGAATCCACTAGGAATGCCTGCGGCTGAGGCGATCGGCATTCCTTCTCCTGGATGGTGGAATCGAAGTGATAGCGGCTATCAGGAGCGATCGCTCCACAACCCCGATGGTATTGGCAAACTCTACATGGGGCGCGAAATTTCCCAAGTCATGGGACACCGGGGCGCAGGATGGCTTGAGCGCGATAGCCGCAACCTGGAAGAACAGCCGGAATTGGCGATCGCTGCCCTCGACCTCAAACCCACCGATGTGGTCGCCGATATTGGCGCAGGCACGGGCTACTTCAGTTTTCGCATCAGCCAGCGCGTTCCCGAGGGCAAAGTTCTCGCAGTCGATATCCAACCGGAAATGATCGACATCCTGAACTATCTCAAGCAAGAAAACCAAATTTCTAACGTCGAACCTGTCCTAGGCACCCTCACCGATCCCCATCTGCCTAGTAATAGCGTCGATCTAGCCATCATGGTTGATGCATACCATGAATTTGAATATCCCCGAGAAATGATGGAAGGCATTGTCCAGGCTCTCAAGCCCAATGGGCAGGTCGTCCTCTTGGAATATCGCGGTGAAAATCCCCTAATCCCCATTAAAGCGCTGCACAAAATGACCCAAAAACAGGTCAAAAAGGAAATGCAAGCCGTTGGCCTCACCTGGCAAGAAACCCAGGATCTTCTGCCCCAACAGCATCTGATGGTGTTTCGTAAGCCAGCAACCTGATAGGCTAGAAGTCCTGATAGGCTAGAAGTCCTGATAGGCTAAAGATCAGGATTCCAAAAGCGACTCTGAAATTTTGAGAAAAACTCTGAGAAACACACTATGGCTCATACCATTGTTACCAACACCTGCGAAGGGGTCGCCGATTGTGTCGATGCTTGCCCCGTCGCCTGCATCCACGAAGGCCCCGGCAAAAACACTAAAGGCACCGACTGGTATTGGATCGATTTCGCCACCTGTATTGACTGTGGCATTTGCATTCAGGTTTGTCCGGTGGAAGGGGCGATCGTTCCTGAGGAGCGGCCTGAGTTACAGAATACGCCTAGCTAAGGAGATTATTGGGTACACACGGGAACATCTGAGCGTCCAAGGGAACCCTGCTCAAGTCGCAATGGGTTTCAGAGCCAGGCTGCGTGCCTCGTTGACCTCGCTGCTCTATCCAGATTCAAGGGATTAGTTCTGCCCACTAAGCAAGGGATTAGTTCTGCCCACTAAGCTGTCAGTCTCCCCTACTCCCCACTCCCCCAAAAAAACGCAATTCACGATAAAATTCTGGACTAATATAAATGATCTAATTCGCCATGCCCTCTTGGGTAATTCTTCGGCGATTAGGGGAGCATTGGAAAGGTTCTATGAAGCATCTGGGATTTTGGGGATTGGGGACAGGATTGCTGGTGGGAATGGCAGGTGTCGCGGTGGCTCAGACGGAACAACCCTTGAATGTGGTGTATCCGCCCGATGGCCATGAAACCACCGCAGAACAGATCTTTTTGATTGGAACAGCGGCTCCCGGCGGCAATGTAACGGTAAACGGTCAGAGAATCGATCGCAGCCCAGCAGGCCATTTCGCTCCCAGTTTTCCGTTACAAATGGGCGAAAACATTTTCAACTTGCGCTCCGGTGACCAACGACTGCGGCTTAAGGTAACGCGCATCTCCGGCGCACCCCCGGCTCCCGTCGGCACCGCTTTCGCCGAAGGTTCCCTCTCGCCTGCCGTAGACATTGCCCGGTTACCCGGAGAACTAATGTGCTTTGGTGCGATCGCCCCCCCCGAGGCCACTGTCTCCGTCTCCCTCGGAACCCAAAATATTGCGCTACTGCCCCAACCCAGCCAGGTCACCCTGCCGCCCAACTCCGCCGTTCTCACCCAGCGCGACCAGCCCACCCCAGCCGCTGCGGCTCAAACCTATCAAGGCTGCATGACCGCACAACAGCCGGGAGATCTGGGTACGCCCCAGTTTCGCCTAGTCGCCAACGGCCAAACCGTTACCCAAGTCGGCGCAGGCAAGGTCGAAGTGCTCTCGCCCAACACCGCTCAGGTCGTCGAAGTCACCGCCAACCCCGGCACCGCCCGCACCGGCCCCAGCACCGACTATTCCCGCATCACGCCGCTTCCCAAGGGCACCCGTGCCTCTGTAACAGGCCGCGAAGGCGAATGGCTGCGGCTCAATTACGGCGGCTGGATTCGCGCCTCCGATACCCAACCGATCGCCAATGCCATCCCACCGCGATCGCTGATCCGCAGTGCCCGATCGCGCTCCGCCGACGGATGGACGGAGATCCTGTTCCCCCTAGAAGTGCCCGTTCTCGTGAGTGTGCAGCAGGGCGATCGCAACTTTATCCTCACCCTGTTCAACACCACTGCCCAAACTGACACCATCCGCACCGACGACGACCCGCTGATTCAACGCCTCGACTGGTCACAGGTTGCACCCGGACAGGTGCAATACTCGTTTCAACTCAAAACCGATCAGCAATGGGGCTATAAACTGCGCTACGAGGGCACCACGCTGATTCTGTCGCTGCGTCATGCGCCTGAAGTAAGTTCGCGATCGCTCTCCGGCACGCGCATTCTCCTCGACCCCGGTCATGGTGGCCCTGAAGATCTCGGCGCAAGGGGGCCAACGGGTCTACCCGAAAAGACGGTCACGCTGATTGTCTCGGAGATGTTGCGCGATCGCCTGGAAGCCCAAGGAGCCACCGTCCTCATGACCCGTGAAGGAGATATTGATCTCTGGCCAAACGATCGCACTGCCCTAATCAACGAACTCCAGCCCACCTTGGCGCTGAGTCTCCACTACAACGCCCTGCCCGATGACGGCGATGCCGTCAACACAGCCGGAGTTAGCACCTTCTGGTACAACACCCAATCCCATGATTTAGCCGTATTTCTGCACAATTATCTGGTGGAAAAACTCGATCGCCCTTCCTACGGCGTTTACTGGAACAACCTGGCACTCACCCGCCCCGCCGTTGCCCCCGCCGTTCTCCTGGAGCTAGGCTTTATGATCAACCCCCAGGAATTCGAGTGGATCGCCGACCCCAAAGCTCAGGAGCAACTGGCCGATACCCTGGCTGAAGGCATTGCCGAATGGATTCACCAGAGGGCACGTTAGCGATCGCCAAGCGAAGGTAGAGATCCGAGAATTGAACTTCGGAGTACACGAACCCAGCCAACCAACAAAACTTTCAAAAAAGCACTGGGGGAGGTTTGCATCATGCAAACCTCCCCCAGTGCTTTCATCCAATAATCGTTCAATCAATCTCGAACCATCAATCTCGAATTATTGACCCATTGAAAAATCAACAACCTTGCCATTGACAAAATTAATGTAAACTTCCCGCATCCCTTGCTCAAACTGGCAAGTCACCAGCACCACCTGAGAATCTCCCGAGTCACTCACCGTTTCCATTCCCAGTTGTTCTTGCAGTTCCCCATTCGTAGCAATCACATCTTGCCAGGTTTGCTGCAAACTCTCCGAAGAAACATTGGCCGCACTGCTGTACATCCCTACCGCACCGCTAAAATCCGCCATGTCCAACCGCATCATAAACTCTTCCGCCATCATCGACACATCGCTGACCTGAGCCACCTGCATCGGAGCCGCAACGATCGCCGAACCCTGAGCCTGAGCAGGCACAGCCCCCAGAATCAGCGCAGCCGGAATCATCAGCGCCACAAAAAACTTCTGCATAACATCTCCTCAGTAGAAAACGGTTAAAATCCTGTGCCAAATCAAACACAAGACTCCCCTATAGTGTGAAGTTTCGCTCGCAAAGGCCATCGGTGAATGTAACCAACCTGGGGGAACGGAGAGGGGCGAAAGGGGAAAGGGAAAAGGGGAAGGGGATTTTCTTGAAATGAGTTCAGGTATTTTTAGTGTTCTACTCCCTGACTCATTTCATGTCAGAACCAATAGAAGACTCTTGTTGAACCCTACCTTGACCTATTTCCATGGCAAAAACAAGGCCAGTATACTCATTGTTTCTCCTTTCCCCTTTCCCCTTTCCCCTTTCCCCCTTCCCCTTTCGCCTAAAAAACGCTGAGGGACACTATCTCTCAGAAAGCATCCCTCAGCGTTTCATGATTCAACGGGTCAAACTAGCGGAACATGATACTGACTGAGCTATCCTCGTGGATTCGCCAGATGGTTTCACCCAGGAGGTTGGCAACCGAGAGCATTTTGAGCTGGGGGAAATGCTTTTCTGGAGCCAGCGGAATCGTGTTGGTGACAATCACCTCTTCAAACAAGCCCCCGGCCAAGCGTTCGACGGCAGCACCGGAGAAAACGGCATGGGTAGCACAGGCATAAACCTGGCTAGCGCCTTCTTTGCGAAGGAGTCTGGCTCCTTCAGAGATGGTGCCAGCGGTGTCAATCATGTCATCGACCAGGACGGCGGTTTTTCCGGCGACATCGCCGATGACGTTCATCACTTCGGCCACATTGTGGGCTTGGCGACGTTTGTCGATGATGGCTAGGGGCGCGTCATTGAGCTTTTTGGCGAAAGCTCTGGCACGGGCAACCCCGCCCACATCGGGCGAAACCACCACAATGTCTTCGAGTTGCTTGCTGATCAGGTAGTCGAGCAGCACCGGAGAGCCGTACACATGGTCAAACGGGATATCGAAATAGCCTTGAATTTGGGCGGAGTGGAGATCCATCGCCAGCACCCGATTGGCTCCAGCCTGGGTGATCAGGTTGGCCACCAGTTTGGCGGTGATGGACTCCCGTCCGGCAGTTTTGCGATCGGCTCTGGCATAGCCATAGTACGGTAAAACAGCAGTAATCTGACGAGCCGAAGCACGACGGCAGGCATCGACCATGATCAGCAGTTCCATCAGGTGATCGTTGACGGGACAGGAGGTGGGCTGGATGAGGTAGACATCGCAGCCGCGAATTGACTCCTGAATTTGGATGTAAATCTCACCATCAGCAAACCGTTTACGCACCATAGGCCCCAAATCCATCCCCAGGTAGCGGGCAACTTCTTGAGACAGCGGTACATTAGCAGACCCAGAAAACAGCCGAAGGCGACTATTGTCCGCAATCTGTGGCAAAGGAGACGGGAGCGGAAGAGTTGCAGAGCGGATCACAGCATGTCCTCGACGCTACAAACATCGAAATCTTAACATCAACTGTATGCAATCTACTCCCCGTAATTTTGGTCACATTTTGCATCCCAGATGGGGTCTTGGTGATACAGAGTCCCCACTATCCCTTGAAGACCAATCATGCAGTGGGACAGGAGGTTCACAAAACCTATCGGAAGGAGTAGAGCAGAGGATGTTAACGTTTGCAGTAGAACGGATATTAAGGGCAAATTAAAGATAAATGACCAAATAGCAGAGCTTTTTGACCGCTAAATTTGTGACACCCCAAATTGATGGCAGCCCAAATTTGTGGAAGTTCAACTCTGACAAAGAAGTTATCTTCTAGGGTAAATAAGGTTTCGTAAGATACAGACTGAACTTAATAAAATCTAAAGCCTTTCTCCAAAAGGTGGCAGTGCAACCCCTCATCAAGACGCGCGTAATTCACCACTGTATCGATTCATGCAGAGGAGTCTAGAGGCTATCAGGGATATCTTTCGTGAAATATCTTTTAAGGAATCCCTGATCAGGATTTTTAGTTCAAAAAAGCCCCAAAAGGAAACGGCATGTTGTGCAATCTCCCTTCAGGGCTTATAACAAACAAAAATTTTGTCAGGTTGTTTTGATGATTAAACTTGAAAAGCGATCGCCCCTATCCCTCACCCCTGTCTTTTCCAAAGCATGACGGACAGAAGCATGACGGACAGTGGTAGAAGAACCGACGGAACTTGGCCGCAGGGTTCTACAGGTCACCGCCGCGAAACGCAAGCAGAAAGATGACGACGGGGCCAGCAATCATAATCATGCTGACAAAGGTCAACTGGACGATCGCCTCCCAGTTCACACCGCCTACAACATTTGATAAAAAATCCATTGCTCCTCCCAGAGTTTGTCCAATGATCTTGATGAAAAAAGGTATAGACACGAGTCTCTGAAAAGTATTTTACCTGGTAAGCGGACTGGTCTTCTAAACTTTTAAAGCAGACTGAACTGTTCTTTCTAATTTTTCTAATTTTTTGCTTCCTATGCCCACCTGGAAATGCGTTAAAAATTGCGGAGCCTGCTGCTACCTTGACCCCGAGGAACGCCCCGGCCTAGAACTCTACCTGACCGAATCGGAGCTAATGCACTACCTCAGCATGGTCGGCGAGGATGGCTGGTGCATCAACTTTGACCCCGACACCCGCGAATGCCGCATCTACGCCGATCGCCCCCGTTTCTGCCGCGTCGAACCCGAAACCTTCTCAGACATGTACGGCATCACCCCCGAAGAGTTAGACGAGTTTGCGATCGACTGCTGCCGCGAACAAATCGAGGGAACTTATGGCGATCGCAGCCTAGAAATGATCCGCTTCAACCAAGCCATAGGACTCTAACCCCCAACCCGTACCCAGCCTCAGAAACCCCCATCGTTCTTCCCCAAAGCTCCAAACAATAGTCCTTCCTATTCCTCTTCCTTCTTCTCTCTCTGCGTCTCTGCGTCTCTGCGGTTCACACTCAACCCCTTAGCTGATAGGCTCATTCTCTCAACAACTTGCCATTGTCAAAAAAATGATGAAAAATGAAAGGAATGTGAAAATACCTCATTCCTTTTCAGACTGTGACTATCTCTCCCCTGTCTGCACCCGTTTCCACCCCCCAACCCGCAGAACCCTCTGCACCTGACCTCACCCCCATCCCCAGCCAACCCCTTTCCTCCAAACCCACCTGGAAAGAAGAACTGGGCATCTTCGCCTCCACCTTCATCACCATCTTCCTGGCCGAGCTAGGCGACAAAACCCAACTCACCACCCTCTTCATGAGTGCCCAATCCGACACACCCTGGATTGTCTTCACGGGCGCAGCTTTAGCCTTGGTCGCAACCAGCCTGGTCGGTGTCCTACTCGGTCGCTGGCTAGCCAAGCACATTTCCCCCAGAACCCTAGAAATCTCAGCGGGACTGCTGCTGTTGGTAATGTCAGCGCTGCTAGTGGCAGATGTCATCAAGAGCTAATTGTCATCAAGGGCTAACCAAAGGAATCACAATCAAGGGATAACCAAGGGAAAGAACATGGACTGGAATTTGTTGGGCTTAAGTTTTGTGACCGTCTTTATTTCAGAATTGGGCGACAAGAGCCAGCTAGCCGCGATCGCCCTCAGTGGCCGCAGTTCCTCCCTCCGCGCCGTCTTCCTAGGCAGCACCGCAGCCCTCATCCTAGCCAGCTTCCTCGGTGTCCTCCTGGGCGACGGCCTCTCCCAATTCTTTCCCACCCGCTGGGTCAAAATCGCCGCTGCCCTCGGCTTTGCCGTCATGGCCATCCGTCTCCTGTTCTTCCGAGAAAACGAAGTAGATGAATTGGGGGATGAGGCGATCGCCCCAGAATAAAAATCCTCAGCCCAATTCTTCAGGCTCACGATTAAATAAGGTGTAATTTTTTGCATGAGAACTGCTGCTACATAGCGCTTCTCCCCAAAAAATTACACCTTGTTTAATTTCTATGCCTTGGTCAAACCCACATGACTCACCCAAAATTCTTCGTGTCAATCCTCCAAGGAATTATCCAGCGATCGCCCCCCACCCTACCCCTCTCCCCAAAACCCAAAAATTTTAAAAAAGCCGAGCCAACTCCCGGATCACCGACCTCACGCGAAGGTTTCTACTCAGACTGGCTAGTTGGCAGCTCTCCGCGTTTTAATTCCCCCCTTAAAACAAACTCAACTGAGACACCACCTCTTCCCCCTCCACCCCATCCCAAGGCAAAGCCGGAACCTCCACCCCCGCTTCCTCCAGCAACCGCTGAAACCGCCGCGCATTATCTGGCGATCGCTCCTCCACTGGACAATGCACAAAAAAATAAATCTGTTTCCCCTGCCGTAACCAACCCTCCACCCGCTCCACCCATTCCGCCAAAAACCCCTGATTCCGCTCCATCTGCGGATGGCTAATATAGCGAATCAAACTAAACTCCGCCGTCAATTCAGGATGCAGCGGCAACCTCGGCTTCTTCCGCTCCGAATGAAGCTGCGGATCATCCGGCCCATCATAAATCGGACGAGTATCCAGCAAAACCCGCCCCATCCCCAGTTCAGACAGCAGCCCATTCAACCGCTCCGCATGAGGCTCCTGAAACCAAGCCGGATGCCGAACTTCCAGCGCAAGACGCGCCTGATCACGCGGGAAAGCCCGCAGAAACTCAGCCAAATCCGCAAACTGACCCGGACTATAGCTCGGCGGCAACTGAGCAAACAAAGGCCCCAACCGATCGCCCAACCCCTGCATCTGCTGCAAAAATGCGATCGCCCCTCCCACCTGATCCGCCAACCGTCCCTGATGGGTCAGCGATCGCGGCAACTTCAAACAAAACTGAAACCCATCGGGCGTTTGGGCTGCCCACCGCTCCACCGTTGCCGCATCCGGAATGGAATAGAACGTCGTATTGCCTTCAACCGTGGTAAACCGACGGCTATAAAGCTGCAAAAAATCGGCGGCCTTAGTTCCTTTAGGAAACAGGTTGCCGACCCAATCCTTGTAAGCCCAAATCGCACAACCCAGGAAAAAATTTGTCAACTGAACCATCGCAATGCCCACCCTCATGTCAAGATAGCGCTTAGCTAAAATCAATCCCCTTAGCTAAAGCCGATACCTCCTGACTCTAACAACACTCCAACCCCAAAACCTCTACCCACCACGACTCTCCCCATCACAATGTCCCAATCTCCCGCCCCATCTCAGAAGACTGCTATCCTTTGTCTGCTCCTACTAGCGCTGATTTGGGGATACAACTGGGTACAAATGAAAGTCGCCGTCCAGTACGCCCCTCCCTTCACCTTCGCCGCCCTGCGAGTTCTCTTGGGAGCCGTCTGCCTCTTTGCCCTGCTCATTGGCCTGCGAAAACCCATCCTGCCCAAAGAAGTCGTCGGCACCTTCGCTGTCGGCGTATTGCAAACCGCTGGCGTCTACGGCCTTGCCAACTGGGCCTTGGTCAGCGGCGGCGCAGGCAAAGTATCAGTCTTGGTCTACACCATGCCGCTCTGGACGCTGTTGTTGGCGGCGATCGTCCTCCACGAACGCATCCAAAAACTCCAATGGATTGCGATCGCCCTCAGCATCACCGGACTCCTCCTCATCCTCGATCCCAGCAACCTAGGCGGCACCACCTTCAGCAAATTCCTGGCACTCCTGGCCGGACTCTCCTGGGCCGCAGGAGCCATCATTGCCAAAAAACTCCGCCAAACCATCGAACTCGATCTGCTCTCCTTCACCGCATGGCAAACCCTCTTTGCCGCCCTCCCCCTCGCCCTCATCGCCCTCCTCACCCCCGCCCACCCCATCCAATGGACGGCTCCCTTCATCTTCTCGCTCGTCTACAACGTCGTCCCCGGAACTGCGATCGCCACGCTCCTCTGGCTCTACATCCTCCACAACCTCTCCGCCGGAACCGCAGGTCTAGGCATCCTCCTCAACCCCGTCCTCGCCGTCCTCGCCGCCTGGATTCAACTCGGTGAAAGACCCGGCTTCCTAGAAGCGATCGGCATGGGCGTGATTGCGATCGCCCTCCTCCTCAACGCCATCCAAGCCATACAGCCCGTTAAGCCTGTGGAAGAGTCTTGAATTTAGGAGGAAAGGGAAAAGGGGAAAGGGGAAAGGGGAAAGGAACAGAATAAAAACCAAGAAGCTCAATTCCTCTACATCTCTGCGATTAGCCTATCTGTATTTATCTGTGTTCATCTGTGTGCATCTGTGTTCCCCCTTTCCTCTAGACTCACTTCAAATTCAACAACCCCTCCTCCTTCAGCTTAGGGTCAAAACGAATCGCAGTAGTCACACCTCGCGCCTGCAAAGCAGCGAACACTTCAGCCTCAACTCGACGAGCAACCTGTTTCAGCAATTTAATTTGACCCATTTCATCCGTTGCCGCATAAGCCGTCTGTTCTTCAGGAGTCATCTTGGCCTTAGCATCGATCGGCTGATTCCACAAAGCCTCATCGACGCCATTACCGATCGGGGTAGTGCCATTCTCTTCAATCCAGGCGGCACGAATCGTTTCCAGAAGAGTACGGTTGGGGCGATCGCTCACTGCCACCTTCAGCCAATAACAACCCTCCGGTTGTCGCACCAAATGCTGCCTCAAACTCAAAGAAATATCCCGAGACAACCCCACATACTGCAACACCTGCTGCTGGTCAAAAATCGCATATACCCCCACCTTTTGGTCAAACTGATGCGTCACTTCACCCTGACTATCCAAATAAGGCAAGAATTCCAGATCAGCCAACTTAGAAAAATTGGAATCGCTCATAATCTAAAAACAAAAATATTTATCCTCACTCACCTTACTCATTAATAGGTAGCTGAATTATGCAGAAAACTACTCCTACCCATCTGGTCAACACTTATAAGTTATTGCAATGCGCCTTTCCTCAAGGTATCAGTGAGCAGTTCTACCTACCATTGTTGTCTATTTTATATGGAGAGATGTCTGACCGTAATCTGGCGCAGGTCATTGCTGAGTTTACAGGACGAGAGTACCCTGTGGTGTTAAACGATGTGTATCGAGCCGCATCAACACCAACATGCTCACCTGAACTCATTGAGGCTACTCGGCAGAAGTTGATGGGTGGCAACTATGAGGAATGGTTGGCCAGTGAATCATAGATATTCCCTAGCAACACAGCCTTATTAAATTCAGTAAGGCGGGTCTGAGTTTCACGAGACAGAACGATGTTAGGAGCAACAGGAATGGCTCCCCATCCATTGCCTCTTCAGAAAGTCTCTTCAGAAATGCTTCACTGCTCTTTCTCGACATCTTCCAAGGAATCCTCAGAGATCTCTCAATAACTCCCCCTTTTCCCTTTTCCCTTTTCCCTTTTCCTTTACCCCACCAAACTTACTTATGCCACTTTTTTGAAGCGCAATATTGAGAAAAAATAGAGTTTTTGAAGAACGGCAAAGGAAAGGATGAGCAGTATTTCTGTGAGTGGATTGCAATTTTCATCAAGGAATTAGATTTGCTAGATTTTTCTCTAGTGAGCATTCTTGTTTTCTCGTTATACGGTATACATTTGGAGCAACATCTATCCGATAGATAGATTGCAGGACTCACATGGGCGAAGGATTTAATTCATGCATTTTTTTGAGCATTGCAAGAATTAATCAAAAAGAATTATCCAAATACTGAAAAAGAGCTTTTAAGACTATCAATCATTGCTTTGAAGGTTCAATTCCTATTCCAAAACCTCATTTCTCAACTGAATCTTCGGACGGAAAGCCTATGAAATCCTCCCGAAATTCTTTCGTTTTGAACTTCTGTATCTTAAAAAAAAGACATTACCAATTTGTTGCAAGAATGCCTTCCAATCATATGTTAAGCAGATGGGAGCCACTACCTCTCTTGAATTGACTCTCTTGACTTGTGGTGGGCAACACCCCTCATGGACGAAGTCTGTTGCATTGCGATGGGGGGACAAGTAGTCTGAATTTGGTGGGTAAGGTGGAATGAAGATGATGCGAACAAAGTATTGGGTTATGTGCAAACCGCGCAAGATTGTAACTGATTGAAGTTCTGATTAAAGAGTTTGGGAATGCATCAGCATGGTTGAGGAGATTGGCAAGTTCGCTCTGCTGCTGAAAGGCATTTTTAATTTTTACTGACTGAGACTTGAGTTTGGGCTAATCTTTCGGATAAAACTGGATGTAATTGAGGAGGAACCGAAGAGATACTGAGCGATTTTTTCATTTGAGTTGCTGTTTTTTAACCTGACCCACTCGATGGGCTGGAAAGGATTCATTAAAATGTTGAATTGGGATCGCTGAAGGGATCAAAAATATTGAATTGAAGTGGATTGTGGGGCTTCTCTATTTATCTTTTAAGTTTCCAAAAGAAGGACTTTGGGGCTATATTCATTTATATGCTTGGGTTAGTTTAACCTGCATTTTTTATTAGTAGAGGTTTCAAGGAAATTTTGTTAGCAATGGCTGAAACTGCTCCCACTCCCCTCACAGGCAAGGCACTCTTGCAAAAGGTAAAAGAACTATCGCATTTACCTCGCCGAGAAAAAGCAAGACACTGTGGTTACTATACCGCTGGGAAGAATAATCAGACTCGCGTCAATTTGGCCGATTTTTTTGAAGCTTTACTGGAAGCGAAAGGGACAACCCTCAACGTTGAAGGTTCCAAAGATGGGCGCGGGCGCGAACCGACCTATCGGGTGAGTGTCCATAAGAATGGTCAAATTGTCATTGGTTCAACTTACACCGAAAAGATGGGGTTGAAACCGGGCGATGAGTTTGAAATTCGCTTGGGCTACAAACATATTCATCTCTATCAATTGGATGGGGATGAGGATAGAAATGGTCATGGCGAAGATGAGGATTAGGCTGCGCCTAGCCGATTAGAGGACTCATAAAATTTGGGGCAATTTGCTCTAAACTAGCCTCCGCAGATTAGAAATTCTAGTTTGCGGAGGCGGATTTTTTGGAGGGTTGTCCGATGGAGATTGAGAGGTTGTTGACCCAGTTGTTTTCTATTTTTGTGCAGTTTCTACCCGTTCAGTTCCTACCCGTTCAGTTCCCACTGATTCAATTTCAAGAATTACTTGACGCTAATGCGTTCCTCACGATTGTGAGTTTTTTTGTGGCTTGGCTGGTTTTGTGGTTGCCGATCGCCCTACCGCTCACCTGGAAACTGAAATGGCGACCGGGTGAGCCGCTGACGATGGCACAGAAACTTCCCCTGTTGGCCTCTCTCTATTTATTGGCTCCTCTGCTGCTTTGGGGATTTGCAGGGCTTGCTCAGCAGCCTTTTTCGGCCTATGGTTTGCCCTGGAATTTGGCTGTTCTGGTTTCGGGGGGGAAAGGGCTGTTGTTGGGCGTTTTGGGATTAGGAGTGCTGTTTGCGATCGAACTGACTTGCGGCTGGATGACGGTTCAGAAACCCCAGGAGCCGATTTTGCCCATGGTTGTTACGACGCTGCTTCTGGGACTGTGGGTTAGCCTGACGGAGGAATTGATTTTTCGAGGGTTTCTTCTAAATCAGCTTCAGCAGGAGTTGCAGCCCTGGATGGCGGGGGCGATCGCCAGTCTGATTTTCGCGCTCTTGCATCTAGTCTGGGAGGGCAAAGCGAATATTCCTCAGTTGCCGGGGCTATGGCTGATGGGTATGGTGTTGACCTTGGCGCGGGGGGTGGATGGCGGGAATTTGGGGTTGGCCTGGGGGCTTCATGCGGGGTGGATTTGGACGATCGCCACTCTCGATACCACTCGAATATTGGTCTATCCCGGCAAGGTTTCTGCCTGGATTACGGGGCTGGATCAAAAGCCGCTGGCTGGGATCATGGGCATTTTATTTCTGCTGGGAACCGCAGGCGTTTTGGGGTGGATGTTCTCGGGATAATCCAGGATGAATCGTTGCAGGGATTAGGGTTTTGTCAGGGTGATGAGGGTGACTGGGTTGAGGGGGGTGAAGCGGGTGAGGTCGGCGATCGCCACTGATTTGGCAATTTGGGCTTGGAGCAGGTGGTGTTGCCATTGGGGGTTGGCTTTGAGCCAGCTTAGGGTGAGTGTGAGATGTTCTAGGGTGGCGAGGGCGAGGACGAGGCGACCTTGGGGGGAGAGGACGCGATCGCAGTGTTCCAGGATGGCTTCGAGGTGGCCGCCGCTGCCGCCCAGGAAGATGCGATCGGGCGGGGGGAGGGTGGCCAGCATTTCGGGGGCGCTGCCGGAGACGGCGATCAGGTTGGGAACGGCGAAGCGCTGGCGGTTTTGCTGGATGAGGCTGAATCCGGCGGCGGTTTTTTCGATGGCGTAGATGGTGGAGGTGGGGCAGAGGCGGGCGATTTCGATGGACACTGAGCCTGTGCCTGCGCCAATGTCCCAGACAATTTGGTGGGGTTGGAGGGCGAGTTCACCCAGCGCCAGGAGGCGGATTTCCCGCTTGGTCATGAGGCCGGGGCGATCACTGAAACTCAAAAAACTGGCGTCGGGTAATCCCAGGAGCGGCAGGGTTTGCAGGTCGAGGGGCATGTCCTGGAGGGGCTTTTGGGTTTGGCGTACCAGGATGACGAGGTTGAGGGGGGCGAAGGATTGCTCGGGGAAATGGGCGGGGGAGAAGCATTGGACTTGTTCGGTGTCGCTGCCCAGGTTTTCGCAGACCCAGAGTTGGTAGAGGGTTGCCAGGTCGAGCGATCGCAATAACTGGGCGATCGCACTGGGGCTATGGGTGGGGTCGGTGAAGATGGCGAGTTTGGGGGTGCCTTGCTGGAGGGCTTGGGTGAGTTCGTCGAGCGATCGCCCATGAGCGCTAATGACGCGGGCATCGTGCCAGGAGAGTTTGACACGGCTAAAGGCAAGCTGGACTGAACTGAGGTGGGGGTGGAAGGTGATCAGGTCGGCGGGAAATTCTTCTAATAAAAGACGGCCTAAGCCAAAAAAGAGGGGGTCGCCGGAGGTAAGGATGCTGACCAGTGGGGTGGCGGACTCAGACTGAGCCAGCCATTGGCGGAGAGTTTGCAGGGTGGTTTGGAGGTTGCCCAGGGGGAGGCGTTGGCCGGGATGGTGGGGGAAGTAGCTGAGGTGGCGATCGCTGCCCACGAGGAGATGAGAGGCTGCAACCCGTTGTTGGACAAGCGGTGAGAGTCCTGCGGCTCCCTCTAGGCCAATACCAATGACCTGGATGGGGGTGAGGGCAGGGGAAGGGCAATCTGCGGGAGGATTGTGCAGAGAATGTTCTTCGGATGAATTCGCTAGAGACATGATGGAGGAATGGGCGGGGTCTTTCAAATCCTACAGGATGGGAGAGGATGGGTAGGGAAAAGGGGAAAGGGAAAAGGGGAAAGGGTTATCTGTGTATAAGTCTTGGAAGAAATCAAAGAAATTTTTCCTGTTCTCCTATTTGGATCTATTCCCGGAATGCATCCCAGTTTTCCCCTTTCGCCTTTCCCCTTTCGCCTTTCGCCTTTCCCCTTTCCCCTTTCCCCTTTCCCCTTTCCCCTTTCCCCTAACAAGATGGGGGGATTTTGTGTTTGTCTTGTCGGATTGCTCCTAAACTGAAGAAGCCAGTATACCGATGGGTGGGGTTGAGTGGATGGATTTTGGAGCTTTGGGTTGAAGCGTCATGATCTGGGATTCAAACTCTAGAATTCAAAGTGGTATAAGTGGATGGATTCAGCAATGCACAACAGGAGACTTCCATGTTTGGTCTAGGTTGGCCCGAAGTAGGCTTGATTGTATTAGCCGCCGTGATTATCTTTGGCCCTAAAAAAATCCCTGAACTCGGCAGTGCGCTTGGGAAGACGCTGCGGGGATTTAAGGAGGAGGTCAATAATGCTGACAATGACTTGGGGGATGATGAGTTTGATGAACGTTCGTGAGTGGGGAGTGGGGAGTGGGGAGTGGGGAGTGGGGAGTAGGGAGTGGGGGAGGGTTTTGCGCCTTTGCTTTTGATTTTGGGTTGGAAATGATTTGACATGATTAAGAGCCTTGGTAAGAGTTGCACATTGGTGCAGGTCTTGCCAAGGCTCTTAGTTTAATGGGGGTTTGATAATGTGGTGCGGGGTTTCGGGGGTGGGTTTCTGGGAGGGGAAATTGGGGGCGATCGCTTGCACCGTATGGCTATGGGCTACTGAGTAATGGGTTTAACCGAGGGCGTAGGCGGATTGTAGTGCCCAGTAGATGAGGAAGCCGATCGAGCCGAGAATGAGGATGCCGGAGATGGCTACGGCGGGGATGCTATCGGCTTCGTTAAATTTCATAATGCCTCTGTTTTGGTCGGTCATGGGGTGTTCTCCTTAAATTTGAAGGAATTTAGGGAAAGGTTTGTGATCCTGAAAACTTGTGACCCTGAGAACTGCTTTAGAGATGCCCAGTGCAAAACTGGGGGAATCTAAAATTCATAAAAGTACAATTTCAAAAAAGTACAACTTTGCAAAAGTACAGGGGGTGCTACGAAAATTCACTTTCAATTTTAGCCACGTCCAGCAAAAAACATGAGTCGGGGAGTACACTTTAAGGATTTCTTTGGAAAGGAGCAGGGACTCCTCTCCTACGATCGGGGGCAAACTAAAACAGTTATTTTTCCGGGAGTGGCTTGTGCGTGACGTTGTGATGGTTCTGCTGGCAATTGTGACGCTGTTGGGGGCGATCGTCATCGGTCTAGAAGTAGGGTTGCGATCGCTCTTTGGGTTTGGGAAGCCGTTGCTGTATGTGGCTGATCCCCAGGTGGGGTATCTGTTGGCTCCGAATCAGAAGACGCGACGGTTTGGCAATCAAATTCTGATTAACCAGTATTCCATGCGAAGTGGGGCGATCGCACCGCAACCGACTCAGGGTACGTTTCGGGTTTTGCTGTTGGGGGATTCGATCGCCAATGGGGGCTGGTGGACGGATCAGCAGCAAACGATTTCGGCACTGTTGCAAAAGGCACTGCTGAGCGGATTACAATCCAGTGACAGGAAAGCCAGCGACAGGAAATCCAGCGACAGGAAATCCAGCGTGACTTCCGAGGTCGAGGTGTTGAATGCTTCGGCGAATTCTTGGGGGCCGCGCAATGAGTTGGCGTATTTGCAGCGCTTTGGGAGCTTTGGGGCAAAGTGGATTGTGCTGTTGATTAACACGGACGATTTGTTTGCGACGGCTCCGACTTCAATTCCAGTAGGGCGCGATCGCAACTATCCAGATCATCGTCCAACTTCGGCGATCGTGGAAACCTGGAATCGATATCTGGTCAAACCGAAGCCGATTCCTGAGTTGGAAGCTTGGCAAAAAGAAGGGGGCGATCGGGTGGGGATTAATCTGGAGGCGATTCGTCAGATTCAAGCCTATGCGACGCAGCATCAGACGCGGCTGCTGGTGGTGATGACACCGCTTTTGCGGGAGCTAGGCACGCCCGGTTCGCGGGATTATGAACAAAAGGCACGACAGCGACTGCAAGAGTTTACGCAACAAAGCAACATTACTTATCTGGATTTGTTGCCAATCTTGAACCAAACGAAGGATGCCAAATCTCTCTATCAAGACCACATCCACTTCAATCCCAAAGGGAATCAATTCATTACACAAAACCTCTTCAATTTCATCCAACCCTAGACCACGGATCGATCCACCGATGCGTTACGCTCCGCTAACACATCCTACGGTTCTACTACAAAATCTCGTTGATGATGACTGTTACAGTTCCATAATTAAGGCGTACTGTTATCGTCTTTTCATCCTACAGTGAAATCTTGTTGGTATTCATCAATTTACTTCGCTGATCTTCAGTGAACATGAATCGTAGTCGAAGCTTATTTCCTTTGAACGCATGAAATCTGATCCTGTTTCACCCTCAGAGGCTCAGCCATTGGAGGCTCAGTATTTAGGCATTGATTTTGGTACTTCGGGGGCAAGGGCGATCGCCATTGATGCCAACCAGCAAATTAGAACAGAGGTGCATTTGCCGTTTCCGGTTCAAGCGCAAGTATCTTTGGCGGAACTTTGGCGAGAGACTTTGTTTCAGCTTTTGGGGGCGATTCCTTGGCGCGATCGCCAACAGATTCAGGCGATCGCCATCAACGGCACTTCTTCTACGGTTTTGCTGTGTGACGCGCAGGGGAAGGTGTTGGGTGAGCCGATGCTGTACAACGAGGATCGGGCGGCGTTTGCGTTGCAACGGGTGAGGGCGATCGCGCCGCCGAATCATACGGTGATCAGTGCGACCTCCAGTTTGACGAAGCTGATGGCTTGGGTTGAACAGAGAGATTTTACGGCAGTCAATCAGCCGATTTATTTTTTGCATCAGGCGGATTGGTTGGGGGCGTTGCTGCATGGGCAATTGGGGATCACGGATTATCACAATGTGCTGAAGTTGGGATACGATGTGGGCGCATTGTGCTATCCGGATTGGTTGCAGTCGCTGACGATTCCGTTTCAACTGCCGCAAGTGGTGGCACCGGGGACTGCGATCGCCCCGATTCTGCCCCATCTCAGCGAGACTTTTGGGTTTCCGGTGACCTGCGAGATTTGTGCGGGGACGACGGATAGTATTGCGGCGTTTTTGGCGAGTCAGGTGCAGCAGGCGGGGGAGGCGGTAACTTCTTTGGGGTCTACGCTGGTGCTGAAGTTGTTGAGTCAGACGCGGGTGGATGATGGGCGCTCTGGGATTTATAGCCATCGTTGGGGCGATCGGTGGCTGGTGGGAGGAGCTTCTAATACGGGTGGGGCGGTGCTGAAGCAGTTTTTTAGCAGTGAGGAATTAGAAACGCTCAGTGCCCAGATCGATCCCCAGCAGGATAGTGGACTCGATTATTATCCTTTGCTGAAACCGGGGGAACGCTTTCCGATTAATGATCCCAGTTTGGCTCCTCGGTTGATGCCGCGTCCCGATCGTCCGGTTGATTTTTTGCAGGGTTTGTTGGAGGGGTTGGCGCGGTTTGTGGCGTTGGGGTATCAGCGGTTGCTGGAGTTGGGGGCGACGCGGTTGAGTCAGGTGTATACGGCGGGTGGGGGGGCGCGGAATGGGGTTTGGGGGGAGATGCGATCGCGCTATTTGGGGGTGCCTGTTTTGGGGGCGCAGCAGACTGAGGCGGCGTTTGGGAGTGCGCTGTTGGCGATGAAGCGTGGGCTTTGAGATGGGGATGGAGGGTTGGGGATGGGCTGAGGGGTTGGATTTGAACCGCAGAGACGCAGAGACGCAGAGGGAGGGAGATGTGGGGGAGTTTTTTTACTTGGGAGGAGGGGGGATTTGGGGATGGGGGGGGGCGATCGCTTAGAATCTAGCGTAGGTATTGGGGGGCTTTTGGCGGTTTTCCTCAAGGATTGGTCGGTTTTTAATACTTAGAGAGCCATGAAATTGCTGCGGGAATCTTGATGTATCGGTTCTTGCGCTAATGGGCGATCGGCTATCCTCCCTAAAAGGGGATTCCCTTCCGGGGGGCAACTTGACACAATAAAGGAGCAAACGAGCGAGAGAGCACAAAACCATGAAACTTTTCGGCGCTGAATCCATCTACGACTGGTACCGTCAAATCATTCGCAATCCCAAGTATCGCTGGTGGGTGATTGTGGGCAGCTTGGCCTATATTCTTAGCCCCTTTGATATTGCACCTGATTTTCTGCCGATCGTGGGACAAATTGATGATGTCCTGATTCTGACCCTGCTGGTTTCTGAAGTTTCGCAGGTGCTGATCGAGCGGGTCAAAACGATGAAAGGGAATCAATCTGCCCAAGAGGCATCGGTTGAAGATAAAACGGTGAATCCCGTGGATGTGAATGCGGTTCAGGTTGATTAGTCGTGTCTTGTGCGTAGGGTGTAACGTAGCAAAACACTCGCTGAGAGCGTTTCACCCTTAAGGTTTTGAGAACTAGAAATCCTGATGTGCTGGGTTTTGTTGTGAGTCCAGCGAACGGTTCCAAGGATAGGTTTTGGATCGAATTTGGATCAAATTAAGGTTTTGGATGAGATAAGGATGATGACGGTTTGGGAAAGTCGCAGGTTGTGCGGCTCTGCCAAACCGTTTTTTGTGGGAACTAGGGACAATTAAGGGGATTCGGCGGAGTCTGCTTTGCTGGGTGGGTCGATGTTGCAGACCAATTCGTAGAGGCCAGTTGTGGGGGGTGCGGCGAAGAGGGGAGCCATTTTTTTCATGAGTTGTTCGTGGGTGGCGGTGTGGGTGCCTTCTTCCATGTCGGCGGCATCGTCCCAGAAGATGATGGAAATGCCGCGATCGCTCCCCGGTTCTCGCAATAGAAAGGTTCCTTGAAAGCCTTCGCCGTAGGTGGCTACAGCCTGCTCATAAAGCTCTTGGGCGGCTTCAAATTTGCCGGACTTAAACTCTCCAATGGCAACATAGGCCACCGTCCGCTTGAGAAAATCTTGAAATTCTGACATGCGTTAATCCTCCCAGATACTCCCAGACTCGCCGATGCAGTCTGACGTAGATTGGCTTAAATTTGGGATTTTAGTGTATCTCGGAATGGGCGATCGGGTGGGGGTTCTTTAGGTATTCCTCAGTATTGGGGAGGGGAAGGATTGGAAGGGGAAAGGGGAAGGGGAAAAGGGGAAAGGGGGGGCGTTGAATTCATGGGGAAAGGAATCGCAGAGAAGTTCCTATGTTCCCCTCCCGGATCAATCTAATGGATCAATCCAGTAAATCAATCCAGTGGCTCAATTGGATCAATTCAATGAATCCTTCCAAGATACCCCTTCCCCTTTCCCCTTTCCCCTTTCGCCCCCCTCCCCCCTCAAGAAACCTGAGTCGTCTGTCGCAGCAACCGCTGCACTTCCCGGTCTGAGGTTTGGGAGAAATCGACGTACCACATGCCGATGGATTGGAGGGGTTCGGGCATCATCAGGCAGATGATTTGGTTGACCATTTTGCGGAGGGAGAGGCAGGCGGATTCGGCGGCGACGGGGACGGCGACGAGGATGGCTTTGGGGTTTTGGCGGCGGAGGGTGACGATCGCCGCTCTCAGGGTGGAACTGGTGGCGATGCCGTCGTCTACGAGGATGATAGTTTTGCCTTCGACATTAAGGAGGTTGCGATCGCCTCGGTAGGCGCGATCGCGACGTTCTAGCTCACGTTTTTCGGCGGCAGCGACGCGCATGACGGCTCCGCGTGAGATGTTGAGGGCGCGGATGATCTCGTGGTTGAGTACCATGACACCACCGGGGGCGATCGCACCCATGGCCAACTCAGGCTGTCCCGGAACGCCCAATTTTCTCACCAGGCAAATATCCATCGGCAGGTTCAGGGCTTGGGCAATTTCGTAGGCGATCGGAACGCCGCCTCGAGGCAAGCCGAGAACACAGACATCAGGCTGATTGACATACTCGGTCAACCGGAGTGCCAGAAGTTTTCCAGCCTCGGTGCGATCGTGAAATCGTTGTTTCATCGAACTCGCCCTCCTGTGTGAGTGGTTGAGGAGTGGACGGGGAAAGGGGTGGATGATTAGATGGGTGGATGAGTAGATGGGTGGATGAGTAGATGGGTAAAGATTTCTACTCATCGCTTTATTAACAGATCAGCTTTTTTTCCTGTTTTTCTTGGATTCAGGTTTTGAGGAATTTTGGGGCAAAGTGGTCTGGATTCACTCCTGTGACATGATCTGGACGCTGATCCGGCAACCTATCAAAACCTCGTAATCACTGTTCTAATTACGAGTGCGTAAAATAACCCGACCTATCCTTATTGTTCATCCTAACGCTTCATTCTGGAAAATCGGCTTTTTCTTTCTTTTTCAACAAGAATTTGGGAGAGAGGCGAAAGGCGAAAGGGAAAAGGCGAAAGGGAAATCTTGGACTGCTTTATAAAATTCTCTGGAGCCGAATCGTGAACGGAAACGGTAAACCTGCCGTAAAGCCTTCCATGATTCAATGTCGTTTTTCAGTGGCATCGAAATATTGCAATTAGGATTAAACCCTTTAGCAGACAGCCGTCTAAATCCACCAACTGTAGGAGAAGATCGGCGCGTTATTTCGGCGTTATTTCAACGTCTATGTTCCAGTGCTTCTTACAGTGTCACCCTTTCGCCTTTTCCCTTTCCCCTTTCCCCTTCCCTGAAATAACCCTCATGGGGAAGTGTCTAAACAGAGACTCTTCTTCAAGATAGAAGGAACGATGTCAAGTCACCCAAAGGAATCATCATCATGCCTTCTACCGCAACATTAGTGACAAAGCCTGAGCTTCAGTTTGGCGCGCAAGGTGCAGAGGTGAGAGAGTTGCAAACGCTGCTCAATCGCCGACTTCAAAATTTGTATCCGGCCATTCCTGTGGATGGAGGGTTTGGTATGGGCACTGAGAATGCTGTGATCGCCTACCAGGAAATGTTTTGTTTGCCGCAAACGGGAATTGCGGGGCGCTGGACTTGGAACTCGCTGCTGCAAACCAGTCTGGATGACATTGTGGGACATTGGGCGGTTAATTATATTTTGCAGTTGTTTAATGCAGAGGTGGTGGATGGGGATGATGTGGGCAAATTTAACCCTGATGCGCCAATTAGTCGGGCGCAGTTTGCGGCGATGTTGGTGAAGGGGTTTGCGCCGCTGCCGTTGGTGCGACCGGGGAAGGAGTTTCCGGATGTGCCTCGAAATTTTTGGGGTCATGAGTCGATTCAGACGGCTTATCGGGCTGGGTTGCTGTCGGGTTACGATGATGGCACCTTTAAGCCGGGGCTGAGTCTTTTGCGACAGGATGCGGTGATTGCGATCGCCAACCCTCTGGGCAAACCCGCCGCAACTCGGGATTTGAGCCTATATGACGATCGCGCTTCAATTAGCGACTACGCGGTAGCTGGGGTAGTGGCGGCGACTTCTCACCGAATTGTGGTGAATTTTCCGGGGCGATCGCTGCTCACCCCCAAAAAAGCCGCCACCCGTGCAGAAGTCGCGGCTTTTTTAGCACGGGCTAGAACGGTTTACTGGCAGAGCGGCAAGACGCTCAACTTCCGTGTCTCTCGGCAGCCGATGCCTTCTGCGTTTGTGGTTTAGCGATCTGGAGTGAAGGGCGAAAGGTAAGAAGGCGAAAGGGGAAAGGGGAAGGGGGAAAGGGGGTTCATGGAAACAATCTTGGGATTTCGTTGAAAGAATATTGCTGTCAATGTTCTTCAAAATTCTTAGAAATCTCCAAGAACTCTATGGCTCCCTCCGTGCGCTCCCTTTCCCCTTTTCCCTTTCCCCTTTCCCCCTCTCCGACTAAAGCCCTGCACTAAAACCGAGGGTCATGCCTGCGAGGAGGATGAAGCCGATCCAGACATTTTGCTGGAAGATTTGGCCGTAGAGTGTGGGTTTGGGGGAGGGTGTGCGGAG
>JALOOP010000533.1 GCA_025454315.1 Oculatellaceae cyanobacterium Prado106
TGAAAAAAACGCAGACTGTTTTTTCGGCATAATGGCTGAAATCATTGCTGATTATGGCTTTCAGGCCACTTCTGAAAAACGTTGTGAGAAATCCGGGATTAGAACAACTGACCTAAACCTTGGCTTCGTCCTTGACCAGTTTGCTCCATCCCAGATCCTTCAGCGAATTGTTTCTCCGCAGGGGACGGGTGACCAGTTCCAGGATGTCTCGGGCGTTGGTGAAGCCGTGGATTTGGGCAAAGGTGAACTCGACCGACCATTTGGTGTTGATGCCACGGGCTTCCAGAGGATTGGCGTGCGCCATGCCAGTGATGACCAGGTCGGGGTGTGAGTCGTTGATTCGCTGAAGCTGGTTGTAGTTATCGGGTTTTTCCACAATGTTGGGCAGGGGAACGCCCATCTCGTGGCAGGTTTGCTCTAGAAGGGCG
The DNA here is from genome assembly GCA_025454315.1 of Oculatellaceae cyanobacterium Prado106. GTDB lineage: Bacteria > Cyanobacteriota > Cyanobacteriia > Elainellales > Elainellaceae > Prado106. The sequence goes on from JALOOP010000533.1 coordinate 429, forward strand.
AGTTCTGCCTTCTGGTAGCGTTTGTCCATGTAGGGAATGCCAATCTCGGAGACGGTCATGCCGCAGCGCACCAGGAATCTGGCCAGGGAAATCTCCAGCAAGTTGTCTCCCATAAAGAAGACCGACTTGCCCCGAATCAATTGCAGATAGTCCTCCAGGCTAGCCCACACCTGCTGCTCCCGTTCGGCCAATCCCTTGGGCTGGATGTTAAACACCGAGCAGATTTTTTCAATCCAGGCGCGAGTGCCGTCCGGGCCGATCGGGAAAGGTGCGTTAATCAGGGTACATTTGCGGCGGCGCATCAGGGTAGTGGCTGTATGGGAGAGGAAGGGGTTAACGCCCACGACGTAGGTGCCTTCTTCAATCACGGGCAGTTCGGTAAACCGTTTGGCAGGCAGCCACCCCGAGACTTTAATGCCCTGCTTTTTCAATTCCAGGGTCAACTGGGTCACCACCGGATCGGGCAGGGAACCAAACAGCACCAGCGGCGGATGATCTGCGTACTCGGATTCTTCGGCCTTGACATCTTCTTGCTTGCGGCCAAAGTTGAGCAGTCGAGAAATGGCGTTGCGCTCCTCCTTTTCGGTGTCGGCAACGGGTGCTTTGCTGGGGCAACGATGCGCCATCGCGGCCAGAACGGTGTCTTCCCCTTGGGTGAAGGCGTAATCCAGGCCGTTTGCCCTGGCCACCACGATTGGGATGCCCACTTCTTGCTCTAGCTTGGGGGCGAGTCCTTCCAGATCCATCTTGATGATTTCGGTGGTGCAGGTGCCGATCCAGACAATGACACTGGGGTTGCGATCGCGCTTAATCTGAGTACACAACCGCTTCAGTTCTTCGTAGTCATTCAACTGCGCCGAAATATCGCCTTCTTCCAACTCCGCCATGGCATAGCGGGGTTCGGCAAAAATCATCACGCCCATGGCATTTTGCAGAAAATAGCCACAGGTTTTGGTGCCAATCACCAGGAAAAAGCTATCCTCAATTTTCTGATAGAGCCATGCCACACAGCTAATGGGGCAAAAGGTGTGATAGTTACCCGTTTCACAATCAAAATTTAAAGCTTGGGGTTGGGGGGTTGCTAGGGTCATAGGTGTTTGGGGAGTAGGGAGTGGGGAGTGGGGTGGAATCAATAGCATGATTTCACTGACATGACTTCACTGGCATGACTTCACTGACATGACTTCAATAACGTGACTTCACTGGCATGACTTCACTGGCATGACTTCATTGGCTCACGCCTTTCGCCGCTTCCCGGTGTCCCGGTTCCACTCCTAGTCGCGGCGTTGATAGCGTCGATGTTTGGGATAGAAGTCATCGTGGTAGTCGCTGTCGCTGGTTCTATCGCTGGTTCTGTCTGTGGTTCTGTCTGTGTCTCTATCTCTGCCGGGGTCACTGTCGCTGTAAGGGGTGAGGGGATCGCAGTTGGCGAAGGGGGTTGCGGGGGTGGGTGAGGGGGCGATCGCACTCACGAGGCTATTTCCCTGAGTTGGCTCAACCCTCGGCAACTTCTCTACGGCTGGGGCTGAAGCCTCCTGCTTGCGATGTTTTTTGCCCTTTTCTTTTTGCTTTTTGCTAGTCAGAGGAATCTCCTGAAAGGGGACTTCTCGGGTTGCGACTGCTTGGGCGATCGGGGTTGCCGAGGCGACAGGTTGGGAGGCAATAGATGGGGATGCGACAGATGGGGAGGCAATCGGTTGAGATGTAATGGGTTGAGAGGTAACAGCTTGGGATGCAGCAGGGCTTGCAACATTCGGCATCGTCGTTGCTTCTCGGGGTGTCATGGGCGGCAGAACCACCCCATTGCCATTGCCAGAGGGCAGCATCTTCACCGTTGACTCGGTAGAGTGGCGGGATTGGAGAGCCTGGTCTGGGTTGAAGTTGAGGCCGAGGGCAAGGATGATGCGATCGGGATTGCTGCTGAGATCTACAATCAGGGGCAAGAGGGTGTTGAGGTTGGGTTCCAGGATGGCTAAGGTGGCCAGAATGAAACTCGACGAGGGACGACGTTCGCCCTCACAGGTAACCCAGATGCTTAGACGGTTGATCCAGGTGCGATTACTCCGGTAGTAATCCAGCCATTGTGTTTTGAGGGACGCACGAAGGTACTCAGTATCCACGGTGATTTAGTAAGGGGTAGGGAGTCAAAATATTACTCATAACCCAAAACTGACCCTGAAAATCTCGAATCATCCTTAAACCGTCATCAAACCATTACGTCCACGCATAACCTGTCATCAAACCCTCACCTAACCATTACCTAACCCCAAATCAAACCCGGATTAAACTCTGATCAAACCATCATCAGATCCAGCTCTTCCTCGGAGCGAGCCTGGGGTTGGGCGGGGTTGAGGTAGAAGTCGGAGAGCAGGCTGAAGAGTTCGCGATCGGCGGCATCTTTGGGCACTACGCCTTCCGGTCGCGCCAGGATTTGGTCGGCGATGTTGAGGTAGTAGTCACAGACATATTCGAGGGAGCGATCGCTCTCTGCCATTTCAAACAAGGTCTTGCCCTTGACCCGCGACACGCGAATGTCTTCAATCAACGGCAAAATCTCTAGCACGGGCATCGGCACCGACTCCACATACTTGTCAATCAAGTCGCGCTTAGAAGTCCGGTTGCCAATCAGACCTGCCAATCGCAGCGGATGGGTGCGTGCCTTTTCCCGAACCGAGGCCGCAATCCGATTGGCTGCAAACAGCGCGTCAAAGCCGTTGTCGGTGACAATCATGCAATAGTCAGCGTAGTTGAGGGGAGCCGCAAAGCCACCGCAAACCACGTCGCCCAAGACATCAAACAAAATCACGTCATATTCATCAAAGGCATTCAGTTCCTTCAAATCACATCCTCTGCCCAGACATCTTCGTAGTGATAATTCTTTTCTTGAAGCGTGTCGATAATCGTGGGAATTAAAAAGCCCGTCAGGGTGAAGGTGCTGTCATGCTTCGGGTCACAGCCGATTTGCAAAACTTTTTTGCCTCGTTTGGCCAGCGCAACCGAAATGTTGCAGCTTGTGGTGGATTTGCCAATACCACCTTTTCCGTAGACTGCGAGTTTCACCGTTTGTCTCTCCTAAAATTCTGACCCCATTGCAAAACGCTATTGTTTAGACCCTTGCTCTGGGGATGAAAACGATCCAATGCCTGCATTATTGACGAAGTTCCGAGGGATTGGAATGATTAAGAAGGGTAAATCAAGGTGCTAATCGGTGATAAAGATACTTAGGGAATCTATTAGTTGATAAAACTGGTTCAAACTACCGATTTACGAGCTTTACAGTCTTTTATTGAATTTTATTAATTCTATTCATGTAAATCGGAACAAAAGGCAAAATGGGCGATCGCCACTCCTAAACTAGAACACCACTCAGCAGGATGGATGGAAGAGAGTCCAACCGATGCTATACGTGCAAGATTCCTGAATCCCCTGTTTGTGGAATCCCCTATTTATGGAATCCCCTGTCTATCCATGAAGTCTGAGTTGGCTCTTATCGATTAGCCCGTGATGCATGATCCTGCTGGCAAAGTCTAAAAGCTTTGTAGGCTAGGGTTTCATCCCTCAAGCTCCCGAAATGGCTGCGCTCCAAGCCCGTCCGCGAATGAATTGCGGACTACTAGACAAAACCCATTAAAATGGGTTGAAAGGCATGTTCAGAGAGCTTTCCAGCTTCCGCAGTCCCGTCTTAAAATCCAGGTTTTAATAAAATTCGTAAACTTTCCATTTTTCCAGACCTAGTTCATCCAATTGAGAGATCTCAATCCCTCCAGGGTTGCTCAAGTGGACACCCTTACAATTTCTAAGTTAAAGTGGTAGTGAGTTTGGATTAGCTGCCGCTAATTGACTCCCATTCGATTCGCGTTTGTATGAGGTGGTTGGTATGCAATCTGAAGAGGGTCTGCAATTTGAAAACCTGCGATCGCCAGCAGGTATCCCCGTGGGTATTCCCGTCGGTCTTTCGTCCCAGACCCCCGGCAAGAAACCCATCCGCTCCTTAGAAGATGCTCTGGAGCATTGTCAGTCTTTAGGAATGCGGCTCAGCAAACAGCGCCGCTTCATCCTCGAACTTCTCTGGCAAGCCCAAGAGCATCTTTCCGCCCGAGAAATCTACGATCGCCTCAATCAACAAGGCAAAGACATCGGCCATACCTCAGTCTACCAAAACCTGGAAGCTCTCTCTGGCCAGGGCGTGATTGAATGTGTCGAGCGCTCCGACGGTCGCCTCTACGGCAACATCAGCGACCCCCATAGCCATGTCAACTGTCTGGACACCAACCAAATCATGGATGTCCACATCGAACTCCCCGAAGATCTCCTCCGCCAGGTCGAAGCCCAAACTGGTGTCCGGATCACCAACTACAGCATTGACTTCTTCGGCTATCGCGCAGCCTCGGATACCGATACCCGGACTGCGGGATGATGGCGATCGCGCCTCTGGCCAAAACCGTTTCCCTTTTTGCATGACCTCATCCTAAAAAGCCCTGGCTGTTGTAGCAGTGAGGGCTTTTTTTAATCCCAAACGCAATCCTTCATTGATGCTCATTCGATCGCAGTAGTCTATCCCAGAAGTGTCACCTGTCTGCAAAAGTTTACGTCTTAGTTGAGCCTACGCAGCAGTTGATGAAAAACTCAAAATAGCAAGGTTTGGTGCATAGTTCGAGTTCTAGAAAGTTTTACGATTACCTCAAAAGTAGAAGACACTTCAGCCAGACTTACAGCAATACAGCCATGAACGTCGCAAGTTCATTAGAGAAAACATGCCCAACATTACATTATGCAAATTCTCCATTCACTCCCAAACTTTGCCCCGCCACCCATCCCGCCGCATCGCTCACCCAAAACAGCACCACCCGCAAAATATACTCCGGTTCGTCAATGTGCCCCAGTTTCGCCATTGATGCCAATCGCTGAATCATTTCCTCGGATTTGCCTTTCCGGAAAAGCTCCGTGTTCGTGGAATCGGGGGAAATGGAATTGACCGTGATGCTTCACGCGCATCGTTCTAAGCGCATCGTTCAGCTTGCAATTCGCTTGAAAGTTGAGTGCCGAGTTTCTGAATGTCTGCGATCGCCAACCCAGTAACTTTCGCAATCAGTTCCACATCAACCCCTTCACGCAGCAAGTTAAGAGCAATCTCCCGTTTCTCTTCCTGTTTCCCTTCTAGTTTTCCTTCTTGCTTACCTTCTAGTTTTCCTTCTTGCTTCCACTCTTCTTGTTTCTTCAAATAGGCTGTTGATAAGTTCATGATTAATTCCTCATCTTCAGGGGGCAGTTTGCCTCTTGATTCCAGGATAGTGCGATAGTTTGCCAAGAGATCGCCGATACTGGCATGGAGCGGCACCTCGGTCGGCAGTTCCGTAAACTCTGCGATCGCCCGTTTCTGCTCCCCAGCCCGCGCCAGCAACCTCAGCCAAAGCGTCTCCCTCGTCTTGGGAAGCTGATGCAGCACAACCAGCACCGTCCGCTCTCATTCCAAGGCCAATTCACCAAGGGTTTTGGCTTATTTCGGTGATATTTACTAATATTCTTATGGGGTGTTTAAAAAATCTGTTCTAGTACGCGAACAGATAGAAGATATAAGTAGGAACACAAGTGGAAATAGAAACAAGGTCTAAGAATGCTACATTGCTGTGACGCATTCTTAGACCTTTGGTGTGCAGATGACTCACAGGACGAGCCTGCAGTCTAATTAACTCTTATCCATCAACTCAAACACATGACGAAGCCGAATCATTTCAACAGAGAAAGAAACATAAAAAACTAGCCTAGTCAAACAACATCACACGGCTATGCCGCATTAACTTGATGCTGAGGTGAAGTGAATTTAGTTTGATCCAGTAAACGATGCAGATGCTGTTGAATCAAGGAATAGAAGAGGTCTATTTCTTGCTCAGCACTCTCTCGGAAGCGAGGAGAAAGGCTGGGAGAGAGAGCGGTGTAGGTTTCCACTGCACTTTCCAACAACTCAAAGATTTCATCCAGAGGCGCATCTTCATAGGGTGGAGATTGAGATGCTGAAGCCTTTTCAGAGATGAAATCATCTGCTGGAGTATCCAGTAACTCCAAATGAGAAAAAGATTTATTCATGGTGATCTCTAGCCAAAAGAGAAGTGAATGGCTTTGCCCGGATTCGACACCCAGAAATTTGTCGAATCAGCAAGACTCAGTTTGTCAGGTTTTTGAATGAATGCTGTAATTCAGAAATGGGTGAGGTGAATTACATCCAAACAAATTTTAGTCTGCATCTCAGGACGGCCTAGGATGCAGTCGAGTCTGAACCGGGTAGAAGCAGGGATGATAAAGCACACGAATTCGGACAAAGGGTTTGGACAAAGGGGTTCTTCAATAAATTGCAACCGCTGAGTTGAAGTCATCGCTCCAGGTCGGTTGTGGGTCAATACAGGATTGAATAACCGTTCTCTAGCCTCAGAAAATGTTCTGAACCGATCGGGAACCTACCGATAAACAGAGAACTCCAACATTGCGCCTTTCAGAGGTTGGCAGAGTTGAGCCTCCTACAACAATCTGAAAGACTCGGCTGGGTTGCGGTTTGAAGAGTAGGGGAGCGGCACGCTAAGCACACCGCCCTTTACCCTGGAAAAAACCAATCAGACCCGCAACTCACAGCACGAACCATCATCACACAGGGAAAGAGGGTTCCTTGCCCAATCCAGGCGATGTCAGTGACTTCATTCCTGAATGGATTAAGGCAATACATCAACTGCCCTCTATACATCTAAATTACCCCTAGGTTTTTTGACTCGGTTCGATAAACTCTCGGAAAACTTCTGATCGGTGATTTCGGTCACTTCCGTATTTCTCCGAGTACTCCTGATAAAGCCTCTATATTTTTCCCACTTT
>JALOOP010000534.1 GCA_025454315.1 Oculatellaceae cyanobacterium Prado106
GCTTCTTCCTGAACCGTCACGGAATATTCCCGACGCAAAGCTCGAAGCGCATTCGGTTCATTTTGCAGCAGATCCTGAAGGGTCTTTTTCCCGGTTGAACTGGGAGCCACAGTCTGGGATTGAATTTGCTGCAAAGAGATCATCCGCTCCAGGGCTTTGCGATAACCGTTGAGCCGGACTTGGTTTTCCAGCGATCGCTTCCGACTTGGGTCTAGCAGTTCCGGATCTTCCACGCCCAATTCTTCTAAGACTTGACGGTGTTCATCCTCGCTGATGTCCAACTCGGAGCGAATTTGCTTCAACACTTCTAGACTACTCGCCGTATCGACATATCCTTCTTCCAGGGCTTCTCGCAGTACCCCTTTGTAGGCTTGATGGCGTTTCCCTTGAGTGAATCCTGGTAGGACTTTGGCCAGGACGTAAACTTCATCGGTGCTGAGATCATCGAGCGATCGCCCCTCAATAAACTGCGCCAAATTCAATTGCAGCTTACCCAGTTGTCGCCGCAGACGACTCGCCAAACTTTCGCGGGAATAGCGATCGGGGCTGCGCTGCCAGGTGTGATAAAACCACAGCGTACTCAGCCCTACGAGAACTCCTTCATAGAGGAATTGCAGCGGCAACGGCATCAGCAAAATCAGCGGTCTGCCGCCAAAGATGAAAAAGACATGGAAGACGACAAAGGTCAGAATCGTAAAAATTCGATGCTGAATCACTTCATTGCTCAAGGGCTTTTTAGTCCGGCGAACATGGGACTGGTACCGCTTTTCGATCCATTGTCCCAACAGATAAGCCACGCTCGTAGACACGGCCAGGGTTAAAGGTGCGGCGATGATTTTAGGAATGGCGATCGCCTGCCCCGCCCAATAGAACCCAGGACTCCACAGGGTCTCCCATTGATTGCCCGTTCTTGCCCAAGCTCCCGAAAAGTAATAGTTCCAATTCCCGGCATAGAGATAGTAGTAGCTAAAATAGCCCACCACTAACCCAAAATAGGCATAATACAAAAACTTTTGCTGTGGCTTGACAATGCCATCCCAATAAGACCGCTCCGAGTCAATGTCAATGCAGGGATTTTGGCAGGCGACACAGGCACTTTGCTCCTTGCCGTCGCTCACGGTTCGACACATGGATTGGGTAATTTGCTGATCGCCAATATGCGCCTTGCCGCCCAGTAATCCGCCCGGTTCTGAATAGATTTTTTGCACCGGAGACATGGGACAAAAGTAATTGCACCAGGTTTTGCCGCCGTAGAGGTAGCCGACTGCGATCGCCGCCCCAATCGTCACCCCAAACCAGACCGCCAGCGCCAACCGATTGGAGTTAATCAACAACAACCGAGCGCATAGCCCCAGATATAACAGGCCAAATTGCAAATACAAATAATTCTTGCCCAGCCAGGAATCGGGCTTCACTTTGGCCAACTCATAGCGAATCTTGCCCGTCTTTTCATTCACCCGCTTAAACTGCCGCTGCCAACCCAACGCCCGAGGAATCTGCGACAAAAATGACAGCGGACAAATCCGCCGCCAAAGCTCATGCCCAAAGATCAGCAAAATAAAAATCGAACTGGGCACCACCGCCCCCCAAAAAATCGTCGTCCCCAAAGGATAGGGCTGTTCCTCTAGACAAACCCCCTGCACCTGCACACAGGCCGCCGGATCGAGTCGCAGCGGACTCCAGACATTCTCAGGCAGAGTCAACCAAGCCGAAATCGGATCAAACAAAAGCGACCCAATCAACACCAACCAGCCCGCTGTCACCAGCCAGCGAACCCAATGCATCTGACGTTCTGCGATTTGACCAAACATAAGGGGGAGTGGGGAGTGGGGAATAGGGGGTGGATGGGTGGATGGGTGAATGATGCAGGAATATCTGAATCACATGAACTTCTAGAGGGGTAGTTCTTCCTTTGCTAAGGAGACATTCTCTATCTAGAATCGCATTCCTGTTTCACAGATTCCGTTCTTCACAGGTTTCATTCATCCATAGAAAGAAGAAGGGGAAACGTGAAAAGAGTGACTGTGAAAAGAGTGACTGTGCAAAAGAAGAGCCAGCTTGCTTAACCCATCCACCCATCCACTCATCCACCCATCCACCTTTCCCATTTCTCTGCGCCTAAAGGGAGGCACATCCAGAATTACCCAAATTCTATATTGACAGGTCAAGGACATTACCTAGAGAGCAGAAGGGTATAAACATTCAGTTGTTTTTTCAATGATTAGAATTGAATTCATCAAGGATGTCCTCACAGATGGTATTGGCGATACACATCGCTGGCGGCTCGATGGAGGAGGGAATGGCGATACACCAGGGCTTTGAAGTCATCGGCGTAGCCACCGCCAATGACACAAGCCACCGGATAGCCCTGCGAAACACAGGTGTTGAGGACTTGCATTTCTCGACAGAAGAGGCCGCGATCGCTCAAAGCCAATTTTCCCAGGCGATCGGCTACATGGGGATCAACCCCGGCATCATAAAGCACCAGATCCGGACGCACCTGGGACAGCAAATCTGGCAAATACGCATCCAGCGTTTGTAAATAATCATCATCATCCATCCCTTCAGGCAGCGGCACATCCAGGTCACTGCGCTGCTTCGTCCCTGGAAAATTCACCTCACAGTGCATCGAGAAGGTAAACACCGACGGATCATCCTGGAAAATATAGGCCGTCCCATCCCCTTGATGCACATCCAAATCCACAATCAAAATCTTCTCGGCCAATCCCAACTTCTGCACCACCCGCGCTGCCACCGCCAAATCATTAAAAATACAAAACCCCGATCCATATCCAGGAAACGCATGATGCGTTCCCCCTGCCGTATTACAGGCTAATCCATGCTGCAAGGCTAACTGCGTGGCTAAAATCGTCCCTGCCAACGCAATACAAGTCCGATTCACCAACCCCAAACTCCAGGGCAACCCAATCCGCCGCTGGGCTTTGGTATCCAGCGTTCCAGTATAATAAGCCTCCACATAGTCCGGCTCATGCACCCACTCCAACCACTCCCTCGGCGGCAACTGTGGCGCATAAAACTGCGAGGGATGCGCCACCTCATCCGCAATCAACAGGTCATACAGTTGACTAAACTTCCCCATCGGAAACCGATGCCCCGGCGGCAGAGGAGTCACATAGTCGGGGTGGTAAACAATGGGCAGGCTCATGGAGATTCAGGCATCAATCCAGTCATCACTAATAGTTATTATTATTGGTTCCTACTCTAAAAGCTACAATTGATGCACAGTTGCATATATCACAGACCTTTCAAGGCAATCGGCTAGGGACAACCAGGGAGGTGGCAATGGGTACTGGAAGGGCGAAGGTCACAAGACTTCATTTACAAGCAGTTGGTCTTTCCAATTACACCATTAAGCAGCTTGTCAAAGAACTGGATGCAGTCTCAACCCACGATCGATTGAAAGAGTATCTGGCTTCTGATCTGAAAGCTGCTATTGAAAAAAGACTGGCTAATCCCAAGGTTCAAGCCGAAAATCAAGCACAATTGCAACGGGTGCTGACTTGGCTCAACGGTGAGTCCAATGTCAAAACTACGGTTCGAGTTGGCGCTTATATTCTTCGCCAAAATCACCAAGGTTTGCACCAATTGCTCATGTTCAACCACCCGGATTGTCCAGAAGCCCCGATCCAAATTCCAGGAGGGGGTGTTGAGCCACAGGAATCGTTGGAAGCAGCTTTGTATCGAGAAGTGTTTGAGGAATGTGGGTTGAGGGAGGTGGCAATCGCCCGTAAGCTAGGCATTGCCGAAATCTGCTGGACACAACCCGATAAACTGATCTCCCAGCGTCATTGTTTTCTCATGACCACGACTCAATCAACCCCCGAAACTTGGGATCACATTGTCCAAGGCGATGGCATCGACTCCGGCATGATCTTTTCCTACTTCTGGCAGCGTCCGGCAATCGACTTCAAACTCCCCGCCGATCTGGGACAGTTTCTGTATCCCAAACACATTCCAGAGTTGTATGGAGCATAGGGAAGGGATAGGGAGATGGGGAGATGGGGGGATGGGGAGATTTTGGGCTTCGATCGAAGTCCAAAATCCTACTTTTGATTCAGTCGTTTTATACTGATTAGAACTAGGATGCAAAGGCCAAGACGCTGATTCCATCCGCGTTCAATCACCACTCTCCGCCAAAATCAAACCCACCCCCACTCCCTCACATACCCAAAAACACCCCCACC
>JALOOP010000128.1 GCA_025454315.1 Oculatellaceae cyanobacterium Prado106
GTTGTGGCCCAGAAATAGAGTGAAAGTAAGGTTCTAATCAGCACAAAGCCGATTAAAACGGTGAGAACGCTGTTGAACCAGTCGCTAAAGAGATTCTTGCGAACCCAGGCGATCGCCCCCACCTGAGCCACAGGCGGCGGCGAAGAGGCAGCCGGAGGAAGGGTTGTCGTCATAGGGAATTAGCGCTCCTTAATTTGAACCGCCCGATTGAGGGTATTCATAATGGTTGAAATAATCAGGTTGATGGTCAGGTAAATCGCCATCAGCATGAGAAACACTTCCACCGGACGCCCGGTCTGGTTGAAGGTGGTGTTGGACACGGCGTAAACATCGGGAAAGCCGATCGCCAGTGCCAAACTGGAATTTTTGGCCAGGTTCATATACTGGCTGTTCAAGGAAGGAATAATCACCCGCAGCGCTTGAGGGAACACCACCAGCCGCATCGCTAAGCTGGACTGAAGCCCCAGCGCCCGCGCCGCTTCCCACTGCCCTCTGGACACCGACTGAATCCCGGCACGAACAATTTCGGCAATGAAGGCACCCGTGTAAAACACCAGTCCAATCAGCAGCGCCGAAAACTCCAACGACAACTGCATTCCGCCCGAAACGGCTCCGGCCACCACACTGGGAAACTGCCAGCCCAGGCCGATCGTCAAGATCAGCAGAGCGGCAATGCCAATGCCAATCAGCATGAAAAGCTGGGATTTGCCCGACGCGCCTTGCTCCACCATGATCTTGGTGCGCCACTGCCAGATGATGAAGGCGGCGATCGCTCCCAAGATCAATAGCCCCAGGCCGATCCAGGCCATGGGCGTATTGGCAGGCCAGGGTAAGGACAAGCCCCGATTACTAACGTAGAAGAAGCCCAGAATGGGTTTCAGTTCTGTCTTAGACAGCCCCAGGAAAACCGCCAGATACCAGAAAAAAAGCTGGAGCAACAATGGCGTGTTGCGAACCAGCTCAACATAGACCTGACTGAGTTTGCGAACCAGCCAGTTCTCGGAGAAGCTGGCAATTCCGGCGATCGTCCCCAAAATAGTGGTCAGGACAAAGCCACTGAGCATGACCTGGAGCGAGTTGACCAGACCGACGAAAATCGCCCAGATGTAGCGATCGCGCGGGGCATAGGTCAGCAGGCTCTCCCCAATGTTGAAGCCAGCTTCGTTCCAGAGAAAAGAAAAGTCAAACTGACGACCAGACTGCTGCAAGTTGCGGTTGAGATTCCCCACAAGCAGGGAAAACACAATGAAGACAACCAGAACGGCGATCGCCTGCAGCGCGATTTTGACATACCGCTCATCACGCCAGAACGGAATTTTGGAGTCGGGACTCTCGCTACTTAGACTCATAGCAGATAAGACTAAAAATAGGGATTTCTGTAGCAGACCAGGTTCAGAAGGAGCAACTCCCCCTGAACCTAGTCCTTAATGAAGCTCCGAATTAACGGAACGGCGGTGAGTACATCAACCCACCATCAGTCCAGAGCTTGTTCAAACCGCGATCGAGCTTCAGAGTTGATTGAGCGCCGACATTGCGCTCATAGATTTCGCCGTAGTTGCCCCCAGCCTTGATCGCCTTGACCATGAAATCATTGCTCAGCCCCAGTTGCTTGCCCAGATCCCCTTCCCCGCCCAGAAAGCGCTTGACAGAGGGGTTGGTGCTATTGACCTGCTGATCGACATTAGCCTGGGTAATGCCAAACTCTTCAGCCTGGATCAGCCCATAGGTAACCCACTTGACAATGTCAAACAGTCTAGAGTCGTTGTTCACCGTCACAGGCCCTAGAGGTTCCTTGGACATGACCTCATCGAGGAGGACATGGTCATCAGGCGTTGGCAGGGTGGTTCGACGAGCCGCTAGCTGGGAGCGGTCGGAGGTAACCCCTTCGCAGCGGCCTTCAGCGTAGGCGGCGTAGGTGGCGTCAGAGTCTTGGAACTTGACTTCGTTGAAGGTGACACCTAGTTCCCGCATCCGATCCGCCAGGTTGAGTTCGGTGGTGGTTCCAGTTTCCACACAGATGGACTTGCCCTGGAAGCCTTTTAGGTCGGTGATGCCGCTGGCTTTGGTAGCCATAATGCCTTGACCATCATAGAAAGTGGTGGGCGCAAATTCTAGACCATTGCCGCCTGCCGCGTCACGGCTAGCGGTCCAGGTGGTGTTGCGGGAGAGCATGTCCACTTCACCCCCGGCCAGGGCGGTAAAGCGCTCGGTGGAGTCCAAGTTGCGATACTCCACCTTTTCGGGGTCGCCGAAGATGGCAGCGGCAACAGCTCTACAAACATCCACATCCAGACCCGTGTACTTCCCGGCGGAATCGACAAAGCTGAAGCCAGGAATGCTGCCTTCAACCCCACAAACCAAGGTGCCACGCGAAATAATTGTATCTAAACGGCTTGCTCCACCTGCCGCAGCAGCGGGGCCTTCTGCCCCCGGCGAGGCAGCGCCACCGCCCGGTGCTGAGGGGGAACAGCCTGCTAAAGTTGCAACCGAAAGCGTTGCCGCTAGCAGCATCAAACTCCATCTACGCATACGTACTTTTCTCACTTCAATTAATAAAATGGACAATCCCAAAAAGTCAGGAGCTTCCGACTTCTCCTGTCCTGATTTACCGAAACCTAATTTACAAACCCTGATTTACTAAAGCGTAAGCCCAGAAGAAATGTTACTTTGATCAACGACTTTAACGGATGAAACGCCCCAGTCAGTAGTCTCGGGCACAATTCTTAGGAAAATCCATCCTTGTCCTTTGCCTTCATAATTTGCAACATTCACTGAATTCAAAAACCAAGTTGAAAGACTCGATTCAGTCTTGGGCAACAGCCTGGAACCCGTGAACCCTTATCCCCTAACCCCTAGGCTTAAATACGCTCAGCGGTAGAAGACAGATTGGACAGAAGTTCCTTCAATCGGAGCAGAAATTAGGTAATAGCAATATAGACGATCTAGCCAAACAGATAAATGGTTCTTGCAGCAGGCGAGCAAAAACGATGACTGATTGAGCCATCTGGAGTTAGACGGATGTATCCAAAGGGAAATATCCTTGTTCTCCTAACATTCCACTTCTTTTAACTTTCTTTTTGTATCAAAATCTACAAGTTGCACCGAAACCCGCTGCCCCTAACTGTAAAAAAAATGTCTCTTAAGGAAAAATCTGCCAGGGACTCTGCATTCTGTGCAGCTTCCATGACAGATTTCTCTAGATGATGAATTTGTTTAATTCCTCTTAGATAGTCTTCCTAGAAAGAATGAATAGCGTCCTTAAAATAAACCAAGATTTTAGTCCCGGTCACAAACCGTAGCGATCGCCCCTCCACCCCCAAAGCTCAGCGTCCCCGTTGATACTATGCACCTCCGCTGACTATAGACTCAAATCTCTACCATTCGCGAATCAGCGGCAGGCGATCGTGAATATAATGGTCAAGCTGTCGAGCTTCCTCCTGACTCAAGAAGCGCTGCGATCGCATTTGCCGCAGCAACCATTGGGTCAGCGTATTATCATCCAGGCTCAAGGGAATTTCAGGAGATATCTGTTCAATCAGGGACCAGAACTGACGCAGCATATTGGGGTTCATGGTATCCTCTGGCTTAAGATTTTCTTTAGATTTATACTCTACCCTACCATCTCTTCTTGGATATCCATTGAGTACAAGACGACAATAAGCGTTACGATTTGCTTCACAATGCGATCGCTTTCTTGATGAAGGAGGGGGCGATCGACACAAAACTTGATGGACAAAAGGGAACACAGATGAACGCAGATAAACACAGATGAAGAGGATAAGGCAGTCTGTAGTTCCTCCCCACTCCCCACTCCCCACTCCCCACTCCCCACTCCCCACTCCCTAATTTCTACCCCCCCTTCCCCCTTTCCCCCAAATGTGGCATAATCGAAAAGCAATTCGGGCGATTAGCACAGTGGTAGCGCACTTCCTTCACACGGAAGGGGTCACTGGTTCAAATCCAGTATCGCCCATGTTAAATAATCTTTAGTGTATGGTTGGCAAGTTTCTCAGCTTGACGGAGTTTTGCACCTGCACCCAGACTTACCAAAAGTACGCCGATTTCATTGATCCCTATCCCCAGAATCTGGCCGAAACGATTCCAGCGATACAAGCACTGGGGCAGGCGATCCTTGACCCGATCATCGATCATTTTGGCAAAACCCGCTTTGAATTAACCTATGGCTTTTGCTCTCGGGACTTAAAACGCTATCTCAATCAAAAAGATCCGCAAACTGGTTTGAAGAATGGCCGGGTTGATCCGAGTCGCGATCAGCATATGGCGCATGAGATCAATCGCAATGGCCGCTATTACTGCGATCGCCTCGGTGCAGCCTGTGATTTTCGCATTGTGGAGTTGGAGAGCGATCGCCTCATCGACTGGATTTTAGAACAACGACTGCCGTTTGATTCGCTGTATTTCTATGGCTGCGATCGCCCCATTCACATCAGCTATCATCCGCATCCCCGAAAAAATCTATGGACGTTTACAGCGGGTGGTGTACCGACCCGAAAAGGCATTGAGCATTGGCTACAACAAACTTAGTTTGAGGAGAGGAGATTGTTGCTTAACAGTAGATCAGGGATCATGTGATGCAATTTTTGACTTAAGGCTTCCAGCGTGCCCGCCTCGGTAGCTAATCCGGGAATATCGTCGCTGGTTGCGACCCAGACTTCTGCCTCTTCATCCCAAAAGGCACTAACTTGATAAATAGTCGCTTCCATCGATGTCCTCATCTAGCGATTCTGATTCTAGTTTAGCCCAAAATAAAAAGCCTACAGTTTTCAACAGGGTTAAATTTCAGTAGGGTTAAACCAGTGGCGATCGCATCCCCTGTCATTACAAAGCGTTCAAGCCTTCTCAAAACAATCATTGCGAAACTGACAAAATTTCTTTAAGCCGTTATGAATCCCCAAGGGGTAAATACCTGTACCAAAAGTCAACAGGATATATCGCTTATAACATTATGATTGATGAACTCATAGCGCGTACTTTGTCTTTCCAGTAGCGATAGTTCAATGGGCTGAAAATCATTCGCTAGAACGTGACATCAATGTTCACGATTGTGTGCAGGAAGATATTCTCGAATCATGGTAATCATCAGGAAAAAATCTGAATTCTAACTCTCGTTAGGAGTGAGCCGCTTGGAGATAGGCCACACTTCAGAAATTAGCATTCTGGAAACCCTACCGCATTTCCCACTTGTTAGAGATCACATTTTTAGCCAAAGTAACACTGGATCAAAATTGATCATATTCGGTTATTTTAGGCTTATTTATGATCAGAGTATCACCTTACTCATTTATGCTTAACCTGTCTAGCTTAGGATTTGATTTTCTGTGATTTTATAGTACATACGACTGATCCATTGTCAGCGAGGAGGTTTCAAGGCATCGCGATTTCGCGAGGAGACGACGAATTAACTGCTTGAAATGTCCGGCTATTTCATCTTTTCTCTGCGATTCGGTGGAGCAGATCCAAGGTTGACTGACCTCGGCGAGGAGATGTCAAATTAAAAGGAGATTTTTGGGAACAGGGGTCAAAATCGAAGAGATGTCAAATTGTTCAGTCGAGTCTTTGGGCGGGAGTAAGCCAGGATACGGCTTCGGTTAATGTCGTCTCTTTTCATCCTGACATGGAATGAGTTGAGGAGTAGCATGGAGGAGAAGGGGTTTTTGCCGGGAAGTCTGAATCTCAGCCTGCCCTCACTGAGTGTTCTAGAGGCAGTCAGGCTTCAGTTAGAATTTTTAAGTCCTAAGATTGATTACTATTTTTTACCCATAAGTGCAAAAATTTAAGTGTTTGTGGCGATATTTTGAGGTTTATCTCTATTATTCTTGATCAAGATCTTAATTTCTTCCTGATTGGCTGTCATACTAGTTCTTCTGTGTCTGCTTCAGACTTTCAGTGTTTGGTTTTAAGTCCATAAATGGGGTTGAATTCTTGGTGGAATGGGTCTAACCCGACCGTTTCACTGAGGGGAGGCTCCTATTGTTTTGTTGAAAATCAGTTCACCTGCAAGAATCGTGATTGTGTTCCAATGAGCCAAAATTACTGGTACAGCGTCGGAGGGAGTCTTTCGGCAGATGCGCCCAGTTATGTCCTTCGACAAGCCGATACCGAGCTTTACCATGCCTTAAAATCAGGAGCTTTTTGCTATGTGTTCAATGCGCGGCAGAGCGGTAAGTCCTCTTTGAGGGTGCGAATGCAGCACCGCTTAGAGCGGGAGGGCTGCTGGTGTGCCACGGTGGATATGACGGGAATTGGCAGTGAAAATATTGCTCCGATGCAATGGTACAACAGCATTGCAGCCAGTCTGATGCGCTACATTCACTGGGGTGACCCAGATTTGTTCCGGCAGTGGATGCAGAACCCGGAGCAAGCCCCGCAGTTGCAGCGGCTTATTTCTTTTGTCGAGGATATTATCTTATCAGCGGATGTTTCGACGGATCGTCTGTTTATCTTTTTTGATGAAATCGACAGCCTGCTCAATCTCAACTTTCCGGTGGATGACTTCTTTCGGTTTATGCAGCTTTGCCAGGAGCGGCGATCGCAAGACCCCCGCTACAGCAGCCTCACCTTCGCCGTCTTTGGAGTCGCCACTGCTGCTGATTTTGCCACGGATGCCACGCTGACGCTGTTTGAGCAAGGCCAGTGGATTGCCTTGGAGGGCTTCCAGTTCAGCGAAGCTCAGACCCTTCTACAAGGGTTACAAGAACGGGTAAATCAACCCGAGATCCTGCTACAGGCGATTCTGGGGTGGACAAACGGTCAACCCTTCCTCACTCAGCAACTCTGTCAAACGGTCGTGGAGGTGACTACCAACCGGGATCAAGACAGCACCGCGTTTTACTTGCCGCTCACCGATGGCACCGAGGCGGCCTGGGTGGAGCAGTTAGTGCGTCAAACGCTGATCCAAAACTGGGATGCTCAGGATGTTTCACAGCATCTACGGGCATTGAGCGATCGCATCCTCAATCAATCCAACCTGGTGCGCCCTTTACTGGCAACCTACCAGCGCGTCTGGCAAAACGAACCCGTGCAAGCAGACGGTAGCCCCGAGCAAAAAGCCTTGATTCTATCCGGGTTACTGCTAGAGCGCGATCGCCATCTCCAAATCAGCAACCGCCTTTATCGAGAAGCCTTTGATCTCAACTGGATAGAGGCATCTAGGCGGCTTTAGGGGAAAAGGGCAAAGGCGAAGGGCGAAAGGGGAAAGGGTGCATCTTGGAGTGCTGCATTGGTGCAAACCAGGAAGTAAACCATGAACATTCTCTTTGTCCCCTCCCAGAATGCATTCAACGTCCCCCCTTTCCCCTTTCCCCTTCCTCATCCCCCTTCCTCATCCCAACCGATCGCCAAAATATAGCCGATAAAGCTCACAGGAGGGCAGGACGCGATCGCCCTGAAGTTGCACCAGTCCTAGGCTTTCCAGGTGGTAGGTGGAGCGGGAGTCGATCTGGATGGGGTGGTGGGCGAGGAGGATTTGGCGGAAGGTTTTGGCTAGGGCATCATGGCGTTTGAGCAGCGCCATGATGCCTCTGAGGTGATCGCCGTAGATACCAGTTTGGTCGGTGGCTTGGGCGAGGAGTTGTTCCAGGGAGCCACTGCTGTTGGCCAGATGCTCAAAGGCCAGATGGAGGAGATAGGGATGACCGTTGACCAACTGGTGCAGTTGGATGAGGGAGTCGGGCTGGACAGATTGGCTCCAGGAATAATATTGGACAAAGGTTTGGGTTTGTTCGAGGTTGAAGCGGGTGAGTCGGATCAGTAAGCCCACGTTGAACGGGGAGTAATTGAACCCCAGAGGCACATACACTTCCGTTGAATACGCCATAACAAAGCGGAGCCTAGACCAAAGGTTGACCTGTTTGCCTTCTTCATGCCAGGCGCGCAGCAGAGGCAAAAAGTCTTGGGCAATGTGAGGGTACTCGAACAGGCGCTGAACTTCGTCTAGACCAATGACCACCGGGGTGTTGGTATGTTTTAGCAGATGCTCTTGCAGGTAAAGGGAGCTACTGGTTTTAATGCCCAGGTCATTGTTCCAGGCGCTATCAAACTGGGCTTCTGGGTTGATTTGCCGGGTAATACTGGTACAGAACCAGCGGAGAAAGCGCTCTAAACTGCTAAAGACCTCTTGCTCGGGGCGCTGCAAGTTGAGCTTGAGAGTTTGGTAGTTTTGGGCACGGGCGTAGGCGAGGATGCGATCGAGAAAGGTGGTTTTGCCGAACAGCCGGGGCGCTTTGATGCGAACCAGGGTGTGGGGACGCAGAATCTCTTCGCAGGCGCGTCGCTCCAGGAAGGGGCGCGGCACATAGAAAGGGGAGTTGAGCGGGATGGGACTGCCGGGGGTGGCGAAGGCGCTGAGCGATGACCAGGGAGGGGCTGCTGATTCGTCGGGGGGGGACTCTAGATAATGCTTGAGGACGAGATGTAGATTGCTCTTGGTGATTCTTCGGGAACCCAGACAGGGAGAGAGGATCTGCCAGAGCCGGGAGCCGATCACCCGCAGGTAGTCTTCGTCATAGCCGGACTGGATCGCGGTTTCGTGGTAGGTCAACCCCAACCAGCAGGCTCGAAAGACGATTTCTTGAATGCGACTGAGCTGACGGGGGGATAGGCGAGTGTTGATGAGGGCGATCGCATCCTCAACCGAAATCGGTGAACCGGAGTCATTCATGGAAGGGGAAGGGTTAAGGAGGACGATTCTTTCTGATGCGGTAGAACCGAACGCTTCCTCGACTGTGACTGGAGGGTGGGGTCTATGAAGATGAGGGTTGTTCATGAATAGTCGAGTTTGCTATTGGCAGAATAATGAAACGTCTAAAAGATTTATTGAGAGATTAACAGGGGCTTGCGGATTTCGGAATTAATTTTGCAGGAAAAATTACTCCAAAACCTTCCCGCATTCCTTCAGGGGAATGTCCACAAGATATCTGTCACCTGTTTTAACCAACAGGTCCCTCTCTTAGCTCAACAAATCCTGACCAATAAGCAACGTCCCTTGTGGGATCGGGCATTGCTGTGAGATTGGCCACAGCAATAACCGGGCAAAGCAGACTAGTAAAACAATTGCCTCAGCACCCAGGGCTGAAGCAACAACGACAGAATCACAACAGAGTTATTGAACAACGTCATGATTACAACAGAGTTCCGGCCACAACGGACATTGGGGGGCAATGAACCGATGTCTGCTAGAACCCAAACCTTAGCATTGCCCAAACCTTAGCATTGACAAGGGAATGCTAAAACCTTAGCCCGAGTGCATCCTCCTCATTGAGAAGGAGTCTGACAGACGGCTTGAACGATCCCCTTGGTGCGGGGATCAGCTTCGATGCACCGAAGGATAGAATCGGGGAATGATCCGTGAGAATCAAGCTTCAACCGTCCAATAGGCCGTGAGTTAACTCACATTTAGCCAAAAAACAGTGGAGAACTTGTGAAAGAAGCAGGAATTTAGGCTTCCATAGACATTAGTCAATGATTCTCTAGGGTTTTAGTCTAGGTGAATAAGACTTTAGCAGATCATTTTATAGCAATTCATCCTTTCAGTCTGAAATATTGCACTGAATTGCTTTGTAAAAAGTATTCTGTTCCAATGTGGCATTCTATGAAGCGTGGATTTGAGATCGGGCTTGATCAGTCTTGAATAAATTTGTGGAGCGATCGCCAGAACCGCCCTAGAGCCAGCACTACCCAAAAATGTCGAGCCTATAATCGATCAAGCGGTATACCCTATACCATCCCTTACTGTCCTAGAATCTAGCTCCGACACGACCCAATCCAAGCAAGAATCGACTCAAATCAAGCTGTAAAGGATGCAAAGGTTGCATTCTGTCACGCTAATTTCTACATACAAAAATACCCGAGGGCTGCGCTATTTAGCGAACACATCGGGTATCGAATGTCAATGCTTTTTCCAGATTAGGTTCACTGAACCGCTTAGTCCTGTCCGTCCTGACTCCTCCGATGGGGAGTTCTGTAAACCCATAGAACCTCAACAGCGATTACCGGAGCAGGCGGGTGGACTCAAGTGGACTCAAGTAGACTCAAGTGGATCCAATTAGAGGCTATTTGGCAGCCAAGTCAGGGGCGATCGCATCCACCGCTTCACTGGGCTTGAGATTGGCCAAAACCGCAGGGGGCACCTCAATGGCAAAGGAGTCCACGGCAAAGGGGGAAGCGGCAGTCATGGCTTCGGGCTGAAGTTCTGCTTTAACCCCACTCACTTCAGCCACTTCGGTAGCTTCTGAACCCGTTTGGGAACCTAATCGAGATTTGAGCAGTTTGCCTGCGAACAATCCACCGACGATCGCGATCGCCCCTCCAGCCAGAGCCAGTTTGTTGAAATCCAGGGATGACACCAGGTTAGCCGTTGTTCCTGTCGCAGCTTGGGTAGGAGCGGACTCAGAAACAAAGCGATCCGCGCCTGCACCCATCTGAGTCTCCAGGGTTCCGGTTGAGGGGGTAGACGAACTGCCTTCAACCCCATTCCAACCGCTGGTGATACAGGGCTTGGCGATCGCCGCTGTCGCCAGCATCGTGGTGCCTGCAATGGCGATCGCCGCTAGCGCAGCGCCCCGTACTAATCCTGTTTGCATCAATGCAGTCCTTAGCTTCATCGATTTTCTCCAAATGTTAAAGTTTGCACAAAAATGACCTCCTGGTAGGAGGCAAATTCAGAAAACGAAGCGCAGGTGATAAAGCTTATTTGTTAAGTTTACGGATTCAGCTAAATTTTGCAAGCAACCTGGCCATTTAAATTGCATTTTGGTGGCGATCGCTACCAAAACCCGCTCCCCCACGATGTTTTTCAATGCAAACCATTCATGAATCATTCATGAAAATCATAGAGTTTATCAGGAGAAATGAACAGGGAAATCCAACCCAGACCGATTGCAGATCCCGACCGCGATTTTCGAGGATCACTGCAATTTTTCTAAAAAGGTACGGCAGCCCAAGGACGAATCAAACAAATGCAGTCCAAAATCAGCCGAAATAGCCTCACAGACCTTACCGCCCCGCACACTATTGCCCCTAGCATCCAAGGGCGGCGAAAAAACCGCAATCCCCATTTGATTGGGCACGACCACAATAATACCGCCAGAAACCCCGCTCTTGGCTGGTAACCCGATCGTATAGGCCCACTCCCCAGCAAAGTTATACATGCCACAGGTATACATCACCGACAGCAAGTCGCGAATGTAACAGGCAGCAACGGCGCGATCGCCCGTCAATGGATTCACCCCATAGTTGGCCAAGGTCGCTGCCATAACAGCGAGATCACGACAGTTCACCATCAGGGAACACTGTTGGAAATATAAATCTAACGCTTCTTCAACTCGAAAATCAATCATGCCAAAGTTATTCATCAGATAGGCCATGGCACGATTGCGAGAACCCGTAGTGCGCTCCGAGACAAACGTAGAAATATCCACGGCTACATCATGGCCAATATAACGCCGAAACATATCCAACATCCGGTTCAACCGATCCGTGTGGCTGTCTCCCTTGATATGGCTGGTGGTGGCGATCGCCCCTGCATTCACCATAGGATTGTAAGGGCGCTTCGATTGCTCGTCCAGCACAATGGCATTAAACGCATCCCCCGTCGGTTCTACCCCCACTTTGCTCAGCAGAAACGATCGCCCATGATCCTCCAGCGCTAACCCCTGGACAAACACTTTGGAAATAGACTGGATGGTGAAAATGCGATCGCTATCTCCCACCTCAAAAATGCGACCATCGGTGGTAGCGACACAGATGCCAAACCAATCCGGACTCGCCTTGGCCAACTCAGGAATATAATCAGCGACTTTTCCGTGATTGAGCGGCTGGTATTTTTGATGTAATTGCTCTAGGTAAGCCTGGAAGGAGGCGACGGGGGGGAGGCGATCGTCGGGGGAATCGGGGTGGTTCATGGTGGGAGGGAGGTGCGATCGCTGCAAAGTTCACTGCAAAATTCACTTTCTATTCTCGCACTCTATTTTCGGATCAGGCGATCGCTGAATCAGAAAATCCAATCTCGGTCAATTGAAATGGGTCTAATTCCGGTCAAACTGCGATTCAGGCTCAAGACTGTTTACGCTAGAGGAAGGGGCGATCGCGATCGCAACTGCATAGGCTCGTCTTCACCAGATCTAACAGAGGAACTGAACACCACTCAAATTCTGGAGGGACAACCCCCATGTTTTATTCTATGAATCAGCAGCCTGCTCAGTGGAGCGATCGCATTTCTGCCAGGTCGGGCGATCGAGGATTACATCTCAATCTGACACCCTCTTCCAGTCTTTCCCAAAGCCTCTACAAACCTGCCTCCCAACGCTCCCACTCGTTTAACCCAAACACCAGAAACTACAAAGCCGCTGGAGTTCTAAATGGCTGGTTGACTTCTAGCGATGCACGCAACCCAACTCGCGCTAGAACCTTCAAAGATGACTATTGGATCTATGGCAATAGCGGCGGACGCATTACCATTGAAATGAGATCTACTGCTTTTGACGCTTATTTGCAAATTATTGATGCTAAAACAGGAAAGGAGTTAGCGTTCAACAACGACGGTGGAGCAGGCTTCAACGCTCGGATACGATTCACGACCAAAAAGAATCAAAACTATATCTTGAGAGCCACGAGCAATCAAAAACGTGCCACGGGTTTTTACACGCTATCCTCCGATATTATTCGGTAGCAGCATCTATTCGTTAAATCTGTAGGTGTTTCTTAAGCTAGCGATAAGTTTGCACGTAGCGGCTGCGCCGCTACGTGCAAACTTATCGCATCAATTAATCCCTGCTCAGAGAGTCTATGTACGATTGGATGAGCAATGCAAGCGACACTTCGTGACAACGAATGCCCTGTTTTGGACTGCAACCAAGACTACCCTCCTTCTAGCTGGAAAGAGTCTCCTATCGCCAATTCATTTGAAGAATGGCTAATGAAGATGTTTGAGCATGTCATTCATTATAAAAGTCTGCCGGAATACTGGTTCACGGATACGTTAAATGCTGGTTCTTTGGGTAGAATCGGTTAGTCCATGACAAGCAGGAGAATCCTGTCAGTTCTGTGGGACGGAGTTCTCAACAATGCTCCAGAACATGGGAGAAGAAGGACGAACCGCCCAATTAGAGTAGTTTTTCCATTCCTTTGCAGATGATATAGCTTGTGCAGATGATATAACTACTGGGACTTTTCATTACTTTGGTATCCCTAGAATGAATGCTGAACGCCGATCGCTCCTCTCCGAAACCTGGCAACTCATCGGTTTGTTGACTCAATCATCGGAAGGCGTTGATGAACACTTACTAGAACGTCGGAAAACTCGCCTGCGAGAACTTCAGCAAGAACTCAAGGTGTATGCCCATGCAGTTCAGCGCGATCGCCTCCCCACCTCAGAAATCCCGCTGTCGATTCGCCAAGCCTTTGTCAAAGCCACGCTGCTACTGACTCGCTATCGTCAGGTTGGCGGCAGTCAGTGGCGGGGAACGTTGCGATCGCCCACCCTCAGCCAATATCACCCTGATCCACTCCCGGCGTTTCTCAGTGATCCGGCTGCGATCGCCACCCTCTGTCAAACCTTCGACCTTCCCCTATCCTTCCAACAGGATCTCCAGCAATCCCTACAGGCGATCGACTCCCAGATCGATCAACAGAAACGCATCGTGCAAGCTGTGTGGCAAGGTGTGAATCCAGAACCGTTCATTATTCTTCAACGATTCCGTTCTTTGTTTGGTGATTTTCCTGTTCCTGAAGATGCGATCGCCTGCATCTACACCGACCTGCAAATCTACTTCTGTTTAGACTTCTCTATCCTAGAAACCCAGACTGATCCTACCCTGCAATCGTTCTTGAAAAGCCTTGGAGAATTTAGCTTTGAGCGATTCCGTCGATTCCCCATTTTTGGCGCTTGTGATCCGAATCGGGTGAATCGAGAATGGTGCGATCGCCTCGCCCAAACTGTTGGATGTTCCCCGTCCCAGGTGCTTCAAACTCTGAGTCGATCAGTGGCGATCGTGCCTACAGCCAAAGCGGAGGCGTTTCTATTACATGATATTTGGGGACATCACTGGCAGTGGCTGCTGACGGACTTCCGGGGAGATTACCACATCCTAGCCAATTGTAGTGAACCGTTGCGAGCGGGTGAAACCGCCTATACCTCGGCAGGCCCGTTGACCTGTCAGGAATTGTTTGAGGTGCAGGGCGATCGCGTACAGGTGAATGAGGGGCGATCGCGTCTCTTTTTCCAAGCGGAAGTCCGGCAAAGGCTGGGGCTACTGTTCACCCATTTAATCGGAGAACTCCTGGCCGATGTGGCAGAATTCAAATTCATCTGGGATAATCCCCAATCCGCCGATCAACTCCTGAGTTCTTCCCTGTTCAAAACGGAACCCGCCAAGTTGGATCTGAGTTTGACTGACCTGGATTTTCTCTTTGTCCGTATCCTCAAACCGCTTTTAGAGATTCAACTGGCGATCGACACAGAATCCCCTTTGGAAATGGAATTGAGTCAGCTTTGGGCAGAACAGGGTTATCCCGTGCAGACCCTTGCTTGGAAGGTTTCGCTGAAACGGGCGATCGCCCATCTCCACCAAATTTTCCTGGAAGAATACGAGGCCACCTATCTCCCGGAAATCTCCGACCATCCCCGCATGACCTTTCCCAAAATTGTCTGCAACCTGCTCGACTTACAATACGCCATCAATGATCTATACACCGATCGCCACTCCATCACCGCCGACCAATCCCAGCTTCCCTTTCAAGATTTACTAATGTTGTTGATTGGCTGCATCTGTTCGGGAGATAGCTATGCCGATTTTTGGGGAGTGGATGAGGCAATCGCCCATTATTTTCTTCCTTGCTGGTACCTGCTCAGCGAAATAAACCAAGATTTCGCTGAGCAACGATAGAACAGGACAGTAGCCGAATTCCCAAAAGGTCAAACCAAATGAGAGTCAAACCATTGTAAGGTAAGCATCCCGCCTGTCTAGATAGGGCTGATTCATCCTTTTGAAAGGAAAACGGAAAGCCCGATTTTATCGTTAGCTGCCGAAACCCATTCAAACGGAGGAATTAGGAGTCTGAATTTTG